>JAIORC010000030.1 GCA_021108335.1 Phycisphaerae bacterium
CCCGACAACGAAGCCTGCGGGAATTGCAGCCGTTCGTAGCAGAAATGAATTTTTAGAGGTTCCCTAAAGCAACATTGACTCACGCTGTAGTATCAGGAGTAACGGGATGGCCAAGGATTCACTGGCTCAACAGATGAGCAAGTTTCAGACGCTTAGCGACGACGAGGTCGCCGAGGCTGGGCCTTATGTCGCCATCTCCCGTCAGACCGGCTGCGGCGGATTCTCGCTGGGTCTGCTGCTACTGGATATCCTCGCCGACGAAGCGCCTGAAGGCTGCCACTGGCAGATATACCACAAGGAAATCCTCCAGTCTCTCGCCACCGAAACCGATCTGGCCATAGAGGTTATCCAGCGTCAACGACGCGAAAAGCCCCGCCTGCTGGGAGATTTTTTCCGCACGCTGTCCGGCAAGAAAGACCGTGTACCATCCGGGATGGAAATTCGCAACCGCATGACGACCATCATCCGGGGCCTGGCCATCGACGGCTACTCCGTTCTCGTAGGGCAAAGTTCCGCACTGGCGACACTCGGGCTGCCCAACGGCCTGCGAGTCCGCCTCGAAGCCCCCGAACCCTGGCGGGTCAAGCAAATCGCATTCCGGGAAGGCCTCTCTGAAACCCAGGCAAAGCTGAGGCTACGGGAAGAAGCGGAAAAACGGGAATACCTGCGGAAAATCTACGAGCGGAAATACCCCCACAAACCCGCATTTCACCTCACATTCGACTGCTCCGTATTCAGTCTCGCGCAAATCGCCTCGCTCATCCACAAGGCAATGATTTTCCGCTGTACGAGTTAAGTTACCCAATAAATCACCTATTTGGGAAGATTGCGGATTTTCCGATTGAAACCTCCGGGCAAAAATGGCATAAAGTTGGCTTGTAGTTATTCCGAATCACAGTATGAGGTTCACAATAAGGGTTACTCTGAATCCTGGTTACCAGTTACGGTTTGATGGGAGTTTTCGATGGCAGAAACTACAATTGAAGCATTTGTAACGAAATTACAGCAGGAAGGCGTTGAGGCCGGCCAGCAGGCAGCGGAGAAACTCCAGACCGACGCCCAGCAGGCAGCGGACAAAATCGTCGCCGACGCCGAAGCCAAGGCAAAGAAAATCATTGCCGACGCTGAGACGGAGGGCAAGAACATCATCGCCCGGGCCAAAACGGAAATGCAACTCGCTGCCCGCGATACAGTCGGCCAATTGCGGGAAACCCTCTCCGCGAGCCTCAACGCCCTGATTGCCGAGTCCACAGGCACTGCGCTTAACGACATGGCCTTCATCGGGCAGACGCTGCACGACCTGGTCATATTGTACGCCAAGGCGGACATCGAGAAGCACCTGCTGGTGAAGATCAACGTGCCTGACAACGTCCGCGACCAGCTTAAAAGCTGGGCGTTGAAGGAGTTGGGGCGTGAAGTTATCGACGAGGTTCGCCCCTCGTTCGACCTGAAGGGGCGACTGGGCCAAGCCGGCTTCGAGTACGAAGTGCACGGCGGCACCGTGGAAGTTACGCAGGACGCGGTCGTCGAGATGTTAAGCGAACTGGTAACGCCGGCTTTGCGGGAAATCCTGGCAAAAGCGGCTGACAAAGAGAAATAGGGAGCGTAGGGGCGTGTCGCAGCAGAATATCTATCTACTGTCGTTGTTGCCTTCTCTGGACGCCCTTGGCGCGCCGCCGTCGCTTAGCTGCGCGGAATTCCTGGGCAAATTGGAAGATGACGCCGACCTGCTGGAAATGGCTGAGGCGGTATTGCTCAGCGACGACCTGCTCCAGCGGGATTCGTACCTCGCCGGCGAGGCCGAGCCGCCCAGCCCCGTAGTGCTTACCGTCGCACAGGTGCAGGACGAAATGCCCTTACCGGAAGTGCTGGCTGCCGAGGAACAACTCGCCACAGACAAAATTCCGTCCGACGCGGTATGGGCGAGCTATTTCCGCTATGTCGCAGCCGTTGGCGAAAAACGCCGAAGCCGATTCCTGGAACGCTGGGCCGGATACGAAGTTGCCCTGCGGAACGCAATCGCCGAGGCCCGCGCCAGAACGCTGGAACTGGACCCGACGGCTTATCTGGTAGCCGAGGAAGTCGCCTCGACCAGCGAAAACTTCGCCTCGACCGTCAGCGAATGGTCGGCTGCCCCAAACCCGCTGGAAGGCCAACGCGTCCTGGACGCCGCCCGCTGGCGATGGCTGATGGAAAACGACGCGTATTTCAGCTTCGGCGACGACGAACTTGTCGCATACGCCGCGAAATTGATGCTGACGGTAAGGTGGCATAGGCTGCACGAGGCAATCGAAGAGCAGAACCAGAGTAAACAGTAAAGGTGGCACAGGTTTGCAACCTGTGGCTGTAAGCAGGTGGCACAGGTTTGCAACCTGTGGCTGTAAGCAGGTGGCACAGGTTTGTAACCTGTGGCTGTAAGCAGGTGGCACAGGTTTGTAACCTGTGGCTGTAAGCAGTAGCGTAAGCACAGGTTACAAACCTGTGCCACCATCTGTCCGAGCATAACGAAGTGATAGTAACGAAATACAACAGTTGCACAATTATCAATTATCGACGATCTGAAATGAGGATATCGCCGTGACAGGAAGAATCGTAGCCGTCTTTGGAAATATGGTCATCGCCGAGGCAAAGGGCGATGTAATACAGAACTCGGTGGGCTATTGCTGCCGGGCCGACGGAGCAAAGCTGCTCAGCGAGATCATTCGCGTGCGAGGCCGATGCGTCGACCTCCAGGTGTTCGAGGAAACGCGAGGCCTGAAAATCGGCGACACCGTCGAGTTCCGCGAAGAGATGCTCTCGGTAGCGCTCGGCCCGGGCCTGCTGGGGCAGATTTACGACGGCTTGCAAAACCCGCTGCCGCAATTGGCTGAGCAGGAAGGCTTCTTCCTCAAGCCCGGCAAGTACATCCACGGCCTGGACTTGAAGAAGAAATGGGCATTCACCCCGACCGCAGCCGTCGGCGATACCGTATCGGCGGCGGATGTGCTTGGCAACTGCCCCGAAGGCATATTCGAGCACCAGATAATGGCACCGTTTACCCTGCGGGAAGAATGCACCATCAAGGAAATCGCCCCCGCCGGCGAGTACACCGTCGATAAGCAAATCGCCACGCTGGCTACCGCCGACGGCAAGGAAGTTCCCGTAACCATGCAGCAGGAATGGCCGGTAAAGCGGGCGTTGGCAATCTGCAAACGCCGACTCATGCCCACCGACCCGCTGATTACGCGGGTGCGGATCATCGACTCGATGTTCCCGGTCGTCCGCGGCGGAACGTATTGCATTCCCGGGCCTTTCGGTGCGGGCAAAACCGTCCTCCAGCAGATCACCTCCCGCCACGCCGAGGTGGACATCGTCATCATCGCTGCCTGTGGAGAGCGGGCCGGCGAAGTCGTCGAAACCATCCGCGAATTCCCGGAACTTACCGACCCGCGTACCGGTAAAAGCCTCATGGAGCGGACGATTATCATCTGCAACACCTCCGCGATGCCCGTGGCTGCCCGCGAAGCCTCGGTATACACCGCTGCGACGCTGGCGGAGTATTATCGACAGATGGGCCTGAACGTGCTGCTGCTGGCTGACTCGACGAGTCGCTGGGCACAGGCGATGCGGGAAGTATCAGGCCGGCTCGAAGAAATCCCCGGCGAAGAAGCCTTCCCGGCATATCTCGAAAGCCGAATTGCCGGATTCTACGAACGGGCCGGAATGCTGGAACTCAACGACGGGCGAGTCGCATCGGTTACCATCGGCGGAACGGTAAGCCCCGCCGGCGGCAACTTCGAAGAACCCGTCACGCAGGGCACGCTGAAAGTCGTCGGTGCCTTCCACGGCTTAAGCCGGGCACGCTCCGACGCACGGCGATACCCGTCAATCGACCCGCTGGACTCGTGGAGCAAGTACACGGGCATTATCGACCCGGCGAAAACCGAAAAAATGCGGAGCGTCCTCCGCCGCGGCAGCGAAGTCAAACAGATGATGACCGTCGTCGGCGAAGAAGGCACGCCAATCGACGACTTCGCCATAATGCTGAAGGCGGAAATTTTCGACAACTGCTACCTCCAGCAAAACGCGTTCGACGAGATAGACGGAGCGACGCCGCCGGATCGCCAGCAGTTTGTCTTCGATAAAATCCTGGAAGTAATGGATACGGACTTCGACTTCGAAGAAAAACACCAGGCCCGCGACATAATGTTCAAGCTGCAGGACCTCTTCCGAAACTGGAACTATGTCGCCCCTGACAGCAACGAGTACAAAGACTTTGTACAGAAAATTGACGCGTTTATCGCGGCAAAAGGCAGAGAATAATCAGGGGCGAAATGACTAATGTCTAATGCCTAATGACTAAAAAACAAGAAACTAAAAACGAGAAACTAAAAACTGAAGACGGAAGATTGATGGATGTTGGATGAGGGGTATTGACGTTAGTACGGAAAAAACGCGACAATTTGATTTGGAAGAAAGGACTGCTGTGTTTGCCAGGGCTATTGTTGCCTTCGCAAGGAAAATGAAACAAAATCCTGTCAACAATCCCATGATTACGCAACTGGTCAAAGCCGGCACAAGTGTTGGGGCGAATTATTGTGAAGCGGATGACGGGATTTCGCGAAAGGATTTCAGATTCAAAATCGGGCTTTGCAAAAAAGAGGCGCGCGAAACGAAATACTGGTTGAGAATAATCGGCTCAGCCAACGAGGAACTGAAACTGGAAGCAAGAGAACTTTGGAAAGAGGCGAAAGAACTGCATCTGATTTTTGTAGCAATCTTTCGAAATTCCAAGACGGCTTCAGACATTAGTCATTAGGTTTTTTAGTTTTTTAGTTTTTTAGTTTTTTAGTTTTTTAGACATTAGTCATTAGACATTGGACATTGGGTGTTATGAGAAAATATTTTGACGAAATCACACGTATCGCTGGTAACGTTGTTACCATCACAGCCAGTGATGTTGGCTACGATGAGCTGGCGATTATCACCACGAAGCGCGGGCCTAGCCTTGCACAGGTAATCCGTCTGGAGGGCGACCAAGTTTCCCTGCAGATTTTTGCCGGCACGCAGGGTATTTCCACCGGCGACAAGGTTCGCTTCCTCGGCAGGCCCATGCAGGTGCCTTTCAGCGACGATCTGCTGGGGCGGGTGTTTGACGGTTCGGGCAAGCCTCGCGATAATCGGCCTGAGATACAGGCTGATCCCGTGGACATCGGATCGCCGGCGGTGAACCCCATCATGCGGCGTATGCCGGACAATATGATCAATACCGGCATTCCGATGATCGACATTTTCAACTCGCTCGTCGAAAGCCAGAAGCTGCCGATTTTCTCCGTCGCCGGCGAGCCGTACAACGAGCTGCTGGCCCGCGTCGGCCTGCAAGCCGAGGCTGACATCATCATTCTCGGCGGCATGGGTCTGCGACACGACGACTACCTGAAATTCCGCAACACGTTCGAGGAAGGCGGCGTACTCGGCAGAACCATCATGTTCGTGCACACCGCCGCCGACCCCGTCGTCGAGTGCCTCCTCGTGCCCGACCTCTGCCTTGCCGTCGGCGAAAGCTTCGCCCTCCAGGGCAAAAAGGTGCTGGTGCTGCTGACGGACATGACCGCGTTCAGCGACTCGCTGAAGGAAATCGCCATCACCATGGAGCAGATTCCCTCCAACCGCGGCTATCCGGGCGACCTTTACACGCAGTTGGCCAAGCGGTACGAAAAGGCGGTCGACTTCGACGGCGCCGGCAGCATGACCACGCTGGCTGTGGTTACGATGCCCGGCGACGACGTAACCCACCCGGTACCGGACAACACCGGCTACATTACCGAAGGCCAGTTCTATCTCCGCAACGGGCGTATCGAGCCGTTCGGTTCGCTTTCGCGGCTTAAGCAGCAGGTCAACGGCGACACCCGCGACGACCACCGGGCCATCATGGACGGCTGCCTGCAACTGTACTCCACCTGCCGCGAAACACGCGAAAAACGCGACATGGGCTTCGAAATGTCCAATTGGGACGAAAAACTGCTGAGATACGGCGACCAGTTCGAAGATAAAATCATGGATCTGTCGGTGAATATTCCGCTGTTCGAGGCATTGGATCGATGCTGGGACATCCTGGCTGACTGCTTCGAGCCGGTTGAAACCGGCATACGAAGGGCCATCCTCGAAAACCATTGGCCCAAGGAACTGACCGCCGAGGAAGAAGCTGCCGAAGAAGCCGCCGCGAGTGCATAATAATTAGACGATTATAAACAATGGCACAGAAATTCAAATTAACCAGGCCGGAACTTAAACGCTACCGCGACGCACTGCAGCGGTTCCAGCGATATCTGCCCATGCTGAAGCTCAAGCAGCAGCAGTTGCAGTTGATGGTGCGCAACGTAACGCAGGAAATGAACCTCTGCCGCGACGAAACGCGCACAGCCCGCGAAACCTTCGAACCGTACCAGGCAATCCTCACCGATCGGGCGGGCGTGAACTTCAAAGCCCTGGCTACCCCCGCGAAAATCGATACCGAAATCGAAAACGTCGCTTCCGCGGCGTGGAGTTTCCCCTCGCCCTGTACAGCCTCTTCTCGACGCCCGCCTGGGTGGACCAGGCATTGGCCGACGACCGCAAACTCAACGAACTTCAGGCGAAACTGGATGTTCTGCGGCAGCAATTCGAACTGTTGCAAAAGGAACTTATCAAGATTATCCAGCGGGTGAACCTTTTCGAGAAGGTCAAAATTCCCGAAAGCCTTGAAGCCATCCGCCGGATTCGCATTCATCTGGGCGACGAAATGACGGCTGCCGTCGGACGGGCAAAAATCGCCAAGGGCAAGATTACCAAGTCCGAGGCTACCGTTTATCTGCCGCCCGAACATGACACCCCCGCTGCGCAGGAGGTTGCGCCCGCATGATCGTACCAATGCAAAAAGTGTACGTTGCCTCGCGGCAGGCCGATCGCGATAGTCTGCTGAACGCCTTGCGCGACTTGGGCGTCCTGCACCTGATCCCCGTCGATCCCGAAGAGGCTGTGGCGGATGAGAAAACGCTAGGCCGCCTCGATTCGCTAGGCCGGGCCATCCAGATTCTTGAGAGTCATCACACCGAGGGCGACGCCCTGGACATGACCCCGCAGCAGGCTGCCGACGAGACGCACACGATTCACCGGCAGAGCGTCGAGCGGCAGAATCGCCTCAATTCGCTGCACCGGCAGATGGAACAGTTGGAACTCTGGGGCGACATGCGTCTGGAAGCATACGAATCTCTCGTCGCCGCCGGCGTTGAACCGAAATTTTACATCGTCCCGGATGACGACCTGTCGGCTATGACGGCGGAGGCAGTAGCTGCGGAGTGCGTTACACAGATTTCTCAGCTTCACGGCAAAAATACGCTGCTGGCTGTGATTCAGCGAGGCCGGGACGAGTTCGAGCTGCCAGAGTCGGCGGAGCTTGTCGAAGTGCCCACCCGCGACAGGCCCAGCATCAAAGCCGAGGCTGCCGAAATCGACACCGCCCTCAAAGCCGACGCCGAAGAACTTAACGCCCTGGCCAATCTGCTGCCGGCGATGCGTCGCGAGCACATCAAGGTGCACGACGAGGCTGAGTATGTCGTCGCCCATCGCGGCGGGCTGGAAGAAGGCCGAATTTTCGCCATACAAGGCTGGCTGCCGGCTGCCGAAGCAGGCGACCTGAGCGGCAAGCTCGGGGCTGTCGGCGTATCGGCTGCGGTGCAGAACCTCGACCCCGACGAAGACGAAGAACCGCCGTCGTTGGTGCGATACCCCCGATGGGTCAAACCTATCAAAGCCCTCTTCGACATCCTCGGTACGACGCCGGGTTATCGCGAATTCGACCTGTCGCCGTTTTTCATCGTCGCCATGCCGATTTTCACAGCCATGCTGATTGGCGACGGCGGATATGGGCTTATCTTCACGCTGATCGGCTTGCTGTTCTACGGCAAGCTCAAAAAGGCAGCCGGCTCTCCGGCGGCGAATCTGCTGCTGGTATTCGGAATAACGACCATTGTATGGGGCGCGCTTTCCGGCAATTATTTCGGCGTAAGCCCGGATGATATGAGCCACTCGGGCAGCCTGTGGACGCCACTGGGCAATTTGCTCAGCCCGCTGGCCATACTATGGCGGCCGGTCGAGCAGGCAAAAGAAGGCCGAGACCTCATTATCCAGATCAGCTTCATTTTCGGCACGATTCACCTGGTGCTGGCCCATTTGCGACAGTTAATCGGCAAGGCGCCAGACCTGCGAGCGTTGGCGGAGCTTGGCTGGTGCAGCTTCCTGATTGGCATGCTGGGGCTGATATGGGATATGTTCTTCGGTACGCCGGCTTGGATGCCCGCGCCGCTTATGATCGGGCTGCTGGCGGTCGGCTTCGCGCTGGTAGTGCTTTTCAGCCATCCCAGCCGCAACCCCGTCAAGAGGATCGGCCTGGGGCTGGTCGCGAATTTCATGCCGGCTATCAGCACATTTTCGGACACGATGAGTTATATCCGACTGATGGCGGTCGGCCTGGCGAGTTACTACATCGCCTCTACGTTCAACGATCTGGCCTGGCAGGTTGGCGAGGCTTCTCCGATTCTCATCATCGCCAGCGTGCTGATACTCCTGGCTGCCCACGCGTTGAACATCATCCTCTGCCTCATAGCGATTTTCGCACACGGTGTGCGACTGAATATGTTGGAATTTTCAAATAACGCGGGCGTTCAATGGGTAGGACATCCCTACAGCCCGTTTACCAAAACTGCAGTCGAAGGAGATAGTTAATATGGATATGGCATGGCTTGGTCAACTTGGTTTTGCGTTGCCGCTTGGGCTTGGGGCTATTGGTAGTGCTTTGGGTGTCGGTGCCGCCGGACGGGCAGCCGCCGGGGCATGGGCCAAAGAGGCCAAAGAAGGCAAGGGCATGAACTTTCTGTACGTCGCACTTACGGGTATGCCCCTGAGCCAGACGATTTACGGCTTCGTGTTGATGCTGGTCGTCCTCAAGGGTCAGATGTACGGCAATGCCGAACTTTCCGCCAACGCCGGCGCGTTCTTCAGCATCGGCCTGGCGTGCGGCCTGGGCGAACTGTTCAGCGCGTGGATGCAGGGCGTCATCGGAGCTGCCGGCATTCGGGCTATGTCCGAAGCCGATGGCAAACCGTTCACGTTCACCATCATCGCCATGGGCATCGCCGAAACAGTCGGCCTGTTCGCGTTCGTGTTCATGTTCATGATGATGCCGTAAGGCAATTCAAACGCACATACACGCAAGCCGCACCGATACGCGCTTCGCAAAGTGGAATGGGAAATCCCACCCACGCCATGCGGGCGAACGATCGGTGCGGCTTGTTCTTTGCGCACAGGGAACGTCGTGCCATACAAAATCTTCCCCTTTGCGGGGTGTTTTTCTATTTGCGGGGTGCCGTGGCGGGAAGCGAAGCAACAGCCACGATGTTACTATGGAGTAGGCCATCCTTACTGTATCATCGGCGGGAAACTTCCCCGATTTACAGGGACATCTCCGTCGTCCCCGGTTAACCATGCCCGGGCACTGGACCAATGATAATCTTCCGCGCAGGAGACCAAACCTCGTCGCACGGGATTTTCGTGGAGATACTTGAGTTTCTCATGCACATCGCTCACCGCCCGCAGGTTGCGATCATATCCCCCACCACGCTGCCAGAAACGATATGCAACTTTCCCGTTTGGCTGCGTGTCCTCCATACGCCGCAGAAACGTGGGAGTATGCCGGCGGATATATGTGATTGCCCGAATTGTTACCGGCTGTTTCAGGGTGTACAGGATCGCCGACATCTTCACTCCATCAGCCGGCAGTATGAGTAGATGAACATGCTCCGGCATCAAGACGTATCCCCATAAGTCGAAGGGTGCCTTCCGTTGGGCCGAGATTAAATTTTCCAGGAACCAACCACATGCCCGGTTACTCCGAAAAAAGGGGCGACGATTAAAACAGGAAAACGTCAGCAGATGACTGTCCCAGGGGATATCCCAGCTTTTGCGGTGCGGGTTGTCGGCAAAGTTCGTCATGTTGGTACGGTAACGCATTGACCTGTTGGGATCAATGTTGGACGTATAAGCATCGTTAGGCATACAAGCATCGTGGCTGTCGCTTCGCTTCCCGCCACGGCACCCTGCAAAGGGAAAAGCATCCTGCAAAGACAACCTACTATTCCATCACGGTATACTTTTTCGCGTTTGCCAGGCGTTTGCCTCGCATGCCTACGTCCGCGAGGCTGCGGATTCCGCCCTGACGTCGCGATTGGAGAATTCGCTTTGCCGTCGTCGGGCCAAGGCCCGGTACGCGGAGCAATTCATCCCGGCCCGCCGATAAAACCCGCACCGGGAAAAATTCCGGGTGCAATTCCGCCCACCGCTGTTTGGGATCCACGCCCAGCGGCAACTTGCCGTCGGCATCGAAAAGAATGTCCTGGATATCCCACTTGTACTGGCGAAGCAGGAAATCGGCCTGGTACAGACGATGCTCACGGGTGAACATCTGCTCCGGTTCGAGCGTGCGATTCTGTTCGCCGGGCAGTGACGGGTCGCCCAGGCCGCGTTGGTATGCACTGAAGTACACGCGGCTAAGGCCCAGCCGTCGGTACAGGCCGAACGTCGCCCGGACAATGTCCGAATCGCTCTCGTCAGCCGCCCCCACGATAAACTGCGTGGTCTGCTTCACGCCGGCAAACTGATTGCCCCGCGAGGTGAGCCGGCTGATGAGTTTTATCGGCTGAACTATGTGGCGGTCGTAATCCTTCGTTTTCGACAAGGCTGCGAAGGCTGAGGGCTTCGGAGCCTCGACATTGAGCGAAACTGCACTGGCCAGCGACAATGCCGTCTCGATGGCAGCGTCCGACGCGCCGGGAATTACCTTCAGGTGAATGTATCCGCGATACCGATACCTCCGCCGCAGAATCCACGCGACCCCCGTCATGCGATCCATCGTGTAATCCGGGCTGCGAGACACCCCGGAACTGAGAAACAGCCCCACGACTTTCCGCTGCCGGACGTAATCCATAAAGACGGTGGCGATTTCTTCCGGGGTCAGGCTGCATCGGCGGACGTCCTGATCGTTCCGCAGCGGGCAGTAGCGGCAGTCGTTTATGCACGAGTTGGACAGCAGCGTCTTGAGCATGATCGACACGCCGCCGCTCGGCAGCGACACCGGATACAGCCACATGCCGTCAGGCCCGCGACGCCGATGGTCGCCGTCCTTCGTGCCGCACGCACAGGACAGATCGTAACGCGAGGCGTCGGCAAGCAATTCGAGTTTGCGTTGTGTGTCCATTCGGGTAACCGATAGCCGGCATTGCCCCGCGATTCCCGCCGCGGATTCAATGCCGCATTACACGTTACCCTAACATCGGCCAAACTGCAAGAGGAAATGGAATTTTTTCTTCGATGGTTTTTCTTAGGTGGGAGAAACTCGTTTCTCGCGATTCCTTCCCCCAGGGGGCCACCCGACAGGTGGGGTCAATGCGTACTCATAGCGCGGCGGCCTTCCCCAACCGCCGCGAAACCGGGCCATGGGTGACGCGTAGGTTTGGGCCCTGTGCCGTAGGGTGGGTGCTTGCACCCACGTGAAGACCGGGGAAAACATACGATCCCCAAGGAATCGTGCCACCCTAAAAGTGGGCTTGGATTCGCCAAACGAAGAAACCGCGTGGGTGCAAGCACCCACCCTACAAATATGGACAGCTTGCTGCATAACGAGAATTGCGGAGAGATGTGTCGAAAAATTGTTATGCAACGAGCCCCCTGGGGACAAGCTGCATAACCTACCCATACAGGATTCTCGCTATCGCCATGGCGACCGGGGCCGCCAGCAGTGGCGAATCCATGATGTCGAGTATTCCGCCGAATTCCGGAACGAGAGCGCCGGAATCCTTCACGCCGGCGGATCGTTTCAGCAGCGACTCGCACAGATCAGCAAACTGGCCGGCCAGTCCCACGACGGCGCAGAAAACGATGAACTGCTCCAGACTCCAACAAATTGCCGGCTCAGCCTGGATGGAGTCTATCCACCAGCCGACGACGCCTACAATCGCCGCCGCCAGTAGGCCTCCGAAAAGCCCCTCCCAGCTTTTGCCGGGACTCAACCACGGAATCATCTTGTGCTTGCCGATTGCCGAGCCGACGAAAAACGCCCCGATATCGGTACACTTGACCGCCGCGAGGAACAGGATAAGCAGCCCCGAGTTGTCAAAACTTCGCAGCGACAACATCGCCGCACCGCCGACACCCAGGTAAAACACGCCCAGAAACGTGCATGCGATTCGCCGCAGGGCATCGTCAAGCCGCCCGGAGATCATCTGGTTGAGAAATATCAGCAGGATTACCAAGCCGGGAGTTATGAACGGATTACCCAGAATCTGTAAAAGTTTTTCATACCAGAAAACCCCTCCATGACCCACAGTAAATTGCAACCGCTGCAGTATCGGTATTATGGCAATCAGGCTGACGCCGATGAATCCCGCCGGCCAGAGGATTCGCACGCCCGCCGATTTGGCCATGCGTGCGAACTCGACAAATCCGAGCCACAGCAGGGGTAGCAGGATAATTGCCAACGGCGCGCCGCTTGGTATGTCAAGATACCAGTCCAGCAAGAACGCACCGGCCAATACGGCGATCATTGCCGTGCCGAAAACAACTCGTTTAATCATGATTGTACTGCTCATCACTGCCCATTCGTTACGGATAAAGGTGAATTATTTTTCCTTCAACTCGATGTCGATAATATCGGAGTTCCGCGCCAATTCCGCGACCACGCTGTCGGCGGGCCTGTTGTCCAGTACGAGGGTGCAGCAGGCAGCCTGGCCGGTCTGGAAGATGGTATTCTGGACTTCCTCGATGTTGATATCCTCGTTGCGGAGGCGGTCCAGCACGCCGGCCAATACGCCCACGCGGTTGAAGTGGCGGACGATGAGGTTGAACCCTTCGTCCGACGATTTACGCACGTTTACCGCGTTCGGCGGCGTGCCGGTTTCCTGGTATAATCGGACGATGCGGACGACCTCGGCGGCGATGGCTTCGGCGGCTTGGTCTGTACTGGCACCGATGTGCGGGGTGCAGGCAATCTTGCCGGCCAGTTCGGTCTGGCCGAAGTCCGCCTCGCCGGTGGTCGGCTCGTTTTCGTAAACGTCCAGCCCCACGCGAAGATTTTTCGACTCGATGGCTGCGGCAAGCGCGGCGGAATCCACGATTTCGCCCCGCGAGGCGTTGATGAAGATCGCGCCGTCCTTCATGGCTGCGAGGAATTTCGCGTTGACGAGATGTTTTGTTTCGGGCGTAGCTGCCAGGTGCACGGATACGACGTCGGCTTTGGCGGCTAATTGTTCCGGCGTGGCTGCGTACTCGAAGCCGAGTTCCTCCGCCTTTTCGGGCGTCAGGCTGCGGCTGGTCGCGATGACCGCCATACCGAGGGCAGCCGCCCGCCGGGCCGTCGCCAGGCCGATCTTGCCCAGCCCGATGACGCCGAAGGTTCGCCCCAGCAGGCCTCGGGATTTCTGGAATTTTTTCTTCTGCCATTTGCCTGCCCGCAGTGTAGCGGCTGCATCGACAATCCGCCGGTCGGCGGCAATCATCAAGCCAATGGCCAACTCCGCGACCGCGTCGCAGTTCTTGCCCGGGCAATTCGTAACGTAGACGCCCTCGGCTGAGGCTTTCTCAACGTCTATGGTATTCACGCCGGCACCTGCCCGGATAATCAGGCTCAGGCGGGGTGCGGCTTCGATCGTCGCGGTGGTAACTTTCGTGGAGCGAACCACGAGCACCTCCGCATCGCCGACGGCATTTGGCAAATCATCGGCGGTAAGATCCGGCTGCATCACCACTTCCGCGCCCAACGCTCCAAGATCCGAGACAGCCTGGTCCGATAGTTTATCCGCAATAAGAATCTTCATGGTTGCACCTTTCTGCTGACTTGTGGGGAAATCAGCAGGCATTTTGCCGAATTGACAGCCAAAAGGCAAGCAAAACCGGCTTAAATAAGTGATTCTGCCGCCCATACCAGTTGTCGGGTGTCAAAAATGAGCAAACAAATCCTGACGGCAACCTCCAATACATGTCGGCAATAAGGGCATTCTGGAAAAACAGGCGGCGTTTGTCAAATAACAATCATATAAGCCAAAAGACAAGTAGCAACTCGCAACCCCTTCTCTTGCAATAGCTTACGGATCCGGGAAAATCGAAATCTCGCTCATGATTCCCAAAAAATCATATAAGAATCATATAAGAATCCGCAATTATAAAACATTTCACCGATTACTATGGATTACACCCAAAACGGCACATATTTTGCATGTTTCTTAGATTCACTCTCAGGATCATGAAGTTTGATCCACCCTTTTTCTACAGTTGCGTGAATAATTCGGGAGGCTATGGCTTGGCTTTTTTGTTTCATCCCGAATCTTTCCCGAATAGAGCTGTTTGTCGTAAACTCTCGCTTCACATGGCGTAAACAGGTGTGCAGATAACATGCCCGTATTTTGTCATCTTTATCCATCTTATTTAATGGCTTATGGGCAAATAAAATACAACGGGTGTGGTCGCCCGTTGCCTCAAAAAGCGGTGCGGGTAATTGGTAATACTCCGTCTGGAAAACCACTTTGTCAACACCGCTGCCGCGTTCTTCACAAATTCCGACTCTTCGCATGAAAGAGGCTAGCGTTTCATTGCGTGATTTGGGCGGACTATCAAGAAATCGCTCTGTTTTCACTAATGGTTTACCCGGATTGGTAATCTCCATACGCTCCGCGAAGATTTCAATCATCGGACCGGTTCCCGGCATAGTAAAATCCTGATGGATAATCGCGTTGGCAACCAACTCCCGGACAGCCACTTCGGGGTACATGGGAACTTCTTTCCGCAAGGCTTGTCCAAAAACTTCATTAACCGGCAACAGATTGTTAATGAATTCGATCAACCCTTCGAATCCGAAAGCGTACCCCTTGCCACCTACTTGTTCTCGCGTTGTTTCAATCCGGCTATTACCTTTATAAACAATCACTCGTACGGCTTTTCGTCTCAAATGTTTGAAGGAATTCAAGGACTTAGCGAACAGAATCGCCCCCATATTTGTTATATTCCAGCCTCCTGCGGAACAAGGGATAATCATTTCGTCATTTTTCAAACGATCAAGTATAGCTTCGCGATTTTCCGGCAAATCCAGTTCGAGCAGTTCAAAGTAAGCTGAATAGTTCAGCAGTCGAAAAACATCTTCGGCAGAAACGTGGTCCGCGGCAATCTGCTCTTCAAACGGCGTCTGGTCGAAAATCCGCCAAAGTTCTCGTTCTTTCTCTGGATATCCCTTCAGCTTTTTCTTGTACGATCCAACACGGATGAATTCCAGCTCCTTGAATTGCACCGGACGATGCGCTGCTCGCGCAATTTCCAGAATAACAACCATCTTGTTCTCAACTCGAAACTCATAAGACTTAAAATGAATCTTGGGGTTCAGTGCCTGAAGCAACCAATTTTCCAGTTCTTCGTTACCTTTCTTGGTCTGGCTTGGCAAAAACTCGGTGCCGACAATCTCATGCGTTATATCTTTTATGCCCCAAATCAGATACCCATGAGCCTTCCCGCACAAAGCCGCCGAATTGGCCAATGCGGAGATGTATTCTCCGATTTTCACCGGATTGCTATCCCCAACCTTGAATTCAACCCATTCGGTTTCTTTGGGTAAAGCGCATAACTCCCGGAGTAAGCCTTGGAGATATTCACTGGATCGATCTATAGTCATCATATTATTGTTCTCAATCGAAGATAACTGTGCGGTTGTCGTAGACGAGGCATTTTCGGCTTAGGTGGTTCCAGATCGCCCTTGCCAGGACGACTTTTTCCAGGTCACGGCCTTTTCGGACGAGTTCTTCGACGGAATCCTTGTGGCTGATCCTGCCGACATCCTGTTCGATAATCGGCCCGGCGTCCAGTTCGGGCGTTACGTAATGGCTGGTCGCGCCGATAATCTTCACGCCGCGCTGGTGCGCGGAATGGTAAGGCCGCGATCCGGGAAACGCCGGCAAAAATGAATGGTGAATGTTGATAATCCGGTTGGGGTAATGCGATATGAACTCGTCCGAGAGTACCTGCATGTAGCGGGCCAGCACGACAAATTCGATTTTGTGCTCGGCCAGCAGTTGCAGTTGCTTCTGTTCCTGCTGCTGCCGGCTGGCTTTGTCTATGGGCAGAACGTGATATTTTATGCCGAACTGCTCGGCTACGTGGGCCAGGTCTGGATGATTGCTGATAATCAGCGGCAGCTCGATACGCCACTCGCCGTCCTGCCATCGCGAGAGAATGTCGTAGAGGCAGTGGGATTGTTTGGAGACGAATATCGCCATGCGGGGCGTTTCGTCGGAGAAGTGCATCGCCCAGTGCATGCCGGCCTGCTCTGCGACGAGGGTCTGGAAATATTCGCCGATCTTCTCCGGGGGAATCACGAATCCCTCCAGATCCCACTCGATACGCATGGAAAACACCTGCCGCTCGAGGTCGACGTGCTGGTCGAGATGAAGAACATTGCCGCTGTTCTTCAGGATAAAATCCACCACCCGGGCGATCAGTCCCTTTTGGTCCGGGCAATGAATCAGAAGGACAGCTGACCGGATTGTCGGAGATTCATTTTTCGCATTACTCATGAGTCAAAGGCTACCCCAAGCCGCGTCGAGTTGCAAGGCCAAGCCCCGGATTGAAACTTTTGGGGTTCCCTTTATGGTTTTGTCCAGTTCTCAATCGGCAGGCCATTTACTCGCTGAAATTCTCGCTCATTATTGGTTACGAGTACGCAAGAAATAGCCAATGCGTGAGCGGCAATGAGCGTGTCCAGTGGACCGATGGGTGTGCCAAGGCGTTCGAGACCGGCGCGAAGCCGGCCATATGCAGCGGCAGCGTGATCGTCAAAAGATATGATTTCCAGTGGGGCACAAAACTCTGCCAAGGCAATTTGATTGCGAGCGGGATCGCTACTTTTGGCTACACCATATTCCAGTTCCGCCAGAGTAATGGTCGAGATGCCCACTTCACCAAGTTGACATTGCCGAATATGCTGAAGCACCGTTTTCGAACGACCGCGGATTAACTCTATGCAGATATTGGTGTCGAGCAGATAGCGAATCATAATGCTTTCCGCTCATCGGGCTGCGAGGGCTGATTACGGTCTGCCGAAAAATCATCGGTAAATCGCTCGATTCCCTCGGCCAGCAGTTCCCAGCCCGCATTGCATGGATACAAGACGACCATTTCATCAATCCTGGCTATGCAGACTTCCTCAGCGTCGAAACGGAATTCCTTGGGCAGCCGAACCGCCTGGCTGCGCCCGTTCATAAATATTTTGGTTGTAACCATAATAGCACTCCCTCTGGTATATATCATAGTATATACCAGAGGGAGTGTCAAATCTTTCAAATCTTATTGTCGCAGGATTTACGGCAGCATGCCTCGTGCGTACATGCCGTCCATTACTCTGCCGACGGCTATGTTCATCGCTACTTGCCGCATGGAGTCGCCCGGCTTCATCGCCTTGAAAACCATGTCGAAGGTTTCACGCATCCGCTCGTCCAGCCTTCCCTCAACCTGCTGGAGGGTCATCTGTTCCCGCTGCGTCTCCTGGGTGTATTCCAGGTAAGAGACAAACACACCGCCGGCGTTGCAGAGAATGTCGGGGATGATAGATATCTTCTTCTCGAACAGAATTTCATCAGCACCCGGTGTCGTCGGCGCGTTGGCACCCTCGGCGATGAGCTTCGCTTTTACCTTATGGGCGTTGTCTTCGGTCAGCACCGATGCAACGGCTGCGGGAATCAGGATATCACAATCCACTTCCATGATGTCATCCTTGTCCATTGGCGTGCCGCCGGGGAAACCTTTCACCGAACCGTTATTGTTTTGGTATTCCGCCAGCGCGACGACGTCCAGACCGTCGGACTTTTCAATGCCGCCAAGATGATCGGCTACGGCGATTACTTTCGCGCCGTGCTTGACGATTTCTATCGCGGCGACCGACCCGACATTGCCGAATCCCTGCACCGCGACCCGCGACTTGGAGATATCCATACCGAGTTTGTCGCAGGCCTCCTGGATCGAATAGACCACGCCTTTGCCGGTGGCTTCTCGCCGGCCTACAATTCCGCCCAGAATGACCGGCTTGCCGGTTACGAAACAGCCCTGGGTAATGCTCTTGCCGCTCGAATATGAAACGCAATCCCGAATATGGCCCATGTCGCGTTCGTTCGTGCCCATGTCGGGCGCGGGTATGTAAATCTCCGGCCCGATGTGGCGGGCGACGCCGCGGGTAAAGGATCGTATAACCTTTTCCTTCTCCCTGTCGGTTCCCGAAGCCGGGTCGTAACATATACCGCTCTTGCCGCCGCCGAAGGGAACGCCGACCAACGCGGTCTTCCAGGTCATTTCCATCGCCAGGCCGGTTATTTCGTCAAGCGTAACCGTCGGCGTCATGCGAATACCGCCCTTGGACGGGCCTAAGGTGTCATTGTGCCGGACGACAAACACCTTGACGTGTGTAGGCTCACGATCCGGTAAAGCATGGGCGCAGGTAATCTCCACCCGTTCCCGCGGTTCGCTAACCCACGCCAGTTGCGTATCGGTCAACCCCAGACGTCCAGCAGTCTGCTTTACGTTCCATTCCGCCGTATTCAGAATACCCATTTCCTGTTTTGTCATGCCACTTTTCCTTATTTAATGATGAAGTAACACTTATTAAACATCCAGTCAGCACATTTGAATTGTTGTCCATAAATCAAGTCGGGGCAAAAGTCTACAAAAAAACCGGGGGGAATTTTCTTTTTTTCCAATATCCCTTGCCGGCGGCAATTTTACCCCTCCGCTCTGCCCGCAGAAAATTGTCAAATTTCACTCGTTCTCGCTACGAAAGCAATTTTTAGAGGTTCCTTTTACCCTTGCCAACTGGTATTATTTCTTCTTCCTCTCCGGTTTGGAGGGCGACTTCAACTTTTACAGGGAGCACGGTTTATGAAACGAACACTTGTACTGGTGTTGCTGGGGCTTGGCGGTATGTTGGGCGGTTGCGAGGAACCTGAATCGATCGAGGCTGACGCGGCAAAACGGCCCGGTTTCCGAGAAATCGTCAAATCGGCCAAGAGCAAGGTCTTCCCCGCGGTGGTGTACATCAAGAGCCTCCGCGAAAGCCACGAAATGGGCAAGAAGATTACCTCGGCAGTCCTCGGCAGCGGCGTCATCATAAGCCCCACCGGTGAAGTCATCAGCAATTGGCACGTGGTGGATAAATCCGTCGAGTTGCGATGCCTTCTCTCAGACGGCCGCTATTTCGACGCCAAGGTCATCGGCACGGACAAAGACACAGACCTGGCATTGCTGCAACTGCAACTGCCGAAAAATACCAAACCCCTGCCGTTCGCCAAACTTGGCGATTCGTCCGTTCTGAAAGAAGGCGATTTCGTAATGGCGATGGGTGCTCCCTACGGCCTGAACCGGTCGGTGTCCATCGGCATTATCTCCTGCACGCGGCGATACCTGCGCCGCACAAGCGAATACAGCCTCTGGCTGCAGACGGACGCTTCGATCAATCCGGGCAACTCCGGCGGGCCTCTTGTTGATACTCACGGGAAGATTATCGGCATCAACACGCGGGGCGGCGCGGGAATGGGCTTCGCCGTACCAGGCAAGAACGTGGCTTTTATTATCGATCAATTGCGCAAGTTCAAGAAGGTCAACTGGTCCTGGACAGGCCTGCAACTCCAGCCGCTGAAAAATTTCAACAAGAATATCTACTTCAAGGGCGACAAGGGCGTCATTGTCGCCGACACCGATCCGGAAAGTCCCGCACGACGGGCCGGCATCCGGAAAGAAGACCGCCTGCTGAGCGTTAACGGCAAAGCCCTCAACGCCCTGCACGACGAAGACCTCCCCGCCGTACGCAGAACGCTGGGGCTGCTGGCGAAAAAGAAACCCGCCAAAGTCGTGTTGCAAAGAAACGGTAAGCAATTGACGATCGAACTGACGCCACGGGAAAAAGGCAAAGTCGAAGGCGAAGAACTGGACTGCCCGCGATGGGATATGACCGTTAAGGCGATCAACCAGTTCGACAACAAAAACCTTTATTTCTACAAGAAAAAAGGCGTCTTCATCTACGGCATCAAATACCCCGGCAACGCCTCGAACGCGGGACTGAATGAACAGGACATAATCCTCAAAATCGGCAAGGAAAAAGTTACCTCGCTGGAGGACCTGAAGAAAATTCACGCCAAGGCTATCAAGAACATCAAGAAGAAACACCGCATCCCCTTTACGGTTTTGCGGAACGGCATGAACCGGCAGTTAATTTTGGACTTCCAGCGAGACTACGAAAAGGAATAACCACTGGCTACTAACCACAGGAGTTTATCATGAACCAGAAACACAAACACATACTGTTGATTTGGGTACTGTTGCTATGCGTCTCACCGATATTGGCCCAGGACGCCAAAACGCCCACCCCGCCGACGAACGAGAAAAAAACCGCTCCCGAAACCAAAACAACGGACAAAACCGACACCGACAAAGCCGACAAAAAAGATGAGGAGGAAAAACCCCTCACCCCGGCACAGAAGGTCAAAATCTGCGAGACTCTCGCCCCCGCATTTGTAACGGTGGAATACTCAATACAGTTCGACAAAAGCGAAGCGCCCTACGGCGCGGGACTGCCGGGCAGCCAACACGTCGGCGGACTTATAAAGCAGGAACGCCCGCTGGAAATAACCGGGCTGCTGCTGTCGGAGACCGAGGTCTTCACCTGTGATATCATGATGCACCCCCGATTCATCAAGAAAATCGCTGTTCGTGTCGGCGATCAGCTTATCCCCGCCAAGCCGCTGCGGTACGGCCCAAAGCCTTACACAGTCATTCTCAAGCTGGCAAAACCGGTCAAGGGAATAAAGCCGCTGGTCTTCGACGCCAAGGCCAAAAAACCGTACATGACCATCTCCCGCTATCGCAATAACGCCCATTGGATATTGCGAACGCGATCGGCTTCCGGCGACGTACTCTGCCCGGCTGGCGACAACTCCCTCCGTCCGACGACGTGGCGTTGCCTGGTCGTAAATCGCGACGGGGTTCCCGTCGGCGTGGACATTAACGGTAAGCTGCCGGTTGACGGATCATGGAAAGGCTCGCCGCTGGATTGGCCGGGCATCCCGGCTGAGAAAGTGGACAAAATGATCGCCGCCATGAAGAAAACCGCCGAAGGCGCCCTGTTCCGCGTTACGCTGACTTTCCGCAGCCCGCAGAAACAGGGCGGGTATGGCCCGGTCGAACAGCAGTCCCTGGGAATACTGATCGACAAATCAACCATACTGGTGCTGTCGAACCTCAAACCGAAAATCACCGCGCGCCTGGAAGGGATAATGGTCAACCTCTACTCCGGCGAAAAAATCCAGGCGAAATTCGCCCACACGCTCAAAAACTACGGCGGATTCACCGCAACGCTCGAAAAGCCCCTGCCAAATCCGATCACGATTTCGGGCAAGGACATCCGTCCCTTCAAAGACCTGCTGCTGCCGGCGGTCGAGGTGCGGCTGCTGGGCGTGGAAGTTGTTCCCTACTACCAGCACCTGCGAATATCGTCGCTGCTTCTCGGCTGGCGAAAACAGATTTATCCCAGCGCATCTCCTCGGGGCACGGTATTTTTCTTCGACCATAACTGCCGGCTGATCGCATTTCCCATAGCCAGACGGGACAACGCCGCCAGCCGATACAGCTCCTCTGGAGCAACTCTCACCGCGTCGATGTACCTGGCGAAAGTCCTCAAAGACCTCGACAACAACATAGACCCCTCAAATGTCCCGTTGAGTGAGGAAGAAGAAAACAGGCTGGCCTGGCTGGGCGTGTATCTCCAGCCTCTCACCGACGAACTCGCCCGGGCCAACAACGTTAGCCAACTGACCAACAACGGCAGTTTCGGGGCGATGGTTTCATTCGTCTTCCCGGACAGCCCAGCCGAAAAGGCCGGCATCGCAACGGGAGACATTCTCATCCGCCTCCACGCCGAAGACAAACCAGACCCAATTAATATACAGGGGGAGAAAATTCGTTTCCGAAAAGGGTTCCCATGGGGACGCCTGGGGACTCTGCCGGAGCAATATTACGACCAGATCCCCACACCCTGGCCACCGGCGGAAAACAAACTCTCCCGTATGCTTACAGACCTGGGCTTCAGCAAAAAAGTTACCGTGGAAATTTTCAAGGACGGCAAAGTTATCAAAAAACCGTTTGTCGTTACGCAAAGCCCAAAACACTACGGGATGGCTAAAAAATTCAAGTTCAAAGACGTCGGCATGACCGTCAAGAACATGACTTACGAAACACGGAATTACTTCCGCAAAAAGAAAACCGACCCGGGCGTAATCGTCTCCAAGCTTAAACCGGGCAAAAAAGCCTCGACCGCGGGAATAAGACCCTACGAGATTATCACGCATATCAATGACAAACCAGTCATGAACGTCGATGATTTCAAAAAACTCGTTACCGCCGCCGGCAGCGGAGAACTCCGCCTGGCCGTACGGCGACAGAACGAGGGACGAGTTACGAAAATCACAATAGATCAAACGGATAAGAAAAAAGACGACAAAGCCGATAACGACAAGCCAGCGGCAAAAAAACCCGCCGACACTCCGGCGAAGAAAACTGTCGACGCACCGGCGAAGAAACCCGCCGACACTCCGGCGAAGAAAACTGTCGACGCACCGGCAAAGAAACTCGACGACACACCGGCGAAATAATTGCCTTTGTCATAAAATAAAACGCGGAACGATAGCCTGGTTTGAAACCGGCTGTCGTTCCGCGTTATTTTTTCACTTCTCGCGTGGCTGAAGCTTTACTTCGCCATGCTGATAGTCGCTGCCTTGGGGCGTGGCTTGTCGCTATTTTTGCCGGGGATTTTCCGCTTGCGGTTTATCATTTTCCAGGCACCTTTGTTGAGTTTCCGGGCCTTGAACTGGTAATGCAGGAACGTTTTCTTGTCCTCGAAATCGTAGCTGGTGTCAGCCACGGCGAAACCCTGCCGGATGGCCTCCATGTTTACCTGTAACCCGTCCGGGGCACGGTAGATATGGGCTACGTATTTATCGTCTTCGTCCTGCTCGTCAACCAACGAATCGTAGATGATATAGACCTTTTCGCCAATCAGCAGGTTCTTGAGGAATAGCGTGGTTACCAGCGGGCGACCCTTTCGCCTGCTTTTCAGGCCCAATGGGGCTACGCCGATCATCCTGACAGGTACTTTCTCGCCATCCACGTCAAGAACCACGGTAACCCCTCCGTCTTCCAGACCCACCACCTTATACGCCTTCGAGCCGGCAAAGTTTTTGTCCGTATTGCTTGGAGTTACGGGTTTGGAAGTGGTCTCCGCCGGCTTGGTCGTTTCGGTCGGCTTGGTGGTTTCCGTGGGGGTAGTCGTTTCAGCCGGGGCGGTGGTTCCCGTGGGGGGAGTTTCTTGCTGCACCACTACCACACCGCCACCAGTAACCACAGCCGGCCGAAGCGTTCCTACCCGCCGTCGCTTGACCGTCGACTTCACCACGCGTCTATCGTGGCGACGGGCTGCTACGGGCCTGGCCGCGCGCCTGGCCACGCGCCTAGCCGCGCGTCGCCGCTGAGCGGAAACAGGCAGGGCCGCCACGCCGATAGCCACCAGAAACAGCCCCAACAGGGCCACTGCGGAACTTCGCTTCGAGAAATGAACTTTCATCGCAACTCTCCTTTCATAAAAGACATATACATTCCGATAAACGAGTAACATCGGATCACATTGCATGTTTCTTGACAATTTTCCATAACCGGATTCCGGAAAATCCTGGCTCCGGCGGTGTTTTGCCTGCCTCTTGGGCGGGCCGATAGCGTTTTATCGCAGGGCGCTTACTCCGCCGCCGGAGGCAGCCCGCTTGATTTCCTTTTCCACGTCGGCCTGGGTTACCATGGTGGTGTCGCCGGGCGTATCCTGCACGCAAATGCCGTGGGCGGCGCCCCACTGGACAGCCTCGGCTACGTCTTTGCCCTTGAGCAAAGCCGCCGCCACGCCGGAAACGAACGAATCGCCACCGCCCGTGCGGTCGCGGATTTCCACGTTTTCCCGCACCGTCGCGCAGTGAACGGTATCGGTTGCGACATCATACAGAACCGCGCTCCAGTTGATGCGGTCGGCACTGAGTGCCCCGCGCAGCTGCGTGCCGATGAGCTTCAGGTTCGGATATGTCTTAGCCACCCGCCGCAGCATTTCGGAGTAGGCCTCCAGCCAAACCGAAAATGGCTCGTCCTTGCCGACTTTTTTGCACTCTTCGCCCAGGGCGTCGCTGAAATCGTTCTGGTTGCCGACGACGAAATCGGTCTCGGCCATGATATTCACGTTGATGTCGCGGGCACGGTTCTTGTTCGGCTCGACCTTGCTGCGATAGTTCAGGTCGAACGAGCGGAACGCGCCGGCTTGCCCCGCTGCCGTCATTGCCTCCAGGGTTACGTCGCCGCTGGTGGGGGAAATCAACGCGTAAATCCCGCCGGTGTGGAACCAGCGGACGCCCTGGCCAAACAGGGCTGCCCAGTCGATATCGCCCGTGCGAATTTCGCGGATCGGCGTGTGGGCGCGGTAATATTCCGTAACCGACGGCAAAATGCCCTTGCCCGCCCACGTAAAGTTAACCCCGTTATGCAGCGTGCCCTTCTGGTCGGTCGAGAACCGCCCCTGCCCGTCCGTGGAAAACCACACGATATGGCTGGTGTCGACGCCGGCTTCGCGGGTCTGATTCTCGATATTCCTGCCGATGCCGTCATCCACCAGGGCGGTAACGACGCCCGTCCGCAGGCCGAAACAGTAGCTCAGGCCCTCGGCGACATTCGCTTCGCCGCCGCCATGCCAGATTCGGCCGCTGCGGGCCTTGGCTGTCGGCACGTCGCCGGGGTCTATCCGGAGCATCACTTCGCCCAGGGAAATTTCGTCGTATCGGGTTTCTTCTACAGGTAAAAATTTCAAAGCCATTGTTTACTGTTCTCCAAATTTGGGGGAATATTAAGGTGGGTAAAAAATAATGCAAAACCAGCATCGCCGCAACCAAAATCGCCAATCAGCCATGCCACATACCATTCATCCCAGATGTTTGGGTGGCCCCCTGGGGGAGGAATCGCGTGGGTGCAAGCACCCACCCTACAGATTTTTCGTGTAGAAAACGTGCCGGCACAGGTTTACATCAGGTTCATCGGATCCACGTCCGCCAGCACCTCAGCCGGGATGTCCTTGGTGATTTCACGCATTTTCGGGTGCAGGATATTCTGGATAACGCCGGCGTTGGATGTAATCAACAGGATGTGGAACCTAAACTGCTTGCGGATTTTCACGAACTCCGCCTGCTGCGGGCCTATGAACGTTACCTTGTCGGCTGGGAGATATTTCCGCAGCATTCCGGCCAGTTTGTCCGCAGCCGCAGAAGCAGCGGCGATTTTCTCGTGCCGGATCACGAATCGAACCATGCGGGCGAACGGCGGCAGGTGAGCGTCCTGGCGGTCGGCAAGCTCGTAGGCGGAAAAGCCCTCGTAGTCGTGCTCCCGGGCAAACTGTATGGCTGGGTCGTCCGCGTGGAGGGTCTGGACGACCACCTCGCCGGAGGTGTCGCCGCGCCCGGCCCGGCCGGCTACCTGCACGATAAGCTGGAACGTCCGCTCCGAAGCGCGGAAATCGTTTATCGCCAGGGAAGTGTCCGCCGAGACCACCCCCACCAGCGAAACGCGCGGGAAGTCCAGCCCCTTGGCTACCATCTGCGTGCCCAGCAGTATGTCTATCTCGCCGTCGGAAAACTGGCCTAGTACCTTCTGGAACTGCTTGGGCGAGGTCATCGTGTCGCTGTCCATCCGGGCGACACGCGCGAGGGGAAACTTTCGCGTAAGCTCGTCTTCGATACGCTGAATGCCGTAGCCGAACAGGATAATCTTTTTGTCGCAGGCCGGGCACCACTGCGGCAGCTGGGCGGTTTTGTTGCAGTGGTGGCAGGTCAGAAGTCCGATCGCCTGATGCCAGACCATCGGCCTGAGGCAGTCGTCGCACTGCATCATCCACTGGCACGACGGGCAGAAAACATAGCTGGCGTACCCGCGGCGATTCATCAGTAGAATAATCTGTTCCTGGCGGTCGATAGCCCCAGCCATCTTGTTGACCAGCGTTCTGCCGAGCAGCTCGATTTTGCCCTTTTGCATTTCACTGCGGAGATTGACGATTTGCAGCGTGGGCATCGGCAGAGACCGCACGCGTTTGGGCAGCCGCAGCAGATCGTATCTGCCTTGGCGGGCGTTATTGATTGACTCCATCGCCGGCGTCGCCGAGCCGAGAATTATCGGCACTTTCGCAAGGGCGGCGCGTTTGACGGCGACGTCGCGCCCGTGATATCGCGGGGCGGTGTCCTGCTTGTAGCTGGACTCGTGCTCCTCGTCGACGATAATCAGCCCGAGATTCGCCGCCGGGGCGAAAATCGCGCTGCGAGGCCCAACCACCACCGACGCATGGCCGCTGCGAATCTGATCCCAGTAAAACGCCCGCTGCGAGTTGGTCAGGCCGCTGTGCAGCACAGCCACGCGTGGCAGGCGTTTGAGCAGCCGCTGCAGAGTCTGCGTGGTCAGGGCTATTTCCGGCGTAAGCAGAATCGCCTGCTTGCCTGCTTCGATCACGCGGCGGATGGCACGGACGTAAACCTCGGTCTTCCCGCTGCCGGTAACGCCCTCCAGCAGACTCACCGAAAACCCGCCGGCTGCCAGCTTCGGCTCCAGTGCTGCCAGCACCGCCTTCTGGTCGTCGTTCAACTCGAACGTATCTCCCTCAGCCGCTTCCTCGCAGAGATTTTCGAGCATCACCGGGCGTACCTCGGTGCGGATAAGCTCTCGCTGGAGCAGCCGGCGGATGGTGTCCCGCCCTGCCCCGCTGTGATGGCGGAGCGATTCCAGCGATACCGGCTCGACTCCCTGCTTGCGGGCTTCGAGCAGTTCGTCGAGAATTTTCCGCTGCCGCAGCCCCAGGGAGCTTGGCCAGTCGCCGCGCTCCTTCGCCAGGTAGACAACGGTTTGATTTTTCTGCCCGCCAGCACCCACCGCTGCCGGCACCATAGCTGCCAGCGTCATGCCCACGGGCGAAAGATAATACCGGCTGATCCACTGGCCCAGCGCCCACAGCCCTTCGTCCAGCGGCGAGGCCTTGTCCACCAGTTCCGCCACCGCCTTGAGCGGGCGATCTTTATGTGCCCGCGATGTGTCGACGACAAACCCCAGCGACTTGCGGTTACCCCGGCCGAACGGCACACGCACGCGCTGGCCGATTACAGGCTCGCCCAGCCCCGCCGGCCAGACGTAATCGTAATCGGCCCAGAGCGGCGCGTTAACCGCCACGCCGACAACCCGTCCGCCGACAGCGACCGGGGCGGCTATCGTCTCGGAATCTTGAGGTTCTTCAAACAATCGGCTCATAAGAGCATGGTACAATCGCCCCGGAGTTTTTGCCAGCGCCCAGCCGACCCGATTGCCAGCGGCGATTATACGAGTCTGGTTTTTGCAGTTTTTGCAAGCCGAGTCCTGGTCCGGCTTTTCATTGTGAGGTATCTCACTTTCATATAGAATAGTCGCATATCAGAGGAGTAACACGATGCCGATACCGGATTTCCCATCATGTATGTTGCCGGCCCTGTATGAATAAAAAGGATAAGATAAGATTAATGAACACGAAAGTCCTACCACATCAAAAGGCTGCAGGAGCGTTGTTCGCCTTTTCGGGTCTGGACGGCACCGTTGATTTCGATAACCAACTGGTCGGGTCGGTCATGGAGGAAGACTATGGTTTCGGCCTCCATATAACTTCGCCGGCGTATATGTCGCTATGGTGCGACAACCGGTATTCGCATCCGTTCGAAGTTACGCAGCGGGTTATTGTTTCCGACGCGATCAGTTACACCGTCAGCAAGCCGGACACCGCCCAGCCGGGCGAAATCCGCTTTATCATGGTTGACGACAGGACAGTCCTGGGACAGACCACCGCTGACTTTCCGGTATTCTGCCGCAACGGGAATTCGCCCCAGGCCACCACGTCTTCAGAGGACAACAAGACCGTCTTGTCAAACGACGGCACAAGTGCGGTTCTGCTTACAAGAAAATCTCCGGCGGGAATTATCTTTGCGTTTTCCATGAGTCTCGCCGGCCAAGCCGAGGCTGAGGAACGCGCCCGAAAGGCGCTCGATCTTGATGTCGAGGCGGAATTCGACCGGAAGAAGGAGTTCTTCGACACGCTGCCGACACCCCAAACCGACGATCCACTGCTGGCCGAAACCTATTACAAGGCTATGTCGGTGATGAAATCGATGGTGTATTCGCCTACGGGCAAGGCCGAAACTCGATGGACGACTCCAGATCGGATGCCGCATAAGAAAATGTGGCTGTGGGATTCGGCCTTTCACGCTATCGGCATGCAGCATATTTCGCCCCAGCTTGCCCGGGAAGCCATCGAGGCCGTCTTCGCCTACCAGGAGGAGGACGGTTTTATTCCACACATGATGGCACCGGGTTACAGTTCAGAAGTTATTCAGCCGCCGACTCTCGGCTGGGCCGCCATGGAGTTACTTACAAAAGACACGGAAAATGAAGACCGTGAATTTCTCGGCAGAATCGTCGGGTCCTTGGAGAAATTCATCCGTTGGGTGCTCGAACACCGGGCGAAGAGAGATGGAGATTCGCTCGGCTGGTCGATACGCAAAAGATACTCTTTCCCTCTGTGCAGGAGCGGCGAAACCGGAATGGACAACACCCCGCGTTTCGATTGCACCGACGATGCCGAATCGGTGGATATCATCGCGTTCGTCATCCAGGAAATCGAGATGTTGGAAAAGATGTGCGAGATACTCAGCCGGACCATGCCGGCGGATATGCAGGAGAAGCGGCAGTCGTTGATCGAGACACTCCAGACGCGATTCTGGAACGAGGACGAGAAGTTCTTCTACGACAGATACCACGACGGGGATTTCATACGGGTAAAAACGGCTGCGGCGTTTACGCCTTTGTTCGCGGGGGCAGCGACGGACGAGCAGGCTGCGGCGATGGTTGAACATCTTCAGAACCCGCGGGAATTCTGGACTCATTTCCCGGTTCCCAGCACAGCTATTTCCGAGCCGGCCTACACGAAAGACTACTGGCGAGGCCCGACATGGATTAACTATAACTACTTGGTAATGCAGGGCTTGAAGCGATACGGATTCTCCGGACTCGCCGAAGAGCTTCGCCGCCGGACCATCAGCGAAATCGCCCGCTGGTACCAAAGCGAGGGGATACTGTTCGAATTGTACGACGCCGAGGGCGAAGTATCCCCCGAACATCTGAAACATCGTGCCAGGATATTGCTATCCCGGCCTCGTTGCCTGGTGTCCGGCGCGGTCAAAGATTTCGGCTGGACCGCCGCCCTGTTCGTTCACCTTGTGTCGGGCAATTGTTGATCCTTAGAGCAATTTAAGTTCGTCTGTAGCGTTTGGCCTGGGAGATTTTGTCCTGTTTTTCTCAGCCGGCGGAAAGCGTTTCGCGATCGATTCCGTAATCCGGTATTGCTATCGGAGCCTTGGAAAGATACCCTATGGAGACTCGAAATCCCCATTTGTTTCGACAGGAAAATCGAAGGAGATTAAAGATGGCTGATATCCCGGTGGACAACAAAGAAACGCCGACGCAAAATACGATCCTGGTGGTGGACGACAACGAGCAGAATCTCGAACTGCTGGTCGCCTACATGGACGGCCTTGACTGCCAGATCCAAACCGCCAGAGACGGGGTCGAAGCGCTGGAGCAGGTGCAGAAGACGCCTCCCGACCTGATCCTGCTGGACGTGATGATGCCGCGAATGAGCGGCTTTGAATGCTGCCGCAAACTCAAGACCGACCCCACCACGCGCGACATCCCCGTAATTATGGTTACCGCCCTGAACGAAATGGGCGACATCGAACGCGGCGTGGAAAGCGGCACGGACGACTTCATCACCAAGCCCGTCAACCGCCTGGAGCTGGTTACCCGCGTAAAAAGCCTCCTGCGGGTGCGGCATCTCAAGACCGAACTGGATCGCACGCTGGCCTATCTCGGCGACGTCGAGGAAACAGAGGCTACCGAGTAGCCCCGGCCCAGCCGGATCGGGCGATACGCCACGGGCCTTGCCTCGCCGGCGGTAACGCGCCGCCGGAGATTCAACCAATATTCAACCCGCAAAAGAAATCTCAATGAATCAATCATCAGACATACTAAACTCGACCGTGTTGGATTTCGTATCCGCCACGGCTGCCAAAACATCGACGCCCGGCGGGGGAAGCGTCGCCGGAGTGGTCGGCGCGCTGGCTGGGGCGCTCGGAGAGATGACCCTGAACTTCACACGCGGCAAAAAGGCCTTCGCCGAGCATGCCGAATTCCACGACCACCTGGCCGGGCGGCTGACGCGGATAAGGGAAATGTTCCTGTCGCTGGTCGCCGACGACATCAGCGCGTACGGAATGTATGCCGAGGCGGTCAAGATGCCCGACGGGCCGGAAAAAGCGGACGCCGAAGACCTGGCGCTGGCAGCTTCGATTGACGTGCCCCGCGAAATGGCTAAATTGGCGTTGGCGTTGCTGGAAGACCTCCGGCGGCTCGTCGGGCGGTGCAACCAGTGGCTCGTCAGCGACCTGGTAGCCGCAGCTACGCTGGGCAGGGCGGTTACCACGCTCTGCGACCTGAACGTGCGTATCAACTGTCGGCAACTATTTATTAAAAACTCCGACGCCGCAAGCGATATCCGCACCGGCAGCGCGAACGATAGAATAAAGGCTGCGCGATTGGCTGAGGAAATTGAACAGGCGGTAAAGGAATACCTGGACTAATATGGCGAAGGATTTCAAAATATCGAAAACCGAGGGAAAGTGTCATAAGTGCGAACAGCCGATCCCGCCGGGCGAAGAAATTATCGCCCTGGTACGCACGGCTGAGGACGAATTGGCCCGCGAAGATTATCACCTGGCCTGCTGGGAGGAATTAGCCGAACAGAACCCCAGCCAGGCGACGGACGTCCTGGGCGTCTGGCGGACACACGTGCCGAAAAAGGAAGAGAAGAAAAAACTGCTCATCGACGACGGGCTGCTCGTAAACTTCTTCGAGCGGCTGGAAGGGCACGACGACCCCAGCCGGAAAAGCTTCCGGTATGTGCTGGCGTTGATACTGATGCGGAAAAGACTGCTGACCTACAAGGGCATGGACAAGAAGGACGGCAACGATATATGGAAGATGCGTCTCAGGGGCAGCGAGCAGATTCACGAGGTTATCGACCCGCACCTGGACGAGGACAAAATCGCCGAAGTCAGCGCGTCGCTGGGCGAAATCATGGCTGGAGACTTCGAATGACAAGCACCGCCGGAAAATTCACCTTTGCCGCACTGGCGATAATTCTCGCCTCAGCCGCCGGCTGCAACGGCAAGTCCATCTGCCCGAGCATCGACAAGGCTGTGTCCGTCGAAACCGTGGTCGAGGACTACAACGCCAACGCCGCTAAAATCCCCCGCCTCTGGTCATATGCGAAAGTGGCGATGACCTTCCGCAAAAATCCCGGCGAACTGGGATTCACGATCGGTTCGACCAGCCCGCTTGCCTCGCCGAACGCCCGGCTGTTCCTGACGAAGGCAGCGGACCGCCTCGGCCCACAGGACTTCTTCCTGCAGACGAAGGAAGCCGGCAAGGAAATCGCCCGGCTGGGCGTCTCGCTGCGCGACAGCGTGTATTACATGTGGTTCAACGCCGGCGACCGCAAGCTCGCCCTGACGGGTCAATTGGTCTTGGCTGGAGCGCCCGGCTTGGCGGCAATGCCCCTCGACCCCACGCAATTGCTCGGCGTGCTGAGCATCTGCGAACTGCCCACCGACCTGACGCAGCCGCCGCTGGTAGCCCAGACCATCAGCACCGACCCATGCGCCTACGTACTGACGTATATCGATCGCCAGCCGATTTCCAACAAGTTGCTGTTCAAGCGGGAGATTTACTTCGACCGCCGCGAGGGCGTGCCTCGCCAGCCTTTCATGGTGAAGATTTTCGACGACCACGGGCGGGCGGTGCTGACCGCTAAAATGAAAAATTATCAGCCGATACGGCTCGAAGACGTAGTCGACGAATCGGCAACCCCGCCGGTTATGCCGACGGACATCAGGCTAACCTGGCACAAAAGCGGCAGCGAGTTGCGCATGGTGCTATCGGGCATGACCACCGCCGATAAGGTCGATCCCGAGGCGTACCGCTTCTACGACCGCTTGCCGGCGACACTGAAGGGTTCGGTACGCCGGCTTCAACCGAAACTTCCCAGCCGCCCGGGCAACGCGGAGAAAAAATGAATTTTCGTCGAATAATACTGCCGCTGTTTATCCTGGCCGTCGCGGTCGCCCCTGCCGCTGCCGAAGACTACGGCATGGCGACGTTCCGGCTGACTGGAAACCAGCAGGCTGCCTGGCTCGTCAAACTCGACCAGCAGGGAAAGGCCTTCGATATCTTCCGCAGGGAACTGGGCGGATCGTGGAAGCCCGTCGCCCGGCAACTGACCGGCTTCCCCACCCATGCCGCAGCGGTCGGAGATTCGCTGCACCTGATTTTCGGGCAGCAGCAGTACGCGGTGGTCAACCCCGACGGAAATTTTCGTAATTTTCGTAACGTGCCAGGCCAAGCCATCGCCGTGTGCGAGGCGATCAACTTCAACGGCCACGATGGCCCGACGCTGTTGGCCATCGTCCGCCGAGCCAACCCGCCGGAAAATGAAACCGCAAAACCGGCAGCGGCGAAACCCCCCGCCGACACGAAATCCAAACCCGCCAAGTCCACCGGCCTGAAACCCGTCAAACGCCACGCCGGATTCGACTGCCTCTACCAGAGCATCGGCGGACAATGGAAGCCCATCAACGTTTGGCCGACCGGAAAATTGAAACGCCCGCCGCTGCTCGCCATGACCGACGGCATGCTGTATAAACTGTCCGCAACAGCCGAGCGGCTACCTCTTGTAACTTGGGGATTTTACCGGCTGGATAATCTTTCGGTCTGGAACCCCGTGAAAACAGGCACGACAAAGTACAAATTGGGCAAACCGGTCGCGATCCTGGGTTTCGCCAACAAACTCGTGCTGGCTGATGTAAAACTTAAAGTCCACAAGCCCGCCGACAAAACCGACAAAGACAGCGGCAAAAGCGAAAGTAAAACGCTTATCCTGCCCTATATCTGCCTGCAAACCTTCGACACGAAAACGAACACGATATCCCCACCCCAACCGATTTTACGCGATGGTAAAAACATGGCATGGCCCATAAACGCCCTGCCGAAAATCGCCCGGCTGGACGACCAACTCGCCGTGGCATGGAGCGAAAACGGTAAATTAAAATTCGCGCTGGTAAACATCGTCACCGGAGAGATCGCCCCAGCCGAAGACCTCTCGGCCGAGCTGGCAGCCGCACCCGACAAAGAAAAAATCGCCCGGTTGATGGAGTATTTCCTCTGGGGCGTAATGATCCTGATGGGCCTGGTGATGTTCGGCCTGCGACCTCGCACCGGCCCGAAACCTTTCACCCTGCCCGAAG
>JAIORC010000354.1 GCA_021108335.1 Phycisphaerae bacterium
CGGTGATTACGGTTACAAACTACACCGGCAGGACCTGGAACCGCAGCAACGGCGATGGCCTGCTCTTGTATGCCGGCGATGACGATCCGATTGCCACCATGCGTCTTAAAGCCATCCGGGACGGGCTGGAGGATTACGAGTATCTCTGGCTGTTGCAGTACAAGGTCAACAGAATTGAAGCCGACCCGAGCCTGGAACCCTATTCCGGCTGGCTGACCAAAGCCAACGCCGCCCTGGCGGTTAAACCGGAAGTGGCAAAAAGCCTGATCGATTTCGACAGGACCACCACGGGCTACAACCTCGAAATCGCCCGCCAGGAAATCGCCACGCTGCTTACCGAAGCCTCCGCTGTTACGTATTCGGCACTGAGCAGCGGTTTGATGGCCCATTGGAAGATGGATAAGACTCTGCCGATTACAACCAGCGACGGAGAAGGTGCCGACGCTTTCGTTCGTGGTGGTAGTTATGTGAACAGCAATTACGGCAGTAATGGCTATCTGACCGTAAAACAGGCTGGCTCCGCTAACTATCATCGTTCGGCATATTTACGGTTTGATATCTCGAAGCTGAATTTTACCGGCACTTCGGCTACGCTGACCTTGAAAAGATATTCTGGAACGATAACTCCCACAACTGTCCGGGTCTATGCCTTGAACGATGGCTCCAGTTACGGTAGCGGCCAGCTTGACGAATCATGGGCCGAGGGCAGCATCAAGGCTGCCAATGCGCCGGGTGGTGATGGAAATACCGGGATAAATTCAAGTTACACGACGTATTTGGGCAATCTCAGTTGGAATGGCGATACCGCTTCGTTGACGTTCACTAACATGGATTTCATCAACAACGACACCAACGGCAAGGTTACCCTTATCCTTTATAAGAACGACACTGTAAATGAGGATTTGAACTTTGCGTCCAAAGAGCACGCCACGCTGGCTGCGCCGACACTGACGATTCATAATAATAGCGTTCGCGACAGTGTTGGCGGGCACGATGGTACGCTGCATGGATCGGGTTCCTGGGTTAGTGGCCGTCTCAACAGTGCATTGAGGCTGCCCAGCAGTACTAGTGTCGTAACAGTTCCTCACTCGACGGATTTGAACCCGGGAGGTTCAAATTTCACGATCTCAGCCTGGGTTAAGACAACAGACGGCGCGGGGATAATTGTCTACAAAGACCGCGTTGGCAGTAGCCACGATCGTTATTATTTGCATATAACAGGCGGCAAGGCGCAGTTTGTGTTCGATTCAGGAGGCAGTACTTCTACTCTAACGTTGACAAACCCCGCGACGATTAACGATGGGCAATGGCATCATATAGCGGCAGTGCGTACTGGCGTGAAGACCGGAGCGTTGTATGTGGATGGTGGTACTCCCGTAACCGGTGCGTATAGCGGCTCGTTGGGCGGTGTTGATACAAACGGGACACTCTATATCGGCCGCAATAGTTCGGGCAGTCATCAGTTGAACAGCACCATAGACGACGTGCGTTTTTACAAACGCGCACTTTCAGCCGACAACGTCGCCGCTCTCAGCCTGTCGGAGATGAAGGGTCATTGGCAGTTGAACGAGACCGGCGGCACTACCGCTACGGATAGTGCAAAAGGGCACAACGGTACGCTGCAGGGTTCGGGTACTTCCTGGATCAGCGGCCGCCTAGCCAATGCGTTGAAGCTGATCAACACTACCAGTGTTACTGCTGCCGTGTCTGTTCCCCATACGACGGATCTGAACCCGGGAGGTTCGAGTTTCACACTCTCCGCCTGGGTTAAAACAACAGATGGCGAGGGGATAATTGTCTACAAAGGCCGCAATGGCACTACACACGATCGTTATTATTTGCAGATAACAGGAGGCAAGCCGCAGTTTGTGTTCGATTCGGGAGACACTGCTTCTACTTTAACGTTGACAGGTCTTGCGATGATTAACGACGGGCAGTGGCATCATATATCGGCAGTGCGTACGGGCCTGAAAACCGGAGCGTTGTACGTGGATGGTGCCACTCCCGTAACCGGTACGCATAATGGTCAATGGGCCGGTGTTGATACAAACGGGACATTCTATATTGGCCGGGATAGCGGGACAGCCAATTATCTGAACGGCACCATAGACGACGTGCGTTATTACAAACGCGCAATCTCATTGGACGAAGCCGCCGCTCTCGCACAACCCGAGCCGTAACGACGGCACGACACGGCACGGGGCACGGCGGCAGCATAAACCTGCCCCGTGCCCCGGCCGGACAATTTGAATGATCACTTATCCGATCTTCGCGGCAACAATTGCGGTTTGGAGCATGTTTCGTTCGGTGTAGACCAAAGTAGGTTGCTGTATAGCCGGATATTTCCGGCGATCTGGTCTGGAATATATCGAACCTCTACAACACCGGTGAAATTACTGTTACTCCCCTGCTGGCGACAATAACACTGCTGACCCTCGGCGGCCTGGCGTTGCTGCGGCGACGATGGACAACAGCCCAAACAGCAATGTTGTGCGTATCGTATGCAACAAGTTTTACCCCACCTACCTTCAATTTTTTCGCCTGCGTATTATTTTCCCCATTTGCTCAAGGGTTTGATCCCAGGGACAGGCAGTTGCTTCCAGTTTTTGCCGATCGGCGTCAGCAGCACGGCCAGGCGAAGTTGCTTGTCGGCTGGCTTGACGCGGAAGACGAGCATTGAGACGCCCTTGTTGGACCGCTCCTTTTTGCGAGTGGGCGGAGGAGGCGAAACGATCTCGAATTTGGCCCCGGCGGGTTCCAGTATCTCGACCCTCAGGCTCTTGCCGTCCTGCGTTAACGTGGCCTTTGCGCCGTCGAGCTTGATTTTCGCTTCCGTCGCCATGGCCCAGCGGACTTCGCCGGAAGGTGAGGTAATCTCGTCCTGAACGAAAACGGCGGAACGGTCCAACATCGCGATACCGCGCAAGACTTTCTTCGCCTGGCCGCGGTATGCTTTTGTCATGTCCACTACCGCATGCACGCGAACGGGCGTAGAAAGGTACTTGATAATTCTGCTTCTGCTGTTCTTGACGCGCTGAAATTTATCGCCGATGACCAGCGTGTTGTGACTCTTTGAATTACAACTGAAATAACTCCATCGTTTCCCGGTTTCCTTCCTCCAGTCCCAATAACCCGGAACGAGATAGTGTTCCGGCCCGATATCCAAAGCCCATTGGACGCCGTCGGCATCGAGCACAAACGAACCGATGTCCATGTGCATATGCCCGCCCAGATCGTTCGCGCCACCCTTGAATCCAACGAACAGGGAATTTTTGTCATTCCAGGCGCTGCGCATGGTAACGACGTCCACTTTCCCGCGGAAGAGCCTGTCCCTGGCCAGTTTGTTCCCGGTTGGCGCCCGGCCTTCATCGTCAAACCATATTATCGCCTGTACACTTCCAGAGTATTTCCCCTTTGACGCAGACTTAGCCAACCTTTGACGATAGAACCACGCATAGGCCGGCTGATCGAATTTCTTCCCCATCCAGAACAACACCGAACTCAACCCAAGACATTTCGGCTTACAGTCCGAAAAATTGAAACTTCTCGTCCCGCCAAGCCGGAGCATGTATATGGGGAAAAATCCCGTTTTGTCGAAGCCCTTCACCTTGGAAAGTCCGAAATCCTTGCCAAGGGCGCTGTCCAACGCAGCCAGCATCAGGACATTATATCTACTCCCGAATCCCCAATACCCCGGGCCTTCATAACACCCGCCGTCGGGGCTGTATGAAGCCATCGCCCTGGGTATGGAACGTATGGCATGGTCCAGAACCTTCGCAGCGATTTCCGGGTAGTCCTCCGCCACGGCCAGCGCTCCGAGCGTCAAGCCGCCGTTGCATACCTGGTTCCAATTGTTATGACCCGTGTGCCACCCGCCCTTCCTCGCATACACCGCCAGGCCGGGCTTGAGACCCTTTTCAACAATAGCCTTGCGAATCGTCAAGCGATCCTGGGGGCTTAATGTGTCGTACAACCAGTCGTAACCGATCGCCATACCATTGACCATCGCCGCAACGTCAAGAAAATGGGCGGGATTCCACGCCTTAAATGCCGCAGCCGCGAGCATCTCCTTGCGTGCCCGCTCGGCGAAACGCTTATCGCCCGTAAACCGATACGCCAACGCCAGCGTATGGACGCGTTTGGTACAGTTCTGCCCCTGATGCAGCATGTAATATCTATATCTTCCCTTCTTCGGCTTGTATTTGACTGTCGGTTCGGAAAGTTTCTTCTCGGCATTTCGTTTCAACTGCTCGATCATGCCGGCAAGGAGCTTGTTGCTCTTAGCCAGCTTTTCGATACGCCGCTGGTCGTCGCTGGTGAACAGTAGCCGCGGATGTTCTTTACGCAGGCTATCCAAAACTGCGGGACGGCTATGTGGTTTTTGTATTTGTGCTGAAGATTTTTTAGGGGCGGAGGCCGAGCCAGTCTTATCTTTCGTCCCACCGATGCAATTTGTCGACAGCACCGACAGAAGCAATAAAGTTATCCAAATCGTTGTTTTATACATGTGTACCTTTCCTGTCTTTGTCATTCTGTTTAAAGGGAATCTGTCTGGACTTTTCTCAACTCCCGGAATTATACCAGACGAGTTCGCCCCCGTGAATAGCGTCGTCCCTGGTATAGGGAGCGACACAGCCGTCCATGCAAAGAATATTTGAAACCCCGTTATGACGCGTATCGTCCGGGAGTCCCCAATTCAAACTCTCATTTTTGTAAACACCATAGCCGTGATAACCCAAAACGCACTCGTTGATCCCCTCGCCCATTAAAACCGTTCGAGCCGGATCCTCAATACCGTAGCTCAATTTCCCGCCCATGTACCACTCCATACCATAGGCCATCTTAAACGCGCCATTGGACTGGGGGCTATAAGTTCGCGTCGGCGCACTTGGGCAGTGAAAGATAGCGGTATTATCCAATGAGTTATCATAAAGCTTATCCGCCCACACGCCGGTGAGCAATGACGGTCCCGTTTCGCGAATTCGCGGAATCCGTCCCTTAAAGCTGTTACTGTACAGAACAAACGCCAATTTGATCTGATGCATATTACTCGAACAAGCCGCTCGCCTGGCAAGACACTTGGCCCGGTTCAGACCCGGCAGGAGAATTGACACAAGCAGCGAGATGACGGAGATTACAATCAGAAGTTCTATAAGCGTAAAACACCGAGATTGTGGACTGCGTATTACAGACATGTATAGTTACTCCGTCGGTGGATCAGAACCAGAAATCCACTCCCGCCAGTTCGCGTCTTTCCTCGGTCTGGTTTTCATCTTTCCATTCAACGTGGCCGTCATTGAACAGAACATTGCCGCCGTCAAAACAGTCCCCTTTTCTATGGCTGGTCCACGATGGAACATTTTTTGTCATTATATCGGAGGCCATCACCGAATCTCCCGGCGACTTCAGGCTACAGGCTACATCATCCTCGGTAAGAGTTCCTGTTCTATAGTTCGCCCAATAGCAGTAACCGGCGAGGGCTTTTTTGTCGTTGGAGATATAAGGCCAATGGTACTCCGGCTTGAATTGCGTGTTGGTTGGGCAGAAGAACGTGTTTATTGCTGGGACGTAATTTGGAACCAACGCCAGAAAGCCCGGGCAGTAGGACGTGCCGGGAGGGCTGTGAGGCCCGAGGCAGAAATCTCCGAACGGCCAGTGGGCGGTCCACATGTAGGGATACTTTGCGCTATTGTCCCCGGCGTACATACTCATGCCCAGGCCAATCTGCTTGAGACTGCTTCCGCAGGTTACCCGCTTGGTCAATTCCCTGGCCCGGTTCAGGCTCGGTATGAGGATGCTCGCCAGCAGCGAGATGATGGCGATTACGACGAGAAGCTCGATCAGGGTAAATCCACGCGATTGACGATTGCCCGCCGTAAGCGAAGGCGAACGGTCGAATTTCGATAGATGGTTATTCATAAAGCCAACTCCTTCAGACTCGTAATCCGAAGACAGGCCGACACTCGGCCATTATCAATTGCCAATCCAAACATACTCTTCTGGCGAAGGGCCTTACATATCACACTGTATCACAAATCATACCAAAAACACCTTTGCTGTTTGTCCCAGCCGTTTGCGACGGCAGGAGTAGTGTGCCGGGGCACGAAACTGCCCATGCCCCGACACACCAGCAAAATGAAAAAGAGAAACGGAAAATCTTTTTACTTCCTTCGTCGGCGAAGGGCAAGCGGCAGACCAAGCAGCAGCAGTGTCATCGTCGCCGGCTCGGGGGTAAGCGTCAGCTTCGGCGGGTCATAAGTCGCATTTTCCTTGGATGCGATATAACTTCTGGGTGTCCCGCTTCCTGATGTGCGACAGAGAATAATTGTAACCTTGTCATTGGTATCACCGGTAAGAAACGCCAATTGGTCAGCATCGGTAATAGTAAACGACAACAAGGTTCCTGCTGCCGGGACATTGGTGAAAGTATGCAGCAGGGTTGTGTAATCTCCCCATACGGTATCACTTGCTTCCCGGTTGGCAGGCGCATTGGCCCAGGTAATAGCTGTTTCGCCCCAAGACTCATCAAGGTCGCCACTTCCGTAAGGGTCAGTACCGGTTCCGTTGTTCAATGCATAAACGTGGAGCGGAACAGTCTCAGTAGAGCTTCTGTAACTTACGGTGAGATCAATTGTTGCAGAAGTTATATTACTTTTACCGGCGGTCCAACCTGAAATGTCAAAACGTATCCAGGATTTCATTTTGTAGCTGGCGCTTCCGTTTCTTATCTGCAAAACGGTACTCGTTCCATAATTCGTGCCTGTAGCACCACCGGACACAGTCGAGTCCGCGTCGGAGGTAACCACAAGGTCCGCCTGCGCCGACGAGGCCAACAGGGCGACCATCGCAACCAACATTGTCATTACAATTGCATTTTTCATCTTACATCTCCTTCTGTTAGAACCATTTAACTCCAATAACCAATTTCCTTTTGTCAAGCCGTTCACATCACACATGTTCTGTTCTTCATTCATCTTCACCTCACCTTTCTGGTAACCATACTCTCCTTAAAAGATATTCAATTTTTCCTGTCAAGTAATCGCCATTTGTTTGGCCTTTTGGCCCACGTACCCGCCGCCGCTTGACTCGCGTACAACCAATTTTGTCGGCAGTGCGATGTGCCGCGGCGTGTTTCGCTCGCCGGAAATTTTCTCCAGCAGCAGCTTCATTGCCATGCGACCCATTTCGTGGGTATTCCTGTCCACCGATGTCAGCGGGGAAACGAGATATTGTCCCATTTCATAGTTGTCATAACCTGCGACGGCTATCTCTTGCGGTATAGAAACACCCTTCGCCATCAAGGCGTTCATCACCATCTCGGCTATTCTGTCATTGATGGCGAAGATGGCGTCGGGCTTGTCAGGCAATTTCACAAGCTTATCAACAATGTCCGCTATTTCCCGGGGATCGTATGACTCGATGAACCTGACCAAATCACCCCGAGAAACACTGTCGTGAGCCGCCATCGCCTTGCGGTAACCGACAATACGATTCTCGACGTTCGAATCCATAGGCCCGGAGATCAGGGCGACTGACTTTCTGCCGCTTTCGAGCAGATGCTCGACAAGTTCCATGCTTCCCATCACGTCGTCGGAATAAACGCAGTCCAGGCCGAAGCCGAGAACTGCGTCGGGTATGTTCAGGAAGTTTCTGTCGCAGAGAACGACCTCTACGCCCGCAGCCTGGAGGCGGCGGATACGCGAGATGTTTTCCTCGTAATACCCTTTGCTGATGGCTGCCGGTACGTAAATTACCCCGTCCACCTTCTTCTTGAAGAACTTCTCCAGATAAGAGTCGATTTTGGACAGGTCATCCTCGGTATTGCAGAATAGTACGTCATATCCAGCCTGGTGGGCTGCATCTTCGATGTTCCATACAATATCGCGGTCATACGGTGCCCCCGGATAGGCCGGAATAAGAACCGCAATGGTGGACGGCTTGGATTTGGTGCGGTCGGCAACAAATGTTCCAAGCCCTTGCTTACGATAGATAATTCCCCGGGTGGTAAGCTCACGGATGGCGCGATCGACGGTGGCATTGCTGATTGACAGTTTCGAGATAAGTTCACGCTGGCTGGGCAACCGCTGGCCCGGCTTGAGGTGGTTGCTGTGAACGTGCTCCTCGATTATCTCCATAAGCCGATAATGACGCGGCTTGGGGGCACATTCGTCAAGCTGCCTTTTTACTGCTTGAAAATCCATGCTTGTTTGGCCTCCCAATTAAACGGGAACTGTATAGGTACACCACTACAGTAACACAAAAACAGGAGTATGCAAGCCAAAAAATCCGAAATTCGTCTGTTTTTTTGGATTGGCGTAGAAGCGGCAAGTGATATTTTTTTTCTGCCGCGATGTTAATGCTTTGTTTACAAGGACTTGTGTCACCTTTATTCAATTACCTTTAGGAGCAAGTCATGGAAGACAAAAAGATATCACCGCAAGAGCTGAAAGCAGCATTGAATGGAGACATTGATTGCCTGGTTGAACAAGTGGCTGCAGCGATGAACTCGGCCCAGCCGGGGCGGATCATCAATGACTCCGAAGACGTCAGCCCTGACGATTATCCGAAGTTTCGCGGCTCAATCACACACAGCCTATGCACCCGCTGTCTACGCTTCGCAGTGCGGATTACTCCTGCCAATATCAGGCAAACACCACGCAAGACTCGCTTCCGGCCGTCGGGACACCTACCGGGTGGAATTCTTCCTTCCACAGGGTTTCAACTTGAGGTTTCATGTTATGTTAATTTTACATTTTCAATCCTCCTTAATGGAACTTTACTGTCGCACCTGGAGTTTTCGGCAGGCACACCACCTGCGTATTAACCGGATGAACCAAAAATCGAAGATTTTAGCCTTGACAAAATCATGAAAATGTGCACAATCGATTGCGAGCGGAAACGTTTGTGCAATGATTACATGGCAAGCAACAACGTTTGTGCAGTATATTTAGCGTGAAATATTGGAAATGGAAAACAAATGAGAGTTACACTCAAACATATCGCAAAAGAGGCCGGTGTTGATGTTTCCACGGTTTCTCGCGTGCTCAACAAAAAAGGCCGCGAAACCCGAATCAGCCCTAAACGCGAAAGCCAGATTCTCGAAGCGGCGCGGCAATTGCGGTATATCCCCAACAGTTCAGCCCGGGCAGTCCGCACGGGCCGTTTCGACTGTGCCGCGCTGTTGTTGAGTACTCACCTCGCATGCAGCTACATGCCGTCTTTCCTTCTTGAGGGTATACACGACGAACTAGCCAAGCGGGACATGCATCTGACACTGGCCAAGCTACCTGATGAAAAGCTGTCCAGTGAGGGTTACGTTCCCAAAATATTGCGGTCTATGATGGCTGATGGCCTGCTGATCGATTACACGCACCAGCTTCCTGCCCAACTCGAAGATATCATCAAACGCCGCAGTATCCCCGCGGTGTGGCTCAACACGAAGCACGAGATGGATTGCGTGTATCCAGACAATCTGGAGGCGGGTCGTCGGGCGACTCAATACCTGCTGAAGATGGGCCATCGTCGTATCGCTTATGCGGATTATTTTTTCGGATATGAAGATGTCGCCGCAGCCCACTACAGCGCGGTGGACCGCTGCAGGGGATACGAGCAGGCGATGCGTCAGGCCGGGCTGGAACCCCGGACGATTCGTGCGGACGCCGGACGCGTACCAGCCGGCCTGGAAGAAGTTGAGTTCACCAAACGCTGGATGTCCGAACCGAACCGGCCGACGGCGGTAATAGCTTACTGGATGACCATCGCCCTTCCGATACGTCAGGCTGCGCTTGAGATGGGGTTGAGCGTCCCGAAGAACCTGTCGATTCTAACTTTCGCAAGCGAGTCGTCCGGAAACGGTGTTTTGCTCGATTCCGGATTTAATATCACCGCAATGGTCGAACCTGAACAGGAAATGGGTCGGACCGCCGTGCAGATGCTCCTGGAAAAAATCGAGAAGCCATCCAATGCGTTGGCTTCAAAAGTGTTGAATTTCAAACTCGAAGAAGTCGGAAGCTGCTGCCCGCCGAGCGGCAAAGAACATTAACACTTTAGTTACAGGGAGAAAGCGTATGAAAAGGAAAAAGAGAACGACAACAGAGGAAATCATGGGCTTCGGGTGAAGCATGGGAGAATAAAATGACAATGAAAACAGGAAAGGAGTAGTAGAGGTGGAAGAGTTCAAAGGTTTCAAACAAGGAAAAAGGTTTGACCAGGTAAAAACTTTTCAAACAGTGAAAGGAAAGAAAAATGAAGACTAGTAAAACAATTATTGTAGGAATCGTAATGTTGAGTCTGCTGGCCGGGCCGGCACTGGCGGCTATCATTACCATCCAGCCGGATGCAGCTGCCGGTAAGGACACCTATGTTCGAATCAGCCAACCTGACACCAACTTCGCAACAGATACAACTCTGCGCATTCAGCATGGTGACGACTCTAATCGATATCGAACCTATTTGCAGTTTGATATTTCCGGGATACCGATGGGCCAGACAATCGACAGTGCAACACTGTCTTTATACATGTTTGGCGGATGGGGTACTGCCACTCTTGATAATAATGTTTATGGAGTAACCGAAAGCTGGGGCGAAACCGGTCCCACATGGAACAATCCCCCAGCTTGGAACACTACTGTAAGGGCAACGCGACAGATGACCGGAACTGAGGCCGTCGGATGGAAACCTTGGGATATTACAAGTCTGGTCCAGGACTGGTATGACGGTACGTCTACCAATTACGGCATGCTGATTTATTCCCCGACTTATGCCAACAGCCACACAGCGTTCTACAGTAGCGACGAGGCTACTGAGACGACTTTGCGTCCCAAGCTTGATATTACCTATACCCCCGAGCCGGCGACGATGACGTTGCTGGGCCTTGGCGGTATCGGCCTGTTGATCCGCCGGCGTCGAAGGAAATAAAAGACTATTGACGCAGTATGTTTTTTCATCTTGTGTGCCGGGGCAATGATTGTTTTGCCCCGGCACACTGCTCCTGCCGTTGCAGGCAGCCGGGACTTGTTTGTATGTTCCCTGTAAGCCCTTCGCCAAAAGAGTATGTTTGAGTTGGCAATTGATAATCACCGGGTGGTGGCCTGTTTTCGGGTTACCGGCTTGATGGAGTTGGTATTATGAATAATCGTCAATCATGCGGTTTTACGTTGATCGAGCTTTTAGTCGTGATCGCTATCGTTTCGTTGTTGACGGCGATACTGTTGCCGTCGCTGAACCGGGCAAAGGAATTTGCCAGGCGCGCTGTCTGCGGAAGTAATCTGCATGCAATCGGCTTGGCGACTGCCATTTATGCCGGAGAAAACGCCAACAATCTGCCGCCGACGTATAGTGACGAGAAATACCAGTACTGGTTCTATGCGGGATGGGAATCGGCCAGGGGATGGAAAAATCTGGGTTATTTCGCAAAGGCCAATCTCTTAGAACCGCATGGCGATACTATTTTTTGTCCTAGCCAGAAGAATGAATCGTATATGAATGCATACGGAATGCCCACACATAAAAATTATTGTGGCGCATCGAATATGTGCCCGGAAGATCAGCAGTTGGGATGGATTAACACACGAGCCGGATATTACCGCCGCCTGTTTGACGAATCCGATAAGAAAATAGAGCAAATGAGAGATATTGATTCCAGGTCGTGGCTGGCGGATTTATGTCATTGGGGGCTGTATTATATCGCTTCTGGACATGTCGTGGGCGTCAACGTCTGGTACGGTGATGGTCATGTGGAATTCAGGCAGGTCGACAATTCCATGTTTGATGAAAATCAGGACATGATGTGGGACGTAGCTTTTGAGTAAAGCTTAATCACCCTCCCGCCCCAACGTATCCATCCTGACAGGAATCCCCGGCTGTGTAAAAACAGTATCCGTTCCAACCTTTGCAAACGGGAAAACACGAATTACGCAAATTCATATTATGACTTCATGTAAAATAGCCGGAAAGGATACAACATGAAATATACCATAACGGTAACGGCTTTGTTATTCACGATTACCATGCCTGTTTTTTCGGCTGATCCTGCGAAAAAGGATGTTGCGAAGACGGTCCGGCGGAAAACCGTCAATGAGGTATTCAACAGGCCTTTCGTTCGACACAATCGCAACTTAAAGTTTCAGCCCTACGAAACTCCGCATCGTTATCTGAACATGGGTAGCGGGTTTTTCATTTACGGTTATAACAGGGAATACCGCACTTCAACGGCTGCCATGATCCTCGGATGTCTGAAATCTCCCGGGAAAGACTTGCGAGGGCGGCACAGCAATAGAAATGGATTTGGTCGCCACTCCTGGGGCGGGTTTGAAATGCAAAGCAACGAAAAAATGACCATCAACCTGAACTACAGGTGGAAGTTTTCGGAAGACACGCTTGAAATAACCAATGAGAAGGATTGCCTTCGCGTCGTTCAGAAAACCCGCTTCCTCAAGACGACTTCTCTGCGTGCGATTGGAGCAATGATAAAGCTGCCGACAAAATACTGGGATGGCGGCAGATGGACAGTCGGCAACAAGTCTGGCACGTTCCATAAGGGACTCGATAAAAGCATTGTCCTTCCGTCGGCAAAAACGCTTGTGTTCAACCTTGCCGGCAGTGATTTCAGTATTGAAATAAACCTGCACGAGAAGGTTAAGGAGATTGTAATCAACAGGCATGATTTTGCATTGGGAAATTACGAGATATATATAGTCAGCGAGGGATCGCTGGCGAAAAAGCCAAGGGTTTTCAAAGCCGGCAGCGATTACAGTTTGTCCTACGACATAAAAACGGCTGGTAGATTCCCCGATCCGCTAATTGATGAAAAGGGTTGGGAGACGCGGGGGCGTTCCTGGATATTGCGTAGACCTCTTAAAGAATTCGCCGCGGATACCAGATTTAACGATGAACGCGTAAAGAGGGAAATCGCATACCAGATTCTGGATAAGAATTCGGAATTCTATGGAATGTGCAATACGCCGTACCCGAAAGGGGTATCGGGACGGGCTGACCATTTCGATCGTCCGGTGTTGCGTACCCGGGACATTCTGAAGCAAATCTGCCCTGCCTACTGCAATCGAAAATCTAAATATTATCACAATAAGGAGATGGGCAACCGTCTGTCTGCCTGCCTGGACTACCTTAGTGCGGCGATAAACAGGCAATCGGCACAATTCGGGGATATAAGACGAAGAGGATGGTCCAAGGCACCGTGTACTCTCCGTAATTTGCCAATGGCACAGGCAATAGTCGCCCTCGCACGGCATCACGACGTGCCTGACAGGAAAATCGCGTATTGGGTAAGAAGCTATGAATATCGCTGGAAAAATTCCGATTTACAGGATGCCCTTGTCGGAATCAAAAAAAAGGCTATCGGATTCAACGCCGTTACGAAAATATTCAACGCAGCCAGAGGCGCGAAATTCCTGGAAAAGAATAGCTTCATGCCGGAATTTGCCAAGGGAATGTCTGTCGCATTTGGTATAAACACGAATCCCGTATTTGGGGTGAAGTCCGATTTCAGCCATCGTGAGCATCATCCGAATTTCTTCGATACGACATATTATCTCTATATGCTCAATTATATCTGTGACTATTACCGCTTGACCCGCGGCACGGAATTTGAATTTCGAGGTAAAAACAAAAAAACACTTGAAGGTATTCTCGACGCGGCGATCTGGCTGCACGACAATGCCCTGGTTACGCCGATCACAAGCGACGCCAGGGCAAGGCTGCTCGGCGGACATCACTACAAACGCGCGTTCGAAATACTGAGAAACGAATATCCAGCCGCGATGACGGTTTATCACCAAATCAAGGTTCGCAATCACAAGACCGGAAAGAAGGCCGTCGCGAGTTCCAAACGCCGGCTACCGGCAGGTTTCAAGTGGTTTTATAATCCCGGGATGCTGGTCGCACGCACCGACGATTATTATTGCGCCGTAGTGGCAAAGCCAAGAATTATCGCCATGTGCGTAAACTCATGGGGCTTCAACGCCAAAATGCCAATGGGCGGGTTCTATATGCGTACGATGGGCCAACCCAGAGAGTGCGTAGTGCCGACGGATAATGCGTTTTTCTCCGGCGTAACGCTTGTTGACGGCATGCAGCATAAAGCGGATGCGGATGACGAATTCATGAACAACGACGGTTCGCGATTCGTCGATTCGATCCAGTTGGGCAAAGACGCCGCGCTGTTCGGCATGGATGCCGTCGAGGCCACCAAAGCCGCCCCGAAGGATAAACTACACTTCCAGAAAACGTACTTCTTCCTCAAGGACAGAGTCATAACGATGCAGCATGTCCCCGCCCAGAAAACAAAACGAAAAACCTGGGCATATCCATTTATTATGACCACCCCGCATAAGAAGAAAGTTTCTACTCCGCGAGGGAGTTTCGATGTCCTCCCGGACAACAAGAAACATAAAATTACGAAACTGGGATTCCCGAAATGGATCATGCTGGAAACCATGGGAATCGTTCCGATTCAAACGTCAACGCCGATTGAGTTTTGTGATCTCGGTGCCAAGGGATACAGGCTGGAAAGGGTCGGCAAGGGGTGGACTCCCAAAAAAGACATGAAACAATTAGCCACGGTGAGAATCCCTCTCGACCCGGCCAAAGGCGGGCAGTATGTGATTGCTTATCTTCCGACAGCCGACGTCGAGGCTGTAAAAAAGGAGGCCCTTGACGGTAAAAAGGTCAAGATTCTATCAAGCGGGCTTGTCCACGCGTTGAAGGCTGGGAACTGCCTGATGGTGGCAAATTATCAGTCGGACAAACAGGTAGTCGTAGACAGCGTCAAAATCAAAGGAAGAGCATTTCTGATAGTAAAAAAATCCCCCACTCAATTGAGTGTTGTCGTCAGTGCCTGGGAAAATGTGAAAATCGAAATCCCGGCTTCGGAATTTGCGCCGAAGGTTTCCATCCTCGAAGGCTCAGGAAAAGCTGAGCACCGTAATGGAATCCTTACAATCACAACCAAACCGCAAGTTCGTTATTACCAGGACAGAAAACCCCTGGAAAATTTCAAGTGGAGAAATAAGAGCTTCCCCGTGGAAGATATAATAGATAAACGAAAAGTACCCCTTCAAATTATGTTAGAAAGGAAATAATTATGCAAAATATTTTATTGAAAGAAACAAACAAGGAGAGCATTCATATGTCAGGCAATAAGCCGCAAACTATCATAGGGCCGAATCTGCCGAACATTCCATGGGAGGACAAGCCCACCGGTTGTGACGAAGTACTCTGGCGGTATAGCCGCAACCCGGTTATCCCACGCGATTTGATTCCGTGTTCCAACAGCATTTTCAACAGTGCGGTGGTTCCCTTCGAAGGCAAGTTCGCCGGCGTATTCCGCGTGGACGACAAATGCCGGCACATGAGGCTTCACAAAGGAACGAGCGAAGATGGCGTAAACTGGCGGATTGATAACGATCCCATCGAGTTCATCTGCGATGATCCGGAAATCGCACCTTTCATATGTGGCTACGATCCCCGCGTCTGCTGGATTGAAGATCGGTATTATGTCACCTGGTGCAACGCTTATCACGGCTATCCGACAATCGGCGTGGCATATACTCACGATTTTAAAGAATTTCATCAGCTTGAAAATGCTTTTTTGCCATTCAACCGTAACGGCGTAATGTTCCCGCGTAAGATCAACGACAAGTTCGCCATGCTGTCCCGTCCCAGCGACAACGGCCATACACCCTTCGGCGATATTTTTTACAGTGAAAGCCCGAACATGTGCCACTGGGGCAAACATCGTTTTGCGATGGGTACTGTGAACAATCATAGCTGGCAGACTACCAAGATAGGTGCCGGGCCGATTCCCATCGAAACCACGGAAGGTTGGCTGCTGATTTACCACGGAGTGCTGACGTCATGTAATGGATTCGTTTACAGCGCCGGTGCGGCCCTGCTGGATATAGATAAACCGTGGAAAGTAATCGCCCGAACAGAACCCTACATTCTCAATCCACGCGAGATGTACGAATGCGTCGGCGACGTTCCGAACGTAGCCTTTCCGTGCGCCGCTCTGGCCGATGCAGCCACCGGTCGCATCGCAATGTACTACGGAGCCGCCGACACGGTTGTCGCCATGGCCTTTACGCAGGTCGATGAATTGATTACCTTTATCAAGGCAAACACAATTACCCATGGTTGAAAGATATGTCCTCTTATCGAACATCAAAAGCGAATATATGTGCTTTTTCGCCCCCCCACGTTTCTTCCGGCACAAACCGGATGGCGCTGGTTTTCACGTTCAGCGGCACACGCACAAGTCGCTGATAGTTATTCTCCATGCGAAACACGCTTGCCCATGTGCCATCCGTGCTTTTGGCGTCTATGCGGAACGCCTTTATCATAGTTTCGGGTACGCTGCATGATTGTTGAGCAAGCGGGTAGTTACAGCGTTGGCCGAGGTGAACCCGGTTCAGGTTACTGTCGAAAATCAGACGGACCTGTTGAATAACCTCCAACTGGGCAAAAGTGTACTCCACCCACTCGCCAGGAGCAGCCACAAAGCCGTTATCGCTGTCGGCAATCGGCCGGTCCAGACCGTTGCGTAAAGGTTCCGGAGCACCCTCAGGCGCAGAGGTCGTGAGTGTCGCCTTTTTCGTCAGTTCTGGAATCTCGCGGGTGTTCCACGGCAGATAGCAGTCATCCGCCATCAGTGTTTGCTTCAGTTCGACCATTTTCTTCTCATAGACACCGCGCGGCGTTATCCTTTCTCGAACGGCAATCGCCGCAGCAGTGCCTACGACCTGGCCCAGTGTGGCGCAGGTACCCATGACACGGGTAGCACTCATAGCCGCATGCGTTGCACTGATATTGCGACCGGCAAAAAGAAGGTTTCCTATATTCCGTGAATACAAACAGCGATACGGAATCCCGAATGGCGATGGTGCAGGATGGAAAATCGTTGGCTCGCCGGGATGGCGAAAGCCCGCTGGGTGGTGATCGTCCATGGGCCAGCCGCCATAGGCAACCAGATCGTCGAAGTGCCCTTCGGCTCGGATATCGTTCTGTGTAAGTGTGTAGTCGCCGATGAGGCGGCGGCTTTCGCGTTTGCCCGGCAAAAATCCCACCCATTCCAGAGTCCAGTTTTCCGCCTTTTGGCAGCAGTGATTTTTGATATGATCCCATACGCCAAAGGCGATCTTCAGCAACTCGTCTCGCAATGTTTCGGCGTCATGGATGGAATCATCCTCGCCACCGAGTTCAATCCACCAGAAATTATTAGTAGGATGAATGTCGTGATCGCGATTGGGCAAATCGGCACATCTCGGATAAGTGTACGCCCATCGCGGCGGGACGAACGGCTGCGGTCTGTCGGTTTCACGGGCCTGGATTAAGCAGCTCATGCCCATTGTTTTCTTGTCTGCAACCGGCGGTTCGATGTCTTCGTCGAACTCGCCGGCCGCCTCGCGACCAATGCGGAATTCCGCACCTGACAGTGGCGCAAGGATGGAGTCCCCGGAACAGTCGGCAAAGAGATCGGCTTCGATATAATGCCATGTTTCGGTAGTAAGCTGCCAGGCTTTGACGGCCTTGATTCGATTGCCGTCCATTTCTATATCGTTGCAGGTACAGTTCAGCAGCAGCGTGATGTTCGGCTCGAAGCGAACTTTTTCATAGAGCACGCTGTCCCAAATCGAATAGTTTTGCAAGGGATTGCGATAGAGGTTTTCCAGGTTGATTTCTTCAATAATACCTGCTTCACGGTTGTTCTCGCCATGAGCACCACAAACCCACATGCGGATTTCGCTGGAGGCGTTACCGCCGAGTACGGGGCGGTCCTGAACCAGTATCACCTTGGCACCATGACGCGCCGCGGCGATGGCCGCACACAGGCCGGCGAGACCACCGCCGACTACGCAAAAATCGGCACGATGTTTTTTACGATGCATTGGAACACCTTTCGTTTAGAGGCTCTCAATTAGCTGGCGTTTACCTCGGCGATATCATTCTCGTCGAGAATACAGTCCTGACGGTGGAGTTCCGCTTGTAGGGTTCTCGCTTCTACTTTGCGTGCAACCACACCGTCCTTGAGCGAAAGCGCCGAAGCTACACCCGCCGGCTGTGGCTACGCCGCCAAGACAGTTGAACTGTTCGACAATCAAGGTTTTCATGCCCATACGCGAGGCAGAAAACCCCGCCGCCACTCCAGCCGGTCCGCCACCTACTACCAATATGTCCACCTCGTCCGCCGTCGGGACAGTACGCACATCACTCAACGTAAGCATGACAATTCCTTCCTATTTTTGCAGATTTTTCATATCAACGAGAATTCCGTCAGCCGTTTCATGCAATTGTTTCACCAGCAATGGAATCTCCTCTTTCGTAATCATATCTGTCGCAACAGCAAGAGCAGCCATCGGTGGCGAGCCTATTGCCACCGCCAGTGAGGTATTGTCGTTCAAACCATAACCCTGCGTGCGAACCTCTAAAAGCTGTTGTAACAACGCGTTAACATTGATTTCTCCGCCCATGTCTTTTTCCTGTTCCTGATAAAGCGATTTTACGTATTCCTTTGTACGTTGGGCCAACATGATCATCCCAATACTTGATCGTTCGGCTGGGTAAAGGTCACTGCCAACAATCGCGGCTTCCATCGATTTTTCCGGCCCCCCATGATACAGGTAGCACACCTGTCTGCGCCAGAGCACTCCCAGAGCCACTATCATGCCTGTTTTCTCAATCAATGTACGAATGCGGGGCAAAGCAGAGGTGAGCAAATGCGATCCGCGAAGACTCATGGCACTCAGCACGTGAATACCGGGACCGACAATATATTTTCGATCTGATGTTCGCTCCGCCAATCCCAAATAAGCCAATGTCCCCAGAAGGCGATTAACGTGTGTGTGTTCTCGTTTGAGTTCGCGCGCCATCTCGCGACTTCCTATCGGCCGTCCCGCCGATACGAGTTGCAACAGGCACTCAGTTCCGTATTGCAAGCTTTGATTGGGTTGTGCCGGAGCACGCGTGGTATATGTTTGTTCATCCATGTGTCTGTCCTATTACGATAAATGAGCCGATTGCCCTCTTTACCGTGCTTTCCTTTGTTTGAATAATAGTGCTAATATAGCATCAAATGTGATAATAGCGTCAGTTCGGTTTGTTGTCAACCGCCATTTTACTCAAATTTGGAAGATTTTTGGTTCATCCGGATTGACAAAAATGGACACCCAACGACGCAATTTTTCGTAAGCCCCGTCATAAGCAACCAAAAACGACATGCTGAAGATTTCAAGTCCGGTTCCTCCTCGGGTATCCGGGTGTCGGTGGCTGGCCGTGTCTACCGAAAAACCGCCGCTACGTCAAATTGCGTCAGGTTAAAACAAGCCATGCAATTTCTACTGACAATTCTGTGAAATTACCCTGTTTTTTTCTTCTTTCATTCCGAATATTTAATATAAGGTTGCGAAAATTGGGAAGTTTGAATCAATATTCCCTTAGACCCAGCCGATATCGGAGGGTCGAGGGGTTGAAGTGGGTGTCTTTGGGGCCGCCGCGTATTTTCGAGGCTGTCGATGTCATATAGGAAAAAGCGGATACTGTTCGTGGACGACGAATTCCACTTCCTGGAAGGGCTGCGGCGTAGGCTTCGCCCATATCGTCGGGAGTGGGAGATAGTATTTGTCCAAAACGGCAAAGAAGCCCTGGGAGAAATGCAAAAGGCGGCGTTCGATGCCGTTGTCCTGGACCTCTATATGCCCGGGATGAACGGTTTTGATCTGCTGGGAGCGATACTGGAAGACGAGCGGACAAAAGATATTCCCGTTATCGTTTTGACGGGTGGGAAAGATCAAGATCTCAAACGGCGTGCTCTGGATCTGGGGGCGACCGACCTTCTGGGCAAACCTGTTGAGTTGGAGGATTTGTTAGCCCGGCTTCGCAGCGTGCTTCGTTTGAAAGCATACCAGGACGAAATCAAGGCCATGAATGCGGAACTGGAGCAGAGAATCGAAGAGCACACCCGGTACCTCATGCAGGCCCGAGTTATCCAGTCCTTGTCCCTGCAGGAAGAATTGCCTGTAGACGATCATATCGTGTTTACCACACACTATATTCCACACGATCTTATTGGTGGAGATTACTACGCCATCGCGCAACTGGATATTGGCTGCTATGGTTTTTTTCTGGCTGACATTACCGGTCACGGCATCCCGGCGGCCCTGTATACCATGCACCTCCGTTCGCTCTGGAATCAGAATCGCCACTTGATCGTAAGCCCCTCTGTTTTTGCCGAGGTGATGAACGACAGCCTGTGTCGTCTCATCGAGGGAGGCGGACATTTCGCCGCCGCCATTTGTGGAATGTTTGATCTGAGGCAGGAAACGCTGACGCTCTGCAGCGCCGGCAATCCGCCGCCGCTTGTAATCCACAGCAACGACGAGTTCGAACACGTAAACTGCGCCGGATTGCCTCTGGGGTGTATTGAGGGCACAAGCTACGAAGAAACCGTGGTGGAGACGCGTGCCGGAGACTGTGTACTCCTGTTCACGGATGGGGCTGTGGAAATCCGCCATGCTGCCGGAGAGTATCTCAACGCGGACGGGCTTGTGGAGATACTCCGGGAGCTGGGCTACCCTCGTTCGGATGCCGGCTTCCAGGACATCGAGGATCAGTTGCTCAAATATTCCAACCAGATAGGCTTCGACGACGACCTGACATTCATTGAAGCGCGTTTGACATAGACCCCTGAAAATAAATTGGCACCAAACAAGGAGAACGTCATGGAATGGATAAGACATCGTTGGATACGTATTCCGCTCATTCTGCTAATGGCTGTTTTTGTATTTACGGGCGGCTGCGGGCAGACGAAAAAGCAACCGAAGAAAGAACTGCTCATCTATTGCGGTATTACAATGATTAAGCCGATGACCGACATCGCGGAAATCATTGAAGAACAGGAAAATTGCAAAATTATTATTATAAAAGGCGGTTCCGGTAATCTTCTCAAGTCGATCAAAACCAACAAGGTTGGCGATTTGTATTTGCCGGGGTCGGATTTCTACATCAAAACCTGTTTGCGGGAAGGCCTTGTTACCGAAACGGTTCATGTTGGACACAACAAGGCTGCGATGATGGTGCAGAAGGGCAATCCGAAGGGGATTACCGCTGACCTCAATAATCTCGCGTCGAAGGAATACTACGTCGTGATTTGCAATCCAAACAGCGGCAGTATCGGCAGGGAGACAAAAAAGATTCTTGATAAAAAAGGCATTTTTCAGAAAGTCCAGGATAACGCCCGCGACATAACAACAGACTCAAAAGACCTGAGCCTTGCACTGATCAACAAGCAGGCCGATATTGTCATTAACTGGTATGCGACATCCACCTGGCCGGCAAACGAACCTTACGTCGAAGTGCTGCCGATTGACGAGAAATATGCCGCAAAGAAGAAGCTGGTTATCGGTCTGCTCAAGACGGCGGAGCATCCTGAAATCGCCCGCAAGTTCATGGAATACGCCGCTTCTGGCAAAGGCCATGAATTGTTCAGAAAATACGGTTTATACGACGTAAAGTAACCCTGAAGGAGTAGCCTGCAATGAATGGTATTCTGAAAGAGCCTATACAGCGAAAGGTATTGTTTCTGGCGATTGTCTTCGTCGCTACATTTGTCGTCTTGCTCACGTCGGAGGGATACATGAATCGCCTTTCGCGGGATCGCGACTCGGCAATTCACAATCAACAGGCCCGTCGCGCCATCGGGAAAGTCATCCTCAGAAAACTGATCCTGATAGAATTTAATCTTGGCAGACTTGCAACGACAAATGACCGCAGGGACGTCGACGCTTTCGACAAAAAGATATCGTCTTCCATCGGGGACATCGAATCGGCGCTGAGTGTCCTGCGAAACGGCGGGGACTACGAAGACGTTTTGCCCGCCAATTTTGCCGACGTGAACGAAATTCGGGAGCATATGTCGTTCGTTGTGGACAAAAACAGTGGATACGTTATCGAGGTCATCGAGTTGACCCCCAGAATTCTCGATATCAAGCAGGCCTCCGCTGACCTTCTTAGGGCTGTCAACGAGAAGCTCATCGCCTCAAACAACAGCGAAAAGATCGCCTCTCAGAAACAAATCGACCTGCTCCAGAAACAGGCCCATGCGTTCCTCCTGCGTTCCCGTGAATTCGCGAACAGGATATTCTATGACACCAATCTGAAAATCCAGCATCTTGAACTGGAGCAAGCCGAATCAATTCGTCACTTTGCCTTGGCCCGTTACATCATTATCGCAATTTTCGGACTTGGAATGATTTGCATATGTGTCCTCACAATTCGTCAGACAGGAAGTATTATCGAAGAACGTCAGTGTGCATGGGAAGAAGTCGCCATGCACCGGAATCACCTTACGCAACTTGTGGAGGAGCGTACTGCAGAACTGACAAGGACCAACGAGGAACTCAGTGCCGAGATTGACGAGCGCGAACGGATGGAGGAAGCCTTAAGGACAGAGAGAGACAAGTTACTGGTTCTTATGGCCGGTTTGGCTGATATGGGAATCGGCATTGACATTGTGGGAACGGATCACAAGATATTGTTTCAAAATCGAACACGGGAGGAGAGATTCGGCGATCTCGTGGGAAAGGCGTGCTACGAGGGATACATGGGACGCGACAAGCCTTGCGATGCCTGTCCCATGTTACAGGCCGTAACCAGCGGCAATACCGAAAGTACGGAAGTTGCGACTCCCGACGGCAGGCAGTATGAAGTAGTCGCCGCTCCCCTGATCAACGCCGAAGGAACCATTGACAGTGTTGTGGAAGTCGTCAGCGATATTACAAATCGCAGACGCGCGGATGAGCAACTGCGATTTGCCAAGGAAGCTAGCGAAAAAACCGGCTTTGAATTGGCCCAGACAAATGAGCAGTTGGAACGGTTATTCACTGCCATTCCGTCCATCCTGATAGGCCTGTCTGCCGACCATAAGGTTATCCGATGGAATAAAGAGGCTGAGGACATATTTCAAATCCCTCAAAACCAGGCAATGGGGCAACAGTTCGGGTACTGCGGGGGGTTCCGCGAATTGGAGAAGATCAACGACGGGCTGTCCAGGTGCGTAGAGAACCGCCAGGTTGTTACCCTGGAGGAAGTCCGATTCCAGTGTTCCGACGGGAGTGAGGCTTTTCTCGGATTGACGTTGAATCCGTTCGGGGCGGACGACGATGGAGACGGGGACGGCGGCGTCCTGATTCTCGGCTCGGACCTTACTGAACGGAGGATACTCCAAAGTCAACTTACCCAGGCACAGAAGCTTGAATCAATCGGTCAACTCGCAGCCGGTATCGCCCACGAAATCAACACGCCGACACAATACGTCGGAGACAATACGCGGTTCCTCCAGGACAGCGTTACGGATGTATTCGACCTGCTGGAGCAATACGACCGCCTGTTCCTGGCGGCTAAAGAAGATAGTGTCAATCACGAAATAATAACGGAAACGGAAGCCGTCGCGCAGAAAGCCGATGTAGAATATCTCCGCGAAGAAATTCCCAACGCGATCCGGCAATCACTGGAGGGGTTGTCTCGCGTATCCTCGATTGTTGCCGCCATGAAGAACTTCTCGCATATCCATGGGGAAGAAAAGACTTCCGTCGATCTTAACCAGGCTATTGAGAATACCGTTACGATTGCCAGAAACGAGTGGAAATACGTCGCCGAAGTTAACATGAACTTTGCCCCGGACCTTCCGCTGGTGTCTTGCCTGCAAGACGAACTCAACCAGGTCTTCATGAACCTGATCATCAACGCCGCCCACGCCATCGGCGATACGACGGATGAAGCCAACGGCGAAAAGGGAACCATTACGATTGACACGCGTTACGACGACGGCTGGGTGGAAGTGCGCGTCAGCGATACCGGGTCGGGGATTCCGGAGGAAATACGGAACAAAATTTTCGACCCGTTCTTCACCACCAAGGAAGTGGGTAAAGGAACGGGGCAGGGATTGGCTATTTCGCATTCCATCGTGGAGAAAAAGCACAGTGGCAAAATCAGCTTTGAAACGGAATCCGGCAAAGGCACGACGTTTATTGTCCGCCTGCCCCGGCATAACGAGTCGCAGGAGAATGAACCCGAACCAACGAAGACGGAAGAAATGTCCGTGGCGTAACCCTCAAGACAGGGAGAACAAAAAATGATAGTGAAAAAACCCGTTACCGCGATCATCAAGGAAGGTCACGGCGTCCTCTCCGTAGATGCCGACGCCACGGTCTTGATGGCATGCAAAAAAATGCGATATCACAACGTCGGCAGCCTGGTTGTGATAAGCGAGAAGGGTGCGCCGTCGGGCATTGTTACCGAGCGCGACCTGCTCAACAAAGTGCTCGCCGAGGAGAAAGACCCCAGAGACATGATCGTGAGGGACGTAATGACCGACGGGGTGGTTTCCATAGACTCGCTGGTTTCCATTCCCGAGGCACAGATAGTTATGGCCAGGCATAGCATCCGCCATCTGCCGATTATTGAAGACGGGCTTCTGCTGGGAATGATATCCATACGGGATATTTTTGCGCATCAGCTTGCCGCGGTGAAATCGCTGTTGAGGCAGCAGGCAAACCCGCCGGAAAACCTGGACGAGGAGTTTCCTGACTTGCCGGAGTAATACCAGATTCAGTCCGGGAAAAGCCGGCAACGCTCCGGCTGTGGAGAATGTGATCAATGCAAAACAGGATACGGATAATTTTTGTCGATGACGAGCGTAACATCCTGCAGGGCCTGCGGCGTATGTTAAGGCCCATGCGGGACAAATGGGACCTGGCATTCGCAAACGGCGGCAACGAGGCCCTGGAACACCTCGCGGCGGAACCTTGCGACGTTATCATCTCCGACATACGCATGCCTCAAATGACCGGTGTGGAATTGCTGGAGAACGTTCGCCGCCGACATCCGCACATGATCCGCTTTGTCCTGTCCGGCCAGGCAGCCAGGGAAACCATCATCGACGCGGTCGGCCCAACGCATCAATACCTCGCCAAGCCCTGCGATGCCGAAACGCTGAAAGCCGCCATCGGCAGGCTGGAAATGCTCCGGGATTTGCTGCCGGTCGAAAAACTCAGGGAGGCAATCTCGGCTTTGGAGTCTCTGCCGTCCATGCCAAGTCTGTATGACGAACTGACGCGGCAACTCCGCGGGCCGGAGGTATCGGTCAAATCTGTCTGCCGGATCATATCGGCGGACATCGGGATGAGCGGCAAACTCCTGCAACTGGTTGGTTCGGGATTTTTCGGCCCGCCGCGGCACGTATCCACACCGGCTGAGGCGGCCAAGGTGCTGGGCATAGATATCATCAAATCGCTGGCCCTTTCGCTCAATGTCCTGACGCCGTTCGACCCCGTCAAAATGGAGGGTTTTGCGATGGGGACATTGTGGAAGCACAGCACCACCGTAGCCGACCACGCCAGGAAAATCGCCGAGTCCCAAGGCGCGGACAAAAAAACCGCCGACGCAGCCTTCATAGCGGGAATGCTCCACGACGTCGGGAAAATCGTACTGGCGGAACAATTGGCGGAGGATTATCGCTCGGCGGTCGCTTTGGCCCGGGCCGAGGGCGTTGACTCGTTGGAAGCCGAGCGGAGAATCTTCGGAGCCACCCACGCGCAGGTTGGGGCGTATCTGCTTGGAATATGGGGGCTTGAAGATTCTACCGTCGAGGCGACAGCGTATCATCACTGTCCGTCGGCCGCCTCAAACTTCACAGACTTCACCGCACTGACAGCCGTCCACGTCGCCTACTGCCTGGACGAAGGCCGTGCCGTCGATACGGAATACCTCGCCAGGCTCGGCCTGGCCGATAGCATGACCAAATGGCGGGATATCCGCCCGAAAGAAATACACAAGGAGCCAGCCAATGTCTGAGAGAATACTATTTGTGGACGATGACGCGAATCTTCTGGCGGGGTGCAGACGCACGCTGCGAGGCCTGTTTCACGTGGAAACCGCCGAGGGCGGCCAGGCCGGACTGGAACTGCTGACCAGCCAGGAACCCTTCGCCGTCATCCTGGCGGATATGCGTATGCCCGGTATGGACGGCGTGCAGTTCCTTTCAAAGGCTGCGCAAATTGCTCCCGACAGCGTCCGCATGATGCTCACGGGCAACGCCGACCAGGCCACAGCCATCGATGCCGTCAACGAAGGACATATCTTCCGGTTCCTCAACAAACCCTGCCCGAAAGAAACGCTCATCAAATCCATCGAAGCCGCCGTCGAACAACACAACCTCATCATCGCCGAGAAACAACTCCTGGAAGAGACTCTCAACGGCAGCGTCAAGGTTATGGTCGATATCCTTTCTCTGGTAAGCCCGATGGCGTTTGGCCGGGCCAGCCGGGTAAGGCGATACGTCCGGCATATCGCCGAGGCGCTTTCGTTGCCGAATGTATGGCAGATCGAGGTCGCGGCGATGCTTTCGCAGATCGGCTGCGTCTCCATGCCGGGCGACATTCTGGAAAAAGTATATGCCGATCAGGAGTTAACCGCGGAAGAACAAAAACTCTTCGCCTCGCATCCCGACGTCGGCGGACGGCTGATTGTCAACATCCCGCGGCTGAAGGAAGCCGCCCATATGATCGCCCGCCAGCAGGAGCCATTCTCGTGGGACAGCTCAGACCAGCAGCCGCACGAGCGCGATGCCGTCGCGGTCGGCGGGCACGTTTTGAAAATAGCCCTCGATTTCGACCAGCTTCTTGCCCGGGGAGTGGAACCGAAACTGGCCATCGCCAAACTTCGCGAACACACGGAAGTCTACGACACGGATATCGTCAATGCCCTGGCGAATCTGAATGTTAGCCCGGACAAAACTCGCTTGCTTGCTCTGAAGGTCGAGGAACTCAATATTCACATGATCCTGGAACAGGATGTCCGTGCCGGCAACGGCAGTTTGCTGGTTACGAAAGGCCAGGAAGTAACCATCGCCATCCTGGAACACCTCCGCCGCTGGGCGCAGGGCATTGGCGTACAAGAGCCGATACGCGTGTTGGCTCCGAATTATTAGCCCGGTGACGATTCTCGTGCGGCAATGCATCTTATTGCTCACAAGTATATGCGTCTCCGACCCACTTTCGCCTGGTCATTGTCAAACACGCTACCGACCGCCTCGGCGGAAAAGTAACGCTCGAAAGCATTCACTCCCAATTTAGCTGACGTTGAACAATCACCGCCGGATTTTGTCTCTTCATCAATCTGGTTTTCCAGTTTCCCATCGCAGACAGAATTTTCGGCAGAGACAGCCAGATTTTGTTTCTTCATCAATCCGAATTTTCCGGTTTTTCATCGCAGATGAGTTTTCGGCAGGCACAGGTGTCACCATGCCACCCGCTGGTGTTTTGACAGTCTATCGGCAGAAAGGATTTGCCATGAGAAAGCCAACCATGCAAACCATCGCCGCCGGTGAAGCTTTCGTGTGATATGGTGCTATAAAATCCGCCCTACCGTTGTCGGCGACGACAGCAATAAGAATCACCAACCGCCGGGGGCTTTGGATTTTTCTTTATCCTTTTTCCACTTCGGCAGATTTTTGTTCTTGTCGTCCTTCTTGCCGGACTTCTTGCCCTTGCCAGCCTTGCCTTTAACTGGCTTTTTCTTAGCTCGCTTCGGCTTGGGCATTGTGATTTTGCTGTGGGCGGTAACCAGGCCGGCCTTGGCAAATGTCTCGCCTGGCTCAGCCGTGAGTATGAACTTCACAAAATCCATTGTCGCTTCGTCGGCATTGGGCGAGACGTACATAACCACTTGCCGGGCCAATGAATACTTGCCAACCAATAGATTTTTCGGCGTCGGTAGAGCAGCCTTGCCAGCCGGGCCGATAGCCAGTACCTTTACGCCGGCCTGGGCAGTCTTCTTTGCCAGGTCGTTGACGTCGATAACGCCAATGCCGCCGGGGTTGCTGGCCACGAAACCAATCACCGAATCTGCCGTCTTGCGATACTGCACGCCGCGGCATTTGTTGGCCTGCAGAATCTCGCGATGAAAATACTTAACCGCCGCATCCTTGGTCGGGTCCGGCGAATAGCGAACGATCTGGCTATTTTTGTCATTCTTGTTATTTTTGGTATTCTTGCCACCCGCCGTCTTGCCACCTTTGGCCGTTTTGCCGCCGGCCGTCTTGCCGGTCTGCCCCGCCCCAGCCACGTCAGCCCAGCTTTTCGCCTTGCCCCTGAAAACCTCCACAACCTGCTCAGCCGTGATGGATTTCAGCGGATTCTTCGGATTAACAATCACCGCCACGCCGCGGGCACCAAGAACATGCCGCACCGGCTTAGCCGCCGCCAGCTTCTCGCGGTAGGCGTCGCGGGTCTTTTCGCTCATAGCCCCGTCCAGCACAAGCAACTGCGGGCTGTTAGCCGAAACCTTCTCGCCAGCCGCCGCCTTCGCCCCAGCCGTAGCAAACCGCCCAACCACCGCCCGCTCATCCCCAGCCGAATACTTCATCTGAATCACAGCCTCAGCCATCACATAATCCACCGCCAAACCATCCAGCAGTTTCTCACACCCCTTAGCCCCAACAACCCGAACCAGCGGCCCCTTGCCGGCCTTCATCTCCCGAAGGCGTTTTTTGCCGACTTCCTGCTTCTCAGCCCACGGCGTAATCAGACCATGCTTAGCCGCAATCTTCGCACCCTCTTCACTAACGCAAAACTCGCAAAACTTCTTAGCCAGCGGCGGAGCCTTCGGGTGCAGATAAAGAATCAGCGGCTCAGCCAGCGGATAATCCTCCTGGATCGCCGGCTCCAACTTCGGCATAACAAACGGCCCCTTGTCCGTCTTGCCAATAGCCAGAACTTTAACATTCTTCAGCCCCTTAATCTTCCCACCACTATAAAGAAAAAATCCGATACCTTTGGGGTCTCCCCGAACTTTTCTGACAATTTCCTCAGCATTCTTGCATGGGACAAGATCATCGCGATAGGAATGGCGGCGCATTTGCCTTGAAGTTTCCGACTCGCGCTGCCAATAGGTCATGCATTCCTGCTGAATAAAGTCTCTGCACCACGTTTTATCCAAAGGGCCATAGCATTGAATCGCAGCACCTGTACCACCAACGTCGGTCCACTTTTTCCCCTTGCCGTCCGGCCTGAATATGGTGCAGATTCCAACATAATCCAAATGGTCTATTGGATTGGAAGAGTTGACAATCACCACCACTTGTTTCTGGCCCAGGAGAAATTGCTGAGGTTGTACCGTCCCTGCGGGGAAAGTCCGACGTATGCATTGCTTGCCATGCCGCGTTGGTCTGGCATCATGAGCCAGAATAGCAAATGGATCGTCCCTGTCGCAGAAACGGCCAACACTGCCGTAATCATCGAAATTAACGTCCAGCTTCTCATTGTCAGAGAAAGCTTCCGCAAGTTCCTTAACGATACCAACAAAACGTTTACGATATTGGCCTCGGATTACCACAGCCCCAGGCTTGGCAGGATTGGTCAATTTTGGGCCAGAACGAGAGAACGGCTTGTCTGGACTAACCCAGCCAACACACTTCTGCGCAATAGCATACTCAGGATATACTGCCGTCTGTAACAAGACGACACCAAGTACCGTCATAAACAGGGAAGCTCTGTAAATATGGGGGCTTTTTACTCTTCTCATTTACCTATCTACCCTTGAGATTTAACAAATTGTCATTGGACAAGAGCATCTCTCTACTTCTTTTTAGTCTTTTTTGCCGGCTCCTTCTTTGCTGCCTTTTTCGCCGCAGCTTTCTTTGCCGCTGCCTGGGCTATCTGGAATAACTCCGAGCGAAGCTTTTTATCCGAGACATAGATACGCAAATATGCTTTCAGAACGTCGAGGTCGTCTGCTGTCGTCGGTCCCTTCTCATAATCATCGCCAATCGCTTTCTTCAGATTCGGCAAGCAGTTATCCCTAAGATCGCGGGCGGCTCTCTGTTCACTGTATTTCTTGGACTTCTTGCGATTAGCTTCCAAGGCCGCTTCATACTTCTTGCGAATTTCTGGCTCCTTGATAGCCTCCGGGGCCACGCCAGCCGGATACCCAACACCCCCCGGCATTAGATTCAAAAAAGGAACGTCTTTAGGATTCCACGAAGGGTCGATTATCTTGTTAATGCGTCGCCACAAGTGAAGCCTGTATTCTACAAGCTGCTCGCGAAGGACTTGCCATTCTTTGCCAGAGACTTTTTTCCCGCTTGCATCCAGGTTCTTCCCCGATCCCAAGCGAATTTGGTTCACAAGTCCAAACTCGAAATCAAGACTCATCTTGTCCGCCAAAGGCAGGCAGTCCAACACCATTCGCTGGCACAAAACATCCTGTATTTGCTCGTCGCCAAACTCACAAGAAGTCAGCCAGTTCACGCAGGTCTGTATATCCTTAACGTAGCTCTTTAATTGTGCCGCTTGCGATGTCTGCGAGTAAGAAAGCCCATCGCCGATAGCCTTCAATATCCGCTGTCGCTCTGGTATAGGCACGTCGGCCATCTCCTCGATGGCTTTCAATCGTTGAGCAGCTTTGGATAGAATCTTCTGGTTTCCAGGGTTCTTTTTCTCTCCCGCAAACATAATATGACTCCCAAAACCAAGGGCCACAAGAGTCATGACCAGAACAACAAGTTTTTTGTGTTTCATTGTATTACTCCTTGCATCGTTAAATGAACTACCTACCGGTAGTTTGGGTTGGATCATTCAGGGCCTCCGTTTTCGAAAGGCCATGATTGTCTCCTATATTGTCTAATACAAATCAAACGATGGCAACTACATTCTTACGGCTTGGGATGCTCTGCGGTTACTCCGCCCTTCGACACGGTAGCCTTCTTGTTTCCGTCCACCACTATCCGATGCAGCAGACGCGTAAACTCCTCTGCAACAACCCCTCCGACGCTGTACAGCCATGGGATGTCCCACTCTAAAGTTCCAGCGGCGATATCCAATGGATATCTACAGCCTACTGTATCGAGTTTGTCGAGTAAACATCCTTTGGTTATGCCCTTAGACTTAGACACGTCCGAGAGGAGAAACCCAGCCTTATGCGGCTCGTTGTATTCATCTAGACTACCTTCTGTTTCAGCCTTGCATTCTCCCTCGTTCACCTTGATTTTCCAAAACGAAACATCTTTAGGAAGCAGATAAGTCTGGTTGATCATGTAGACTCCGCAGAATCCGGGGAAATTGCCTTCCTTCGTTTTGACCTGATAGGCACCAGTGGGTTTTATCACAGCGATGGTTATCGTGAACTTGTTGCCATTTTTGTCTGTCAGAGATAGTGTAGCTTCGCCAGGCGTATCAGAGGCTGTGAATTCCGCCGTTCCCTTTTTCGGGTCGATATTCCTGAGTATCACCCCCCTGCCCGATACCCTCCACTTCAGATCTATCAAATCGCCAAGATTTGTACCCGGTGCCAGTTCGACGCCCAGGCTTCCCGTTTCTCCAACACCGAGTTTTTCCAGGCTTCTTCCAGCGAAATCATCGTCTGGTTTAATCTTGCCTCTAAAATTTTGTACTTTGACTTTTATGGAAGCGCTCAAATTCTTTCCATCAACTGTAGCTGTAGCAGTAATTGTTGGTTCGCCAACGGCCAACCCTTTGAGCGACACATCCTTCGTAGTACCTGCTACAACGGTAACTGAAGAGTAAGCAAGCTCGATTTCTCCGCTATGATTGGTTGAAAGCGTTACGCTGACATTTTCCGTAACGCCCAACACATTCACATGGAGTGTGCCTCCATTATCCCCAAGCAATACAATGTCATCTCCCGTACCTGGCCCATTTACTTCCAAAGCAATGCGAGGCTCGTTTTTTTCTTCAAAAGTATTCCCCCACGTCGTAAGAGGTCCGTCGCCGCCGACGTATACCCCTGCGACGCTGTAGGTACACCCCCAACTCGTTGACCGACCGGAAAAAACGGCGGTCGCACCGTTCTTGGCGGTAAGTTTTACTCTACCCTGGTCGAAGGTCCGATCCGGTGCGCCGGAACCTCCTGTTACCTTCAAAACTTTACCAGGCTTCGTTGAGGTAAGGCTATCCGGAGCCGCAGTCCCGGCGGAATATTTGCCCGATTCGCCGCCAAGCTCATCCGTACTCGTTGCCGCAAAACCGTAACAGGCAACACCTAGTGCTACTGCAACCAATACTACTGACGCTACTCGAAATCTTTTCTTACTCATTACTTCTTTCCTTTCTTGTTTGCCCGAAGTTTCGGGACTTCGTTATGCAACACTTTTTCGATATGTTTTCTCCACCCGCTATCACCTTGCGGATATCTACGGAGGAATTTCTTGCAGCTTTGTTCCGCCAGCGACTTGTTTTTCAATTCCACGGCCTCCAGAGCATAAAAGTACAACGCCCGCTCGGCTTCGCGGTGGTTGGGATATTTCATAAAGACGTATTTGTAGTGATCCATGGATTGGTGCGGATCCTGCGTGATATTGTAGATCAACACGCCGAGGCACATGATTGCGTCCGGCGTCCAGGGCAAACCGGCATACTTTTTGGCATAGAGACGTTTGTAGTATTCTATGGAGACATCCAGTTTTGTTTTCTGCTCAGAGTACGACAAGGCCAATCGCCACAGGCAGTAGCCCTTGACGGCCGCAGTTATCGGCTTCAACGCAGGATCGCCAGCCAGGAACCGCTCGTAGATATCCACGGATATTTCCGGCCGTTGGGCGTGGAGATATGTGTCGGCAATTTTGATGGCCAGCTTCTGCCTGTCCGTTTTGGCAAGCCTGACGGCATCTACATGCCATGCGGGCACTTTTCGCCGGCAGCAAACTTTCATTATGTACAGACCGATTTTCTGCATATCGTAATTGGCGATTGCCCCTTCCACCGGACGAGCCGGGCCGCCGGCTTCGAACATCTTGCTGGCAACGTCATACTTCTCTTC
>JAIORC010000407.1 GCA_021108335.1 Phycisphaerae bacterium
GCCGTTCGACCAGTTGATACTCCAAACCCTGCGGCAGGCCGGCGTGCTGGGGTAATTTCCGCGCGAGCAATTTTCCGTGATATTGGGTGGCCCCCTGGGGGAGGGATGCGAAACAACATGCTTCTGCAAGCAGAAGCATGGCACCCGACATCGAGTGAAATAGATGGTGGGGTGCCGTGACGGGAGCGAAGCTTTCAGCCACGATGTCTGCTATTGCGTCAGTTTCGTAATATTTTGTGGCATGGGTTTGTAACCTGTGTTATAGACGCAGATTGAGAACATGTGTTACTCACGGATTCAACATCGACAGGGTGTGGGTTTGTACTTCAAACGCAAAGGAAGACATGATGAAAAAATTGGCGATTCTGGTAGTGGCGGTGGTGATGGTAGCCGGTGTGGAAATGGCGTCGGGCGCAGCTCCGGGGTTTTTAAAATCCTATGCCAAAGCTCAGGCGCAGGCGAAAAAGGAAAACAAGCCCATCTATCTGCACTTTACCACTAGTTGGTGCGGCTGGTGCAAGAAAATTGAAAACGACATCTACAAGAATCCCGCGGGCAAGAAGGCCCTGGTGGGTTTTGTCTGCGCGAGCCTGGATTGTACGACTCCTCGTGGCAAAGCCCCGACCGGCGAAGCTAAGATCAATATCGGTCTGATGAAAAAGTTTGGCGGAAGTGGGTATCCGTTTCTTGTAATAACGACGCCGGATGGGGTTTTGCTGGATAAATTCAGCGGGTACAGGCCCCTTGCCGAGTTCAAAAAAGTCCTCGCAAAGGCGGAAGCGAAGTTCAAAAAGTATCAGGAATTCCAAGCCTACGCAGCCAAGGCGGATAAGAAAAGCCTGGAATACAACGTCAAGGCGTTGGAATTCTACAGTGAGATTGGTTCCTGGAGCAAGGCTGCCCAGGCAGCGGCTGTCCTGAAGAAGCTTGACCCCAAGGGCGAGAAAGCCGATCCGGCCAAGGTTAATTTTGCTTTGTACGTACAGGCTGCCCAAGCCTCAAAAAAAGTCAGTCAAAAGAAAATGCGGGAACTTGAGCAGGCGGTAATCAAAGCCGACCCGGACAATAAAAAAGGTTACATGGAGAAGGTCTGTTGGGCCAAGGCTCTGATGTTGTTCCAAACCGCCCAACAAACCCGCAGCAAGCAGGGACAAAAAGTAATGCTCCAGCAGATAGCAGCGACGCTTACGGACCTCACGAAAAAGGCAAAGAAACTGAAATATGGCGAGAACGTTTATTCGCTGCTTGGTTTTGCCTACGCGAATCTCGATGAATTCGACAAAGCTACCGCCACATACGAGAAATTGCTGACAATGGTGCCCAAGGACAGCAAGCGAGCGAAGGACATCGCCAAGTCCCTGGAGAATCTGAAACAGGCAAAGGCGAAGCAATAGCAGAAAAACAAAGCCGCCGAAAAGGACAAATCAAAGTAAGGCGATTTTCAGGTTGTGTAATCGGCGTTGATTGCTATGTATTCCCGGCTTAGGTCGCAGGTCAGGGCGGTGAATTTGCCTTGTCCGAGTCCGAGGTTGCAGTCGATTTTCACTGTATCGCCGGCCATCAGGCTTGACGCCTTTTTTGCGGAGAATTTGCACCCCATACCGCGTGCGAAAACCTTTACGAACTCATCTTCGGCGTTTTGCCTACGGCTGGGCGGTTGTCCGCCGATGCGTATGGTGAGTTTCTCCGCGACGACTTTGGCTGCCGATTTGCCCAGAGCCATCGCTATTCTGCCCCAGTTGGGGTCAGCGCCGTGGACGGCGGTTTTTACCAGCGGGCTGTTGGCCACGGACTTGGCGGCGACTTCCGCTTCGGCGTCGGTTCTCGCCCCGCGAACGATAACTTCCACCAGACGGGTAGCTCCTTCGCCGTCGGCGACGACCGATCGGGCCAATTCTCCGCAGACTTCGGCGAGGGCGGCTGCGAATTTGCGATAGGCTGCCGTGCCGGGTTGAATGGTCTTATTTCCTGCCAGGCCGCTCGCCAAGACGGCTACCACGTCGGAGGTGCTCTGGTCGCTGTCGACGGTTATCGCGTTGAACGTGCCGGCGACGGCCTGCCGTAGGGCCTTTCGCAGAACCGTCGGGGCGATTTTCGCATCGGTGGTAATCACCGCGATCATTGTCGCCATCGACGGGGCGATCATGCCCGAACCCTTGACGATACCGCCCAGCCGTACCTCCCGGCTGGCTATGCGAGTCTGCACGAATGCGGACTTGGCCCGCAGGTCGGTGGTGAGGATTGCCTCTGCGACGTCGCCGTCGTTCCGCAGGCTGAGGGTTGCCCCGGCGGCTGCGATGCCTTTTTTGACTTTCGCCATCGGCAGGGGGTGTCCGATTATGCCCGTCGAGGCGACCAGCACTTCCTGGGCTTCGGCGTCGAGGATTTTCGCCGTCAGACCAGCCATCGTCTCGGTGTCTTTAAGCCCAGTCTTGCCGGTGCAGACGTTGCTGTTGCCCGCGTTAATCACCATGCCGCGAACCTTCCCGCAGCCTCGCGGTAAAATGTGGCGAATCCATTGGATCGGCGCGCCGGTGATCTGGTTGGACGTGGTAACCACTGCTGCCGACACTTCAGCCCGGCCTGCGATAATAGCTAGATCTTTCTTGCCCGAAGGTTTAATCCCGCAGGCGGTCGCACCGGCGACAAAACCCTTCGGCAACGTAATATGACGTACAAAACTCATTGCTGTTCCTCATTATACTGTTTTCGCCATTCATCCCCCAAGGGGCCACCCAACAATTACAATTTCTGCGCCATCCCTCATGGCGGGACGAAAAACACATGGTCCCCAGGGGACCATGCCACCCAACAACTATATATTTGCCGTAGGGTGGGTGCTCCCACCCACGTGGTTTTCACACGATTCTCAATTCCGTTGTTTCTGCCTGGTTCGCCGCGTGGGTGAACCTGCCTTCGGCAGAACCACCCACCCTACATGCCGTCCAGCGCGTTGTTTTTTAGTCATTAGACATTAGTCATTAGACATTGTGGGTGCTCCCACCCACAGTTTTCCTAATACAATCCCATGTCTTCTTTGAGGCCGAACATGATGTTCATGTTCTGGATGGCTTGGGTGGACGCGCCCTTTAACAGGTTGTCAATGGCGGCGAATATCATCACCTTACCCTTGGCCAGCCGGGCGGTTACGTCGCAGAAATTCGTGTCGGCTACGTACTTCGTCGCCGGTATGACATCTGTCCGCACGCGGACGAACGGCTTGTCGGCGTAGGCAGCCTGCAGGGTCTCGATGAGTTTTTCTTCCGTCGCGCCGCCGGCGGGGTTGGCGTAGATGCTGCACAACATGCCGCGATCCATCGGGCACAGGTGCGGCACGAACACCACGGCTGGTTCCTTGCCGCTGAGCGTCGCGAGCACCTGCTCCATTTCGGGCATGTGGCGATGGCTGGCGATTTTGTACGGCTCGAAGTTCTCGTTCCGTTCCGGGAAGTGTTGGGCCAGCGACGGCGAGCGGCCTGCCCCGGTAATCCCGCTTATCGCGTTGACGACGATGTCAGCCGGTTCGATCAGCCCGGCAGCCAGCAGCGGCGCGATCGCCAGAATCGCGCAAGTAGGGTAACAGCCGGGATTTGCCACGAGGTTCGCGCCGGCGATCTTGTCGGCGAAGAATTCCGGCAGGCCGTAGACTGCATCGGCCAGGCCGGCTGGGTCGGTGTGCGGGCAGTACCATTGCTCGTACACGGCGGCGTCGGCGAGCCGATAATCCGCGGACCAGTCGATAACACGCAGGCCGAGTGCTCGCAGGTCCGGCACGTAGCTCATGGCGACTTTGTGCGGTACGCAGAGCATAGCCAGGTCGGCATTGCATTCGGCGACTGCCTGTGGGCTGTACGGCTGCTGGGTCAGGTTTGTCTGCCCGGACAGCATGGGGTGGATTTCGTCAATCGGGCCGATATTGCTCGAACCGAACAGCCCGACGACCTCGGCAGCCTCGTGCCGCTCCAGCCAACGCAAGGTCTCCAGACCCGTGTACCCGCTGCCGCCGATCAACACGATTCGAATTGGTTTTTCCGATGAATACATAATGCCGCCCTCTTTACGATTACCCACTATTGTTCACTGTTCTCATGGCCGGGTGCCATGCTTCTGCTTGCAGAAGCATGCCTGTTACGGACTCCATCATGGCGACCCCTGCGGTGTCGCCATGCCACCCAACAACTTTTTTTCGATTGTTGACACAAAATCGAAAAATAAAAAAAGCCCCAGCACCTTTCTCGGGCACCGGGGCGTTGGTGTTTGTTGATCCAGGTGGCTTAACGCTTGGAGAACTGGAAGCGTTTGCGTGCTCCGGGCTGGCCGGGTTTCTTCCGTTCTTTCATGCGTGCGTCGCGGGTCATCAGGCCTTTGTCTCTGAGTTCCTGATCGACTTCCGGCATGTGCTTGGACAGCGCCCTTGCCAGACCCAGCAAGACAGCCCCGGCCTGTCCGGTCGAACCACCGCCGCCGACGTTTACAAAAACGTCGTAGCTGGCCATCATGCCCAGCGTCTTCAGCGGCGAAATAACGGCTTCCTGATCGCGAAGCTGCGTGAAGTAGGCGTTGGCCTCTCGCTTGTTGACCAGGAATTTGCCCGTGCCCGGTTTGATGCGAACCCGCGCGACCGAGGCTTTGCGTCGGCCCGTGCCCCAGATGTAGTGCGTACCTTCGGGCAGTGGCGGTGCGGTGCGGGTGGCCTCCTTGGGGGCAGGCTTATCGCTTTTTACTTCGGCGACTACTACTTCGTCGGCGGTTTCCTGGTTATTTTCGTTTGCCTCTGTCATTCTCACTCTTCCTGATGAAATTCCGAAAAATTCGTTAGCGTTCTGCTGTTACAGGCTCAGCGGTTCGGGCTGCTGTGCCTGGTGACTGTGTTCTGATCCGACGTAGACCTTCAATTTCTTGATCATGGCCCGGCCCAGCTTGGTTTTGGGCAGCATCCGCCGGACAGCCTCGGTAAGTACCCGCTCGGGGTGCTTTTCGAGCATCTTCGTAGCGGTAATTTCCTTCTGGCCGGAAGGATAGCCGCTATAGCGGCGATAAATCCGCTGGTCGGATTTGTTTGCGCCGGTCATCACGATTTTCTCGGCATTGATTACGATAACGAAATCGCCGGTGTCCACGTGTGGTGTGTACTCGGGGCGATGCTTGCCTTGGAGGATCACCGCCAGCTTGGTCGCCAGACGGCCTACTACCTGATCCGCGGCGTCTACCAGATGCCATTTGGCGTTCACTTCGCCCGTTTTTGCCATGTAAGTTTTTGTTGCCATCAGTTTTTCCAGTTAAATCCGTTCCAAAATTCTGTTTGCCTTGAACTCAGGCTGCTTAAGCTATAAAGAGCCACACATTATGGAGATGTCGACAAATCCTGTCAAGCCCATTTCGTCAATTTATGGATTTTTCTCAAAATGTTTTGCCAGGCCCGGCAGGCGGGGGCGTTAATCGGATTTTTCCCGTTTTGAAAAGTTATCCATTTTTCTGGATGTCTGCTTGACTTTTTCCGCGAACTGGCCAAACTTGGATATATAAGACAAAGGTGATTCCCGTTTTGGCAGATCAGCCTCGGCTGATCTCCAGGGGAACCCAAATATACCGGATATTTTTATCGCGAAGGAGTTTCGGAGTGAAACGTTCAATTCATATCTCGACGGTAGTGTTGCTGCTTTTTGGCGGCATGGTTTTTTTCTCCGGTTGCGGAGAAAAAAGAACCATCTCGATCAGCTACACCAGGCCGGCTGTTCAAAAAATTCCCGCTGACGTTCGCAAGATTGCCATAGTGCAGTTCGGCGCCAAGATAGGCACGGAGAAGAAGTGGGGCGAAATCGCCGCCGACGAACTTGCCTCGAAAATGAACGCCCTCAACGCCGAATTCCATCGCTATATCCTGTTTGATCGCAAACGGCTTGGCGTGTTGATGGACGAGCGGGACTTCCAGATGTCCATCACCGGCACGGATGAGGCTATCAAGCTTGGGAAAATCGCCAAAGTCGATGCCATGATCTACGGAACTGTTACTGTTACCCATAAGGATTCCTTGAAAACGTACCAGAAATTCGATCCGATCGGGCGAACGATGGTATCGGCAACGCGCCTGTGGCGTACCGCCAGCGTTTCGGTCAATTTCACTATGGACGACATTCATACAACGCGGACACTTTCCAGCCGTAATATAACCCATGCGTTCGATTCCGAGAAAGACCGCGGCGGCTTCTCGATGTTCGGCGGGTCGGGCGGCAAGATCAAATCGACTGCCGTAATCTGCAACGAGTTGATCAACCGATGTGTTATGGAGTTCGTAGCCCGTATCAGCCCGCACTTTGTTACTTTCCGGGTACACCTGGAAAAAGGCAAGACCAAGGCGGTAAAGAATGGGAACAAGTATGCCTACGCCGGGGAATTCGCCGACGCCATAATGATGTACCGCAAAGGCCTGAACGAAAGGCCCGACGATTACGGGGCGATGTTCAACATGGGTGTGTGCTACGAGGCCCAGGCGAATCTGAAAGAAGCCCTGGAGTACTACAATCAGGCTCTGCAATACAAGACGGAAGACAAGTTCATAGTCGCTCGTCGCAGGGTACGATTGGAAGACCAGAAATAATCGGCTGTGTCAGCCGGGAAACCAGTTGCCGGGGCGGGGCTGGCATTGATTGCGAAAAACAGACCAGTCGGGTTTTGTATCGCCCGGCGAAACCAGAGTAAGGAGTCGCAAATGAGTAAACACACGAAATTGCTGATTGTGCTGGTGAGTTTTGCAGTGGTCGGAGCCATGGCCGTGCCGGCGGTCGCCCAGGTGGCGAAGCCGAAAAATGCCGCCGAGGAGGCCAAACGCCTCGCGATGGGCGAGCGGGCTGCCCGTGCCGACGCCATCCGCAAACTTGGCGAGCGTATCCGCGGGCTGAGGATCACATCCTCGACTACCGTACAGGATTTCGTTGCCGAAAATGACACTATAGAGACAGACCTCAATGCGTTTCTTAAAGGTATGAAGCAGGAAGGCAAGTGCAAGGTAGACGAGGATGGCGTGGTTACCTGCAGGATGTCGGTTACGCTGAAGACGGTCGAGACGACGCTCAAGAGAATATACACCGCCCGCTACAAGGGCGACAAGGTCAAGATCAACGATTTCAACAAAATGACGCAGGTCAACAAGTTCAACAAGATTGAGGTTGTCGGCCAGGGCGTGCTGAAGTCTGAATCTGCCGCCGCCCCGATAGTGCCAGCAGCCGCAGGCCCGGCAGGCGTGCGGCGATCCACACTGCCGCCGTTCTGGAAGAAGCACATTCCTGCCGGGTTCCGCGCTCAGGCCAAGACGGGAGCCGAGCGTGCCGCCCGTGTCGATGCCATGCGGCGGCTGGCCGAGCGGATCAAGGGCGTGAGGATTACCTCTTCGACCACCGTGCAGGATTTCGTAACCGAATCTGACGAGATAAACGTTGATATGAGGCGGTTTCTGCGTGGCGCGAAGGAAATCGGCGTTCGTTACCGGCGGGACATACTGATCTGCGAGGTCGAGATGCAGGTAACCCTCAAGACGGTCATTACCAATTTCAAGAGTTGGGTCGATACCCACTACAAGGGCGACCGCGTCAAGATCAAGCAGCTCCAGGAATACGTCCAGAAGGTTCGGTTCGACAAAATCAAGGAAATCGGTACGGGCGTGGTGAATCCCAAGTACGTTCAGCCGGCGATGGCCAAGAAGCAGGTGATTGTCGCGCAGGTTGCCTCGCAGCCGCCGGCATGGATTGTCGATACGCTGCGTGTAAAAGGCCGAGCTGCCGTGGACCCCAACGCAGCCAACCCCGCCCAGGCAAGGTTGGCGGCCTCTCGGGCCGCAGCCTTGGACGCCCGGCGTAAAATCGCCGAGAAACTCAATGGTTTGATGCTTTCCTCCAATTCTTCGGTGAAAAACTTCGCCGCACAAAGCGACAAAATCCAGGCCAGGATGCAGGCATTCCAGCAGAATGCCGCCGTTGTTGACGGCTCGGAGAAAATCGCCGACGGAGTTGTCACGGTAACCGTGGAAATGGACCTGAAACCCGTCTGGGACATGGTTGTATTCTATCGCCAGCAGGGTACCCCGCTGCCGTAACGTCGCGGGGCCGTGAAATATCTGGAATAATAGATGGCAGGTGAAAACAGGTTTGTAACCCCCTGGGGGTTTGTAACCTGTGCTGCCGCTGTCTGAATTTGACAAACTACACTGAAACCGTACGACAGGAGAAAAACATGTTTACAATCAAAAGAATCTTTTCGGTAGTGATGATCGTAGCCATGCTGGTTGTTACCGGTGTTGTGGTCGGTTGTGAAGAGGACGAAATAACAACCCACAAGTCCAAAACCACAACCACGAGCAAGACAAGCGAAGTAGTCGTTCCGTAACAACCGTTGTGGGCGGCACAGATTTGTCGGGTGCCATGCTTCTGCTCGCAGAAGCATGTGTTCGGGTCCTTCATGGCGACCCCTGCGGTGTCGCCATGCCACCCGATTTGGCGGGAATTTTGTTTGGTGGCACAGGTTTGTAACCTCCTTGGGGGCAAGCCTGTGCAATTTCCCACGATATCGGGTGGCATGGTTAGCCCGCATTTTTTGCGGGATAGCCATGAAAGATAAATTTACAATTTTAGCGACATCCTTACATGGCGACCCCTGCGGTGTCGCCATGTCACCCAACGCGTTTTTATTACCGCATGCTTTTACAAGCAGAAGGGACTGAACTTATGCGCAGGGTATTCTTTTATCTATTGGTCGTTACACTTTTTACTTCGTTGTTTGCCCAGCAGGCTACCGCTGCCAGGAACCTTGTAACGGTTACCGTTATCGGCAAGGGGATGAGCAAGAAGGAAGCCGTCGCCGACGGCCAGCGGAAGGCGGTCGAGGAGGCTGCCGGCACGTTAATCTACTCCGAGACCAAGACCAAGGATTTTGTCCTGGCCAAGGATACGATTCTCTCGCGGGCAGCCGGCTTTGTCCAGAGTTGCGATATCGTCTCCAAATCCGTTGACGAGGACGGCGTCTGGACGCTGAAGCTGCGGATTGTTGTCTCGAAGAAGGGCATCGTGGATTGCTGGGGCGTGATAACGAACCTGCTCAAGCAGATGGGCAGGCCGAAGGTCATGGTATTCATCCGGGAAAGCATCGACGGCAAACCGCAGGATGTTTCCACGCTGCAAACCCGACTGGAAAGCAAGCTGTTGAAGAACGGCTTTATTCTGGTCGACAAAAGTCAGATAAAGGCTATCGACCAGAAAAACCTCATCGCCGCCGTCGCCGAAGACAAGCCGGAAAAAATCCAGGCTATCGCAAAGAAATTCGGCGCGCAGATTTTCATTACCGGCACCGCCAACGCCAGCGCCGCCGGTACGAAGAGGATGCACGGCCGCGTGTTCTATCGCTATCTCGCCGACGCGAATATCCGCATCTTCCGGTCGGATACCGCCCAGTTGCTCGCTGCCCAGGTCGGCACGAACGATGAGCGGTACGGCGGCATGCAGCAGGCCCGGCGGGGTGCTGCCACGGCAAGTCTGGCGAGGCAGGGTAACTACATCGTGCCGCGAATCACGCGGAAAATCGTGCGGTTCTGGTCGGACGTGCTGGAAGGCCGGGGCGAAGTGCAACTGAAGGTATCCGGCCTTTCGTTCGGGCAATACGCCAAGTTGAAGAAGGCATTGGTAAAGATCAAGGGCGTCAAGGACGTAACAGCCAAGTATAACAACAAAAATGCCGACATCTCCATCGAAGCCGACTGCAACGCCGAAACGCTGGCTGAGCGAATCGTCGAGGCGATGGAAAAGAAAATCGAAATCACCGACGTCTCGCAAAACGTCATCAAAGCGGACTACAAAAAATAACATAGCGGCGGCATAGTTCCAAAAACATTGCAAGGAGACTGAAAAATGAAAAGACTTGCCAAATCGGTGCTAGCTGGCGTTGTCGTAGGTGTTTTGGGTATAGGTTGGGGGTGGTTAACCTGCGGCTTCCTTTTCAATTGGGTTTACAGGCTGGCACCGACGAACATCTGGGTAAAGCCGGACGACATGCCGTTTGACATGATGGCGGTTACGAGCGTTCTGTTCGCGATTCTGCTCGCGATTGTTTACTCGCAGATCAGCAAGTCCCTGCCCGGCCGGAGCGTTGTTGTCAAAGGCCTGTGGTTCGGCGTGATAGTGTGGCTGGTTGGCGCGCTGCCGGGTATATATTCGATGCTGTTGTATACCACTTTCGCATACCAGGTAGTAATCTACTGGCTGGTTAACGCGCTGGTCGCCGGGTTATGGAAGGGTGTAATCATCGCCCTCATCGTCGGCAAAGATAAAAGCTGACGGCATGCTTCTGCAGGCAGAAACATGGCACCCGACAATTTTTAGAGGTGTCCCTTTAGTTTTGGCAGGCCGGGTCTTGACCCGGTAACGGCACTCTGTTCGGTTTGCCTGTTGATTTGTTTGCGTGCTTTCGCCTTCAATTCAGCTTCATCCGTCATGAATTCCGCAAATATTCTGATTCGCGGTTTCAATCCAACTTCCGCTGGAGGGAACTTTGCTTGAGTTGTGGGGGGGTTGCTGTTATTTTATTTCGACACATTGACGCTGGAGGCTGGTGATGGCGGTTGATTGACAATTGCAATACAGGAAAACAGAAGATGTTACTATCATTTCGGAAACTGGAAACTTCGTTTGTCCTCGTGGTGCTTTTGTTATGTTTTGGCTGGACAGGTGTTTCGTCGGCGGATGAGCCGTTGCGTATCCAGGGGTATCGCAGTTCGTTTTCGCCGTATATTCGCCGTGGGGCATGGGTAAGCCAAACCGTCCGGGTGGCAAACGACAACGACCAGTCCCGTAAGGTGAAGGTGGGCTGCCAGACCAGCACCGCCGGTATCGGCCGACAGTATTTCACGCGAATCGTTAACATCCCGTCGCATGCTTCGCGGCGAATACGGATAGCCTATCGTCCCGGAACGCTCCCGCCGCCGAAAAAGCAGCCACGGAAGAAAAACCGGAGGTCGAAAAAGAAGAAGGCGAAACCCAAAGCCCCAACCGTGCGAAAGAAGAAGGAAACTCTCCGGCAGGACTACCTGTTGTGGGATGCCGAGACGGGTGATGAAATCCAGGCCACTAACGGTATCGGCTCAATTATCGAACCGAAGCAAACCGCCATAGCCCTTATTGGTGCCCTGGAGCACGATAACACCACTTACCTGCGGCAAATGGTTGACAGGCCTCTGGGCGACGTATTGTTCCTCGGCGGTATCGCCGCCAATCTGCCTGATCTGTGGTACGAGTATTCCATGGTGGACATTCTCGTTCTGGGGCAGGTGGATGTTTCGGCTTTGCGGGTAACGCAGGTTTCCGCCATTCTTCAGTGGGTTCGGCGTGGCGGGGTGGTGGTTTTTACCGGCAGCGAGTCGATGGGCAAGCTTTTGCGTGGGCGACTTGGTACCGCGGCTGGGGTTTGCGTTACGGGCTACGGTTTTGTGGACAGCCTGCGGGTTACCGGGCCTTTCGCGCCGTCCAAGCCCGTCGGGCTGTTGCGGCCGGTGCCGATGGGCTGGCTTTGTCCGACGACCGCCGAGGTTGTCTATCGTGCCAACGGCCTGCCTTTGCTGACGCGGCGGTGTCTGGGGGATGGGCTTATTTTCACGCTTGCGACATCCGTGGGCGGGCTGAAGCCCAAGCCGTTGCAGGCAGTGTGGAATACCATCGGCCAGGCGAGGCGAACCATGATGCCCCTGAACCCGAACGCCTTTGTCAAGGCGGGCACGGGGACGCTGGGCAGCATAGCCGGCCGTCGCGGGCCTGACAGTACCATGCCGGTTACGATTTTCGTGGTATTGTTCGCGGCGGTGGTTGTCTTTGGCGTATTGCTGGCGAGGCGGCGGCGTGGCGAGCTTCTGTGGCTGGTGCTGGTTCCGGCTTCGATTCTGATATCGATCGGCCTGTATGTCGTCAGCCGTGCGAATGACAACCCGCCGCGGCTTAGTCATATCGGCATGATTACCGACATGGGCGGCGGCGAGGCGCGGGTTCAGCAGTTATTTTCCTATTACAGCGGCCCGGAAGACCAGCCGATTACTTTCGTTGCCGGCAGCCGGGATGCGGTCATTCGGGATATAGGTCAGGCCAGTGCCGCGGAGTTTGCCCTCAGCGAGATTCGCACGATCGACGCCGGCATGGTGCTGCCGGATCAGCCTATTCGCCCGGACGCCACGCGTGGGTTCTACGTAGATTCAGTCGAGAAGATAGGCCGGCTTGGAGCGACGGTTACTTTCGACGAAAAAGGCATCTTCGGCACGGTGGACAACCGCCTGGCGGGCGATATTAATGATGCGGTGCTCTATGTCAACGCCCGGGCATACCGGGTGGGGAATCTGCCGGCAGGGGGGCAGACCGCCATTGAAGTAGATGACAGCCGCCTGTTGGGCAAAGATGAATTTACGCCGCTGGTGGTGCAGGACACGCGGCGGAACGATCTGATGCGACAACTGGTCAGCCGTCCCAGTATGATGGATACGGTTGCCAACCGTTGGCTGTTGATCGGCTATACTCCCATCAGCGTCATTGCCCCGCTGCAGGGGCGGGAACTTGTCCGGCAGGGCTGGAGCGTTATAGCCTGGCCGGTAGAGTTGGTTGCTCCGAAGCCGGGCACGAAGGTACAGATACCGGCTGGCTTCGTGGATATGGAAATAAAATCAACGCTCTGGAACGTTGCGAAACAGGAGTTTATAGATTCCTCCTACCCCAACAAGCTATTGATACTTGTTCGTCCGCCCTGGCCTGGTGGGAGGCTTTCGGCTGCGACCGCGAAGCTGAGTGTCCAACTTCAGGCGGGGGGGTTCAAAATGGTGGTTTCCGGCGTCAAGCTGGCTGAAAAAGATGGGAATAAAAAGGGCAGAAGCAAGATTGCTTCCCGCATGGAGATGAAAACCGTGGAGAATCCCGCCGGGCGGTATGAGATAACGATTCCACGAGTGGAAAGGTTTCGCGGGGCGGACGGACGATGCGCGATCCTGCTGGAAGTCAAGCGATTGGCCCCGGCAACCGGCGGCGATGCGACGGTGATGACATGGAAAATCGAGAGCATGAATGTCTCTCTGAAAGGAACGGTTCGGTGAATTCTCAGACGAAAGCCAATGATGAAATTGTCCTGCGTTGCGAAGGTCTGACCAAGCAATACGACGAGATAATAGCCTTGGATAATCTCTATCTCCAGGTTAGACGCGGGCAGATATTCGGGTACATCGGGCACAATGGTGCCGGCAAAACCACGACCATCCGCATTCTGGCGGGGTTGCTCAAGGCTACCAGCGGCAAGGCGGAGATATGCGGCCTGGATGTCCACCGCGGCGTCAGCGACATCAAGATGTTGGTCGGCTATATGCCCGACAGCTTTGGCGTGTACGATCAGATGCGTGTCTGGGAGTACCTGGACTTTTTCGGCGCAGCCTTCAAGATTCCCCGCAAGCAGCGTTTCGACAGGATGGAGTATGTGCTGGACATAACCGAGGCGGAATATCTGCGGGACCGTTTTGTCGATACGCTGAGCAAGGGCATGAAGCAGCGAGTGGGCATTGCCCGAACGCTGATGCACGACCCGCAGGTGCTGTTGCTGGACGAGCCGGCGAGCGGCTTGGACCCGCGTGCCCGCGTGCAGATGAGGCATTTGTTGCGGAAGCTGGCAGACCGCGGCAAGACGCTGTTGGTCAGCTCGCACATTCTGCCGGAACTGGCGGCGGTCTGCGACACGGTTGGAATCATTCACGAGGGCGTGCTTCGCGTGTCTGGGCCGATTCAGGACGTTCTTAACCAGATACAGCGCGACCGCCTGATGGAAGTCCGATGCTTCGGAAGTCGGCAGGAAGTGCAAAAAATACTTCAGCAACAGATTCACTGCCACGACTTCGAAGGGGTGGAATTGGAAAATGCCCTGCAATTCCGCTTTACCGGAGACGATGAATCACTGGCGGGTATAGTGGAAACCCTCAACTTGGCTGGGCAAAAAGTCGTAACGCTGCGTGAAGTACCGCTAAGCCTGGAAGACGCCTACATGACCGTCAGTGGTACGGAATACGACGAAGAAACGGAAGAAGAAAAACAAGAGGAAGAAACTGAAGAACAGCCGGCCGGCACAGGTTAAAAATCTATAGGTTGTGGGCGGCCCCCTGGGGGATGAATTATGACACGCATGCTTCTGCAAGCAGAAGCATGGCACCCGGCAGAGTAGTTGTGAGTGAAATATGATAAAAAATCCGATCATTCGTAAAGAGGTTCTTTCCGCCCTGCGGACGAAGAAGGCAGTGGCGATGCAGGGGTTGATGTTTGCCGTGATGGCGGGGTTATTGTGGCTGTTGTGGCCGTTGGATGGCCTGCAGGACGTCGGCGGGCAGCAGGCCCGGCGGATACTGGGCATCCTGGCGATCGGGGAACTGGTGATGATCGCCTTGTTCGCGCCGGCGCTTACAGCCGCAGCCCTTACCAGCGAAAAAGAACACAATACCCTCGAAAGCCTCTTCACCACCACGATGAAGCCCTGGGAAATCGTTCTGGGCAAGATGGTCGGGGCGCTGGCGTTTCTGGTGCTGCTCGTATTGAGCGGCACGCCGGCTTTGGCGGCGGTGTTTCTGCTGGGCGGCGTAACCGGCTCGGAGGTGCTGGCGGTAATCTGCATCCTGTTGCTGACGGCTGTCTACCTGGGCGTTATCGGGTTCCTTGTAAGCGCGATAATGCATCGCAGTTACCGGGCAATTATCGTTACCTATGTAGTGCAGGGCGTAGTCTGTTTTCTTTTCGCGGTGCCGGCATGGCCTGTCAGTAATCACCTGATTATCAAGGCTGGCGGAGCCAATCAGGCTATCCTGCATATTCTGGCGTCGCTCAGTCCGCTGGAGGCGATGGCGTCGCTGGTTTGGCCGGGCGGGCAGTATACCCAGGGCGCACCGTCAATGCCGTCGTTCTGGGGAATGTTTATCCCGTTGAGCATCGCGGTTATCGTTATCGTAACGATAGTCTGCCTGATAAAACTTCGCCGGCCCGCCCAGCCGCCGCGTCCGCGCGAAAAACTCAAGGTCGTCGAACGCGGCAAGGTATCCGCCCGGACGTTTTTATTTCTTATCGACCCTCGCAAGCGAAAGCGGAGCATCTGCTGGTGGCAGAATCCGGTGCTGGTAAAGGAGTTCCGCACCAGGCCGATGTTGCAGACGCATTGGCTGTTCCGCGCGGTGAGCATCAGCCTGATCGTGTCGATTCTGCTGATGTTCCTGGTCGGGGCGGGCGTAACCGCTTTTTCGGCGGAAGAGCCGGAACTGCCCACGCTGATGTTGACGGCGGTCGGGGCGATGATGGTCGTGCTGGTGGTCCTGGTCGGACCGGCGATATCGGCGGGGGCGATTTGCAGCGACCGGGAGACCGGCGTGTGGGATTTGCTGCGGGTTACGCCGATTCCGAGTTGGCGGATTGTCAGCGGCAAGTTCCAGGCGTCCATTCTACCGCTGCTGCTGTTGACGCTGGCGACTTTGCCGGGGATGTGCGTCCTGCTGTATTTCAACGAGAATCTTGGGCCGAGGCTTTGGCGGGTATGGCAGGTCATCGCCATGACGATTCTGTTCGTATCCACGGCAGGGACGTTTTTTTCGAGCCTGTTCTCGCGGACGGTGGTTTCGACCGCCTGGACTTACGCGATGGTGGTAAGCATGACCATGCTCAGCCTGCTGATACTGTTGGGCGGGGATATGTTCAGTTCGCGGTTCGTCGAGGTGGTATTCGTGATGAATCCGGTGGTCGCGGCGATGGAAGCCGCCGGCCATCAGGGAATGCAGAAGCTGGGCTTGCTGGCGACGCATTTCAAGGTGATGGCGGCTGCGACGGCGGTTATGTTTACCCTGACGGTTATACGGGTTTTCCAATTAAGACGTGCGGAGTAGGGAGTTGTACGCGATATGGAGTTTAGTGTGAAACATAGCATTTCAATAGTGTTAGCCGCGGCGATTGGTCTGGCGGGCGTTTCTGTTTTTACCTGCCGCTCTGCTTCCGGGGCTGGGATTGAAAAACCGGAATTTGAATTTGCCGGGTATAGGATTCCAGATTACGGCGACCAGGAAAGCGTCGATCTGCTGGCAGGCCTTCTGGCCGATGCCGACCCGCTGACCCGCCAGCAGGCGACGCGGGACCTGGGGTGGACCAACAACCACGCAGCCTTCGTGCCGCTGAAAAAGGCTTTGCTGGACAAGGCCCCGGCGGTTCGCGTTGCGGCTGTTGCGGCGGCGGTGGAGCTTGGCGGCGATTCGGCAGCCGAGTTTGTCGTCAAAGCCTTGGGCGCGAAGGAACCGGCAGTCTGCCTTGCGGGGATTTATGGTGCAGCCAGGCTCCGCGTCGCAAAGGCGGCGGAGAAGCTTGGCCCCATTGCCCGGGACGCCTCCAGGCCTCGAGTTCGGGCGGCGGCGTTGACGGCGTTGACGGAACTGGGCCTGGCTGCCCCCGAGTCGACGTTGAAAAAGGCATTGGCCGATGCCGCCGTTGTGGTGCGGCTGGCGGCGGCGAGAAATACGCTCCAATTGAAAAAGGCTGACGGGCTTATCGCGGTTTTAATGCAACTGGCGGAGAAAGACCCGGTTCCGGCTGTTCGTGCCGGGGTGCTGCCCGTCCTGGGCAAATTCGCAGCCGGCAAAGCGGGAAATATTCTCCGCCGTGTGTCAAAAAATCCCAATCCGCTGATTCGCCGTGGGGCAGTGCTGGCTTATCATAATGCCCGGCAAAATCAGCGGATACCGGAGTTTTTGGAGGACGAGGTGTCGATAGTGCGGCTGGCGGCGATTGTCGCAGCCGGCGATCTCAAAATTACTTCCACCAGGAATCGCCTGATGGCGTTGATGCTGGAGGCACCGGACGAGCAGACCCATCTCGCTGCCCGGGAGGCACTGTTGCGGATAGCGGCAGCAGATACCCCGCAAAATGCCCGAAAGCAACTGGCGGAACTGCTGAAGGAATTCAAAGAGGTGCGGGCGGAAATCGAGCGGTTGGGGAAAGAAGAGGCGAAAGCGAAGAAGAAAAAAAAGAAAAAGTCGAAGAAGAAAAAATTCGAATTGCCGGTGGCGAAGCGGAAGTATGAGCTTATCGAGCGGAACGGTGTTGCCTGTTGCAGGATTATAGGCGAAATGAAATACCGGCAGGCTTGCAATTTTCTGTTGAAGCATCTGGATGAATTGCCGCTTGATTCGCCGGTGCTTGGCGAGGCTGCCTGGGCGTTGGGCAAGCTGGACGACCTCAACGCGGTTGGTCCGCTGATGGCTTTGCTGGAGAAATGTCGCAAGAGGGGTATTAAGTATTTCAAAGCGCTGGTGGCAATGCGGGCAGCGCCTCCATACAGCCCGATTGTTACCGGCAGGGTGATTCGCTCGCTGGGCGATTTGAAGGCCCGCAAGGCTGTCGCTGCACTGTTGCGGATTCCCAAAGTGGATGTTCAGGGAATGCGTATGAACCATGAATCTGCCGAGATGATCCGGGCGATGGGGCAACTGGAGTGCCCGGAGAATCGCGAGAAATTCCGTGGATGTGTCTTGGAAATTCTCTCCGATGAGGGCCTGAAGTTCGAGGCCCGCTTTAGTGCGGCGGTGCTGGCGGCACGGTGGAAGATGTCCAAAGCCTTGCAAACGCTGCGACAATTGCTCACAGAGGAACGGCCTGGGCCTATGGGAATGCAACTGGCCGGCTGGGCGATTCAGGAAATTTCCGGTAAAACGCCCGAAATTCCAGAACCATATCTCAAAAAAGGCCCGTGGATTTTGACCCAAACCGGTAAATAGAGGCGGCAAAACTGGAAAAACAAAAATAAGCCGAAAAAAATTTACACAAATCATTGACAAACAGGCGATAACATAATAAAGTTACTCTGTCCATCCGGGCTGTTTGAGGAAAAGTTTCCCCTCCCGTATGGCAGTTGTTACAGTGTGTTTCCTTTGTGAAGGGCTGCACTGCTTGTTTGGAAGGAGCCAGAATATGGCTAATGGTAAAGTGAAGTGGTTTAACGATTCGAAGGGGTTTGGTTTTATCGAGGTTGATGACGGTACTGATGTATTTGTTCATTACAACGATATTTCGGGTGACGGATACAAGTCGCTCGCCGAAGGCGAGGCGGTTACGTTCGAAATTACCCAAGGAGACAAAGGCCCCAAGGCTACAAACGTTCAGAAGGCCTAATGTTTAAAACAGACTTTTAAGCTTTAACTGAACTATCCTGCGCCGTCCCGATTGGGGCGGCGTTTTTTTTGCGAATTTCAAGTCCAAGCATCCGTTGTTAGGTGGCCCCTTGGGGGATGAATCCCTCAATCATCTATTGTTTGATGGTTGTGGTGGTTTCGCTGCCGGTGGAACGACGTGGGGTTTGGTGGCTGGTCTCAAGTCTCCAGCCTCTGGCCTCGAGCCTCGCTTTTCCTCCGGCAGAATGATGTGGGGCTTGGTGGAGAGTTTTATTTTCGTGTTTGCGGGCCGGCCCCGCGTGGCGTCGGGCTTTGGGGAAATCTTGAAGTTTACGGGTTTGCTCTTGCCGTCGGCATCGACGTAGCTGGACAACGCGGGATAATACTCTACGCTGATTGCCTGCCATTCGTGCGGCTTGGTGCGAACCCGTCGGAGAATGCGTTCGACGTTGGCCAGCCGCTCCCACCCTCCGCCGCGTCTGGCGAAGTACCACAATTCCACCCGCCAGACAATATCGCTCTTCTGGTCGTCCATGCGGGATTTGTGAAATCCCGTCGTCCGCATCAGTTCCAGCAGTACCGTCGCCCGCGGGCCTTTGCCGCGGATATAGAGCACGCGGCGGTAGTCCATGAAGTCTTTCTTGCCGCCGGCTATAATCAGCTTCGTAATCGCATCGGCGTCGGCCTGCGTGAACGGTTTTTGCGTTTTCTTTGCGGGCAGGCCGAGTTGTTTGCGGCGAATCGCCAGTAGGCGGAGCATTCGGCTGTCGACGAAATTCAGGTTGATTCCCTCGATATTCCGGCTGTCGGTTGTGGAAATGCAGATGTCGTAGGTCGCATCGCCGGGCAGTTTGCCGAAGGCGAATCGGCCTGTCTTTTTGTCGAACGAATGCGGCTGATATTTTTTCCCGGTAACGCGGGACACGGCGGTGAGAGTTTTGACAGCGTTGGCGGGCGAGATTGTTCCGGTAAGTCTGCCGGCTTTGGGTGGTTTTGCCACCGGCGGGTCATCCTTGAGTTTCACTCCGCCGCAGGAAAGCAGCGCCGCCACAATCACCAGGATAACCGGAACTTTTTTCATGGGTTCTACCGTTTACTCGTATGTTCTGCCTTTTCTCTTTTTGCCTGTATTTTTTCGAGCGGCGGCGATCAGTTTGTTGCCGTATTTGCTGGGGTACTTACCCGTTACGCAGCCGGTGCACAAATCGCAGCCGTCTATCTCAAGGCATTTGCTCAGATCCGGGACGGACAGGTATCGCAGGCTGTCCAACCCCAGCGTTTTTGCCATGCGGGCGAGAGTCTTATCGCTCGGGCAGCCATTGTAGCCGTTGCCAAAGAACGACGGTGCGAACAGTTCGCCAATTGTGGACATGTCGATTCCGTAGAAACACGGTGCGATAATCGGCGGGCAAGCCACCCGCACGTGTACTTCGCTGGCTCCGCCTTGGCGGCGAATCTGCTTCACCAGACTCCGCAGCGTGGTCGAACGGACAATCGAATCTTCCACGAGGAAGACTTTCTTGCCGGTCAGCACGCTGGGCAGCGGCGTGTACTTGTACCGGACGCTCTGGCTGCGTGTGGTGTCGGACTGGATAAACGTCCGCCCGACGTAGCGGTTTCTCATCAGGCCCTCGACGCACGGTATGCCGATGTGATAGGCGTACGAGTCGGCGGCGGCTTTGGCGGTATCCGGCACGGGCACGACGATGCTGTTTTCGTTGACGGCCTGGTCTTCCAGTTCCGCTAAGCGCTTGCCCAGATTGGCACGGGCGACGTACACCCCCGTACCGTCCATTTCGCTGGCGACGTTGGAGAAATAAACCCACTCGAAGAAGCAATGGGCCTTCCGTTTGGGTTTGGCGAATTCCTCGAACCGCAGGCTGCCGTCTTCGATAATCGCCATTTGCCCCGGTGGCAGGCAGCAGACCTGGTCGAAGCCCAGGTTCGTCAGCGCGACCGATTCGCTGGCGGCACCGAAGAGTTTGCCCTGGACGCCGTAGCTCAGCGGGCGAAGCCCCAGCGGATCGCGGGCAACGACCATCCGCCCCAGCGCGTCGAGAAATACCATGTTGTAGGCGCCGTCGAAATGCTTGCTCATACTGGACATAACCTTTACAAGGTCGGGCTTTCTGTCGCCGCGCAGGCGATACGCCAGTTCGTGCATGATAATTTCGGTGTCGGTGTCGAGCGTGAAGTGATAGTCCCGCTTGGCCAGCAGGCGATCCCGCAGGTCGGTGTAATTCGCCAGATTTCCGTTGAATCCGAAACTGTACCATTTCCACAGCCGTCCGTGGTGTCGCTCGAACGGCTGGGCGTAGCGGGCGTCGTCCTTGCCGCAGGTGGCGTAGCGAACATGGCCGATTACCGCCTTGCCTGCATACTCCTGCAAAATGGCTGCGTGCTTCGACGGGTGCGACATGCGGAACGCCTCGCCGACGTTGCCGATGTCCTTGAACGTATCCAGCAGTTGCATCCGGTTTGGATCGTAGCTGCTAAGCCCGGCGGCAAGCTGTCCGCGATTCTGCAGGTTCAGCAGCATCATCGGCATCATTTTGGTTACGTCGCCGTCGGCGGCGGTCTGGCTGGCCAAGCCGCCCCGGCCCACCGACTTGTCCAGGCAATACAGGGCAGCTATCCCGCACTCATGATGTAATTCGTCACTCACGCATATCTCCGTCGTTCCAACCCCGCGATTCCACCGACAAACCGGAAACAATCGCAGAGCAATAAAAGTATCGATAAAAGCAGGTCATGCAACTCGTCGCATGGCAAACCAGGTGTTACGATAAATTAAAACCTGTTATGCAACAAGCCGTATAACCTACTGCTGCTTATAGTAACGAAACACGGCGGCGGAAACAAATACGCATGCCGAATTTTGCCCGAAATAGACGCAAAAATCGAAAATGATGAACACTGCCGGAAATTTCAGCCGAGCACAGGTTGCAAACCTGTGCTACCAATCTACAATAGGAGCAATAATTTGCCACAATTACTTGAGGAAGACAAATGACATTAGCCGAAACCATCAAAGAACAAATCATGCAGGCGATGAAGCAGAAGCTGGAACTGGAAAAGAATATCCTGCGCGTCGCCCTGGGCGAAATCCAGCGAATCGAAACCCGCCAGGGGTCGATCACCGAAGCCGAGGCTCAGAAGGCCCTGCGAAAACTCATCGCCAGCAATAAGGAAACGATAGCGGCGGCCCCCGAGAAGGATAATTCCGACCTCCTGCGGGAAAATCAGATAATCGAAGCGCTTCTGCCCCAACTGTGGGATCAGGCTAAGATCACGGAGTTTCTGTCCTCCGACGAGGATGCCCTGGCTGGTATTCGCTCGGCGGGCGGCGACGGCCAAGCTACCGGCGTGGCGATGAAATCTCTCAAAGCCGCCGGGGCTGCGGTCAACGGCAAAGACGTCGCAGCCGTTGTCGGCAACCTGCGAAACGGATAACCCCAGAACATCCCCCACCATGAGAACCATGAATCGTAACCGTCTGGCTAGCACATGGATACTGCTAAGCGTGGGGCAATTTGTCGTCATGACTGTCATTGCCATGGCGAATTATCCCGGCGGGCATCCGTTTGATCTGTCATCCGAAGGATACGACTTCTGGCAGAACACGCTATGCGACCTGGGCGAGACCGTTACGGAAAGCGGGCTGATAAATCCCGGAACGGCAAAGTGGTTCAACGCCTCGATGATCATTTTGATGCTCAGCTTCGTGCCGCTGTGGCTCATCCTGCCGCGTACATTTCCCAGCCGGCGGCGAATCGGCATGGTTGTCCGCATTGCCGGGATGCTGTCGCTTGCCGGCATGCTGGGTGTCGGGCTTACCCCAGCCGACCGGTACGTGTTCCTGCACAGCCTGGCCATCGGGTGCGCCTCGATACCCGGGATTCCAGCCCTGCTGCTTGCGGTGATAGGTATGATTTCCGATGGGAAATGCCCCCGCGTCTATACAATCGGCAGCATCGTTTTTCTGGTAATCGCCATAATTCACTTCACCCAATACGTCCAGCATTTCTGGCTGGGATATCCATGGACGCCTATCGATCCGATCTGCCAGAAAATCGCCGTTACCATCGGCTTGTCGTGGATGGTCGCCACCGCGATTGTCGCGAGGCGGCAGGAACGGGAAGCGGATACTGATTAACATACGGCGTAACTTGTCGTGCGGGGTGTCAATCCCGGCCCATTTTAACGTAGCCGCTATATTTCGTATACGCTACAGTCGGAAACTTCAGCGTCTTCCTCTTTGACTCCTTCGCCTCGAGGGCCTCTATTTTGAACGATTTTTCGGCAACTTTCTCCGTTTGGTTCCAGAAACGAATATAGCCGCTGATACCCTCGGCAAGCCTATTGGTATTGTTGGTAACGGTAAACCGCACGCGTATGTATTTCGTTTTATTTTTAACATTAATCCTGCCGATACTGACCGGTGCCAGGGATTGTATTTCCTTGCGTTGTTTTGGCGAAAGCAATTCCATGCACCTGGTATTCATCAATTGCAACTGGGACAATTCCGCTTCCAGTATTTTGCACCGCTGTTTGTAGTCTTCTTCATTATGGGAATCGTTATCACGGGAATCGTCGGATTCCTTGTCGGTATCGGCATCATCCGTGGCGGCAACTGTTGGCGCGACGCTGCCGGCTGACCGTGTTGCATCCGATTGCCGCTGGAGCAGTTTGTCGTTTGCCTTCTTGAATTCCATTATTTTGCCCATGACTTCTTTCACGTTGGCCTGCGATTTATCGTAATCGGTTTCCGCTTTTGCCAGTTTTGTCGCCATGGTGGATTTTGACTCAACCGCCCAGAGGGTTACAACTATCAGTATCGCACAGGCTACTCCCAGGATAACGGCTACTATGGTTAACATTAACGTGGTGTTTTGCCCGCGGTGCGTCATTTGATATCGGGACATGATCGGACGATTCTGGGCGTCATGTTGTTGCTGATTCATTTGCATTATCCTTCCTTTTATTCAAAGAAAACTGCCTTCCGGCGTTCATGTATGCCATTATCGGCAATGCCTATCTGATTAGACAACCATCGCTTAAAAAAATTCACACAAATATCAATATTTTTCCCATGGCGGGGCGACACCGCAAAGGGTGGCTTTGTCCGATGGTTTACCGCCGCGGTTATTTCGCCTGGCAGCGTTTTTGCAGTTCGGCGAGGGCGGTCTCGAAATCGCTCGGCCAGGGTGCGGTAAGGTTCATCATCTCGCCGCTGCGTGGGTGGCGGAATTCGATTGTGTGGGCGTGGAGGGCCTGTCGCGTAATCAGCGGGCCTTCGGCGACTTCGGGGTGGCCGTCCAGTTGGCTGCGATACAAAGGCCCGCCGCCGTACATGCGGTCGCCGATAATGGGATGCCCCAGAAAACTCATGTGCACCCGCAACTGGTGTGTCCTGCCGGTCTTGGGAGACAATTCCACCAGCGTGAAAGACATCTCCGTGCCGGCAGGCCTGAGCCGCTGGACCACCTTGTATCGCGTTATCGCCGACTTGGTCTGGATGGGATGCTCCCTGCCGGTCAGGCGGTGGACGGCATACTTCTCGCGGAACTTGGGATGCTTGCCGATGGGCATGTCTATTACGTCTTCTTCCAGGGCTAATTGCCCGTGGACGATGGCGGTGTAGGTTTTCTGTATCTTGCGATGTTCGAACTGCTGGCCGAGCCGCCAGAGGGCAAGCTCGGTCTTGGCGACGAGGATAATGCCCGTCGTGTCGCGATCCAGGCGGTGGACGATGCCCGGGCGGAATATCTCGCCGCTGGTGGGCAGCTCCTTGATGTCCCGCCAGTTCTTCTTGAAGTAGAACGCCAAGCCGTTGACCAGCGTACCCGTCCAATTGCCCCTCGCCGGATGGATAATAAGGTCGGCCTGCTTGTTGATAGCCATCATATCGTCATCCTCGTAGACGATATCCAGCGGAATGTCCTCCGGCGGAATTTCCCTGGGCTTGACTGTCGGCAGCATCATGTCGATGGCGTCGCCGTTGCGTATCGTGTAGCTGGGCTTGACGATTTTCGAATTGACGGTAACGTTGCCTTCCTTGATGTATCGCTGCAAGGCAGTGCGGCTGGTGCTTTTGCCCAGCCGACCGGCGAGATACTTATCCAGCCGCCGGTTGGGCCTGGCCCGGCGGATGTCTATCCGCAGATGCGCAAGGCCGTCTTCCTCGGCGGCGACGGACGTCTCCACCGCCTCCATGCCGTCCCGCGTCGTTTCCACCGGGCCGTCGTCGGGAAGGTCCAAGACCTCTTCTGCGTCGGGTTGTCTGTCTTCAGCATTCATCTTCCGGCAAAGGATACTCGAAACGCGGATAAAAAACGAGCCGTCTGCATTTGCGGACGGCCCGTGCAATATCTGCTGAACAGAAAATCTTATCAAGCGATGCTATTGGCCTTGATGAAGTCGATCAGTTCATCCACCTGCGTAAAGGCCATGCCGACGACAGTGTCCGCTCCGCCGTAGTAGATCGCGATGCGGCCGGTGGCGGCATCGGCGAGAGCGGCACACGGAAAGAGCACGTTCGGCACGTCGCCGACGCATTCGTATGTTTCTCGCGGATTGAGGATGTAAGGTTCGGTGCGGGCGATGACTTTCCACGGCTCGTCGATGTCCAGCAGGGCTGCGCCTGCGCTGTAATTGAAGCCGTTGCACGAAGTCAGCACGCCGTGGTAAATCAGCAACCAGCCGGCGGTGGTTTCGATGGGAATCGGCCCGGCACCTATTTTGGTAGCCTGCCAGCCCTGGCCGCTCAACGCGCCCATCGCAAAACGATGTTTGCCCCAGTGGCACATATCCGGGCTTTCGCTGTAGAAAATATCTCCGAACGGCGTGTGGCCGTTGTCGCTGGGGCGGGACAGCATAGCGAATTTGCCGTTTATCTTCCGGGGAAACATCACGCCGTTACGGTTGAACGGCAGGAAAGCGTTTTCGAGTTGGTGGAACTCCTTGAAGTCCAGCGTCCAGGCGACGCCTATTGTCGGGAGGCCGCGATAGGCGTTACACCAGGTGATGTAGTAACGGTCCTCGATCCAGCAGACGCGCGGGTCGTAGCCGCATATAAACTCCGCGATTTCCGGGTCGTCGCATATAAACTCGATAGGCTCGTTATCGAGACGCCAGTTTATGCCGTCTTCGCTTTGCCCGCAGTGAAGCTGCATGTGGCGGCGTTTGTCGTCTACGCGGAAGACGCCCACGAATTTGCCCTCGAAAGGAATCACCGCGCTATTGAAGATACTGTTGGCGCACGGGATCAGGTCACGTGGAATGACGGGATTGCCACTGTACCGCCAGGCTACTTCGTCGCAGCCGGCGGGTTTATCTTCCCACGGAATGTTCGTCAGGGCCGGGCCGATGATTGTTTGCTTGTCATTCGACATATTGTATTCTCCATATGGATTAGATCGCGATTTCCTTAGTCCCTCTCGCAGACAACTGCCGGTACAAAGCCGTGCCGTCGGAAAATGCCTGGAAAACAACGCACTGAATCCGGCCATCTTGCGCATTGCGTCTGTTTGTGTCAAGTAATCGTCCCTGGGGGAAAGCGGTTTATCGCGCCATCCAGTTTCCGGTTCCCGTTTTTCCGGTTCCGGTAGCTTTTTCCGCCAATGGGGCGGAATCTTCACTTTTTTTGATTTATTGTCATTTCCCGGCAGAAACGCCATTGACAATTTTGCGTGAAAACCTATACTGTTCCTCTCGTTGGTTCCGGGCGGCTGCGGTTGCCCTGACAATCGAATATGAAAAATTGCGGCGGTAGCTCAATTGGTTAGAGCCCTGGACTGTCGATCCAGAGGTTGCGAGTTCGAGTCTCGTCCGCCGCGTTTTACGACTGACCAAAGGCTGGTGATATATATCACCGGCCTTTTTTCGTGCATCCGGGGCCTCCGAAACTCAACATTATTGTGTCCCAGTTACGCAGCCTGCTGCATAACGGGGGATTACGGGGAGATGTACCTGGGAAATTGTTATGCAACGCAGCTCTCTTATAGTATAGTTTTAGGGATGGTTGAAAGTTCGAAGGTAAAAATAACTCCTTGACCATAACGAACAGAGGTAAGAATGGCGGCGAGCAGTAAATCCATCCGAGTTGATTTGTTTATGCTCGAATTTGAGCATAATCCAGCAAAGCAGACGATAGTCGAGATTTTTCAGGCAATCATACAATGCCCTATCGAAAACCGTGTTTATCGAGCCGGTGGCCTTGCTGACTATCCGTTTTGCATGTATGAGATACATGAGAACCAAGACCACATATGGGGAATGATAGGCAGAATCCGTAGCGACCTATTGGATCCCAAGGGGAATCTTCAAGGTGAACTAAAGCCGCTTGATTGGGCCGCTGACGAAGGCCAAGTCCAATTGAACCATTTTGTTTTTGACAAGAATAAGGTTGCATTAGCGTTTCCATATCAACAGGCAGGTATTCGCATAAGCCGTTTTTTGGGTTATCTGTCCCACTTTATCACACAGGACACAATCCTTAGTTCGAGACCAGTGTTACGGAAAGAGACGTTTAGTAAACTGCTCAGCCAGACCAAGCTGACCACAGAATTGGAGCTACGATACAAGATTCCTGCAAATAAAGAAACGCTCAGCCAAGCAGGTCTTAGTAACGACAAAATCATACGATTTGCCGGGGAGCATGGGGCTGCACGCCTTACTATAGTCCTCAAACCGGAGAAGCTATCTAAAGCGAAGTCCAGTCTGAGAGACGTGAAAGATATGGTGGAGTCGTACATTGGTCATGAGGACATTGTCAAGGGCCACCTCAAAGTATTCTATGGAGATGATAACCAACCACCTGACTTGATTAAACTGACCGATATGGCCGTTTTCGCCAGGAAGACAGTAGAGGTCAATTCCCAAACACGTATGCTTTCGGCTGCATTAGCATATCAGAAACTGAAGGAAACGCTTCGTGAGCAGGCTGTTCAAATCGACGCTAACTCTGATTGGCGGTAAGATTGGAGCCGATATATTACCGGATGATCCATGGAAGGTAATCCGGAAGAAGTATGTTAACTGGGGGAGACGACATCCACATTGGCTTGCGGTACCTTCTGCTGGTGCCTATCTACTCCTCCCCAACAAATGTGTGCTGGCAATTTTGGCACCCAGCTTCCTCTCAAGTATCATCAGCGTGTCGTCGATATTAGCAGGTTTTCTGACCATGGGCATCTCCGTCTTGCTCGCATTGGGTGGAAAGAGAATCATGCGCTTACTTGATGAACTCAATTTAAGGAAAGAAGTCTACAGGAGCGTTTGGTGTGCTACGAAATGGATGCTGCTAATGGCCGCCTGCGCTATGATAGCATTGTTTGTGACGACAATCGAAACCCCAAAAAACCAGATGACCCCAGATTGCACTTGGTGGTGTCGGGCGTCTGCTTTTGTTGTGTTTTTCGTCGGAATGTGTTCATTGTTTCATGGTTGGACGGCACTCAAAAACATCACGGCTGTCGTGAATCGACACATTGAGATGGATGCGAAAGAGAATTAATAAGGCGAGCGGTTGCCATGATGAAATTCGTAACGAACATGCTTCTGCGAGCAGAAGCATGGCACCCATCATTTGATTTGTTATAATGTACTACGCCGGCTGGACTATCAAGTCGTATTCTTCGCTGCCGATGACTTTTGTTGGGACAATTTGCCCCGGTTCGACCGGCTCGGCTAGGATGCAGATGCCGTCGATGTCCGGCGCCTGGCCGTAGTATCGCCCCACGCACAGGCCCGACGGGTCTATCCCGTCTACCAGCACTTCGAGCTGCTGCCCGATCATCTCCTCAGCCTGCCCGGTGGCGATTTCCGCCTGGGCTTGCATGATTATCTCTGCCCGCTCGGCGGCGACGTCGGCTGGGATTTGCTCCGGCATGTCGAAGGCAGCCGTGCCTTCTTCGGGCGAAAACTCGAACACGCCCAGTGCGTCAAAGCGGGAATCCCGCACGAATTGCAGCAGTTCCTCGAAGTCGGCTTCCGTCTCGCCGGGAAATCCGACAATCACGCTCGTGCGAATAACCAGGCCTTCAACCCGCTGCCGCAGCCGCTCCAGCAACGCCTCGGTCGCAGCGCGATCCACGCCGCGATTCATCCGCTTCAGCACGCTGGTGGAGATATGTTGCAGCGGCATGTCCACGTATGGGATAACATGCTCGCAGTCGGCAAGGCTGTCGATGAGGTCGGCTTCGAAGAAGTTCGGGTATGTGTACATCAGGCGAATCCAGGCTGCCCCGTCGAGTTGATCCAGTTGCCGCAGGAGTTTGCCCGTGGTGGTCGCCGGCGACAGCTCGCGGCCGTAACTTGTTGTGTCCTGGGCGATTACGTTTAACTCCAACGCCCCGTCGCCGATCAGTTCTCTCGCCTCAGCCAGCACCATTTCCATCGGCTTGGAGCGGAAAGGCCCGCGAATTGCGGGGATTGTGCAGAACGCGCACGAGCGGCTGCACCCTTCGGCGATGCGGAGATAGGCGGTGTGGTGCGGGGTCAGGCGGAACCTGCCCGCGTCGCCGGCGGAGTTTTTCCCGTACGGCAGGGGGGGGCTGGCGATTTGCGTTATCTTTCCTTCGCCCAGCACGGCTGCGGCGATTCCCGGCCGATCGTTGACGCCGACCAATGCGTCGATTCCGTCGACGGCGTCGTATATCGCTTCGCCGTCGCGGTTGGGCAGGCAGCCGGCTACGACGATTCTGGCAGTCCGGCCGCGGCGCTTATGCTCCATCGCTTCGGCGATTATTTCCAGCGATTCGTCGCGGGCGGCGGCGAGGAATCCGCAGGTGTTGATGACGATGACGTCGGCATCGTCCATCGGCGCGCCGACGACGCAGCCGTTCTCGGCAAGGGTTGCCAGCATCTTCTCGCTGTCCACCAGGTTCTTCGGACAGCCCAGCGACACCAGCGACACGGTAATCGGTTCTCGTTCAGCCATAGCCCGCGATAATACGATATTTACGCGGGATATTCGATATCGAATTCTGCTATAGTATACAGTTGTGATGAATATTTCAGCACTCAAACCGTTTCGTATTGGCGATATCGAGATCGATTTTCCGGTCGTCCTTGCCCCGCTGGCGGGATACTCGGATTTGCCCTATCGCCGCCTGTGCCGCCGGCTCGGCGCGCCGTATTGCACGACGGAAATGATGCTCGATCGCTGCGTCGCAATCCAGAGCAGGCAGCAGATGGCCTTGATAGCCACCGACGAAGACGACCATCCCGTGGCAGGACAGCTTATCGGCAACGACCCCGCCGTGATGGCCGAGGCTGCCAGGTTGCTTGCGGACAAGGGGTTCGACGTTATCGACCTCAACTTCGCCTGCCCGGTCAACAAGGCGATGCGTCGCAAACGCGGCGGGTTCCTGATGAGCAAGCCGCACCTGGCCGTCGAAATTACCCGGGCGGTGGTCGAGGCGGTGGATCGGCCTGTTACGATTAAAGTCCGCCAGCGATTCGCCGATGACGATTCCGAGGAGAATTTCTGGATTCTCGCCGAGGGCGCCCGCCAGGCCGGGGCCGTCGCGGTTACCGTCCACGCCCGCAGCGTCGCGCAGAAATACCAGGGCGTCGCCGATTGGGATTTCCTCAAGCGGGCCAAGGCCGGCCTTGCCGACTGGACGGTGATAGGTTCCGGCGACTGCCTCCGCCCGCAGGACGCACTGGCGATGCTGGAGCAAACCGGCGTAGACGCTGCCGCCGTCGCCCGCGGAGTACTCGGCAACCCGTGGTTTTTCAGGCAGGTACGCGACCTTACCGAGGGCAACCAGCCGTATCAGCCGTCGCTTATCGAACAGCGGGAGCTTATGCTGGAACACTTCGATATGGCGATGAAACTCTACAGCCCGCGGAAAGCCCCGGCCTTCATGCGAAAATTTGGGATCAAATATTCCCGCATGCATCCGCAACCAAAACGAATCCGAATGGCGTTTGTCGGTGTTAAATGTCCAGAGGATTGGCAGAAAGTTCTCGACGAATATTACCCGAAACGGTAAAAAAAGGTGCTTTTTATCGGAGGATAACAATATGAAACGAATTGAAGTGATTGTGATGATGTTGCTGATAGCGGTTCTGGCCGGCTGGTCATTACTCCAGGCCGAGCCGGACGATTCCCGTGGTACGACTTCCGACAAACTCCAGAAAAACGTTGAAAAAAGCTCCGACGCTTCCACGGACGACAACGATGACGACGATGACGACGACGATGACGACGACGACGACGATGACGACGACGATGACGACGACGATGATGACGACGATGACGACGATGATGACGACGATGATGACGACGATGACGACGATGATGACGACGATGACGACGATGATGACGACGATGATGATGATGACGACGATGAGCGTTCGATATCGGGGACAGTTACCGTTCAGCGGAGAAAGCCTGTTGGCGCGACCAGTCCGCGTGCGGAACGACTGATAAAAGTATATCTCAGCACTTATGCGGAGCATCTCAAGAGCATGGACTGGATCAAGCGATCTATGGCTGTTATCAGCCTCGGTCGCATCGATGATTCGCGAGTTACTGAAATGTTGATGGGCGCCCTGACGTCAAAAAAAATGCTTCGGGACAAGAACAATAAGTATGTCCGCCTTTTTGCGTGGTTGGCGTTGCTGGAACGAAATAACAGCCTTACCCCCGACCAGGCCAGGGAATGGGTCAAGGCGGGAATAGAACTGGCGCAGAGGAATAAAGTCGTCCGCGGGAAAATTCGCGTCGCCCTGCTGAGGGCGATAGCCCCGATGGGTCCAACGCCGCAAAATCTGAAGCTTTTCCAGTTCTTTTTCCGCCGGACGAATCTTCTGGCTTCAGCCGACATCGGTACGCTGGAGGAACTGCAAAGGCTGATGGGAAAATGGAAAAGCAGGGAAATGGACAGCATAATTCGCGGCCTGATCAAGGCTTTGAATAATCCCAATGTGGCCTATCGTGCGGAATTCGTTCTCCGCGGGCTTAAAAGCGGCATGAAAACCGCCGAGAATATTCATAATGTCGGGAAAGAACTTGCCCCGCTGTGGGCAGGGTTGCAACAGCAGTATGCCAACTGGCTGAGCAGCGCCGACCTCCAGCCGTTCGAGTTCAAAGGGCAGGACTTTATCGTACCGGCTTCCGGTTTACTGCCAGGGCCTCAGACGCTTGATCCCAAGGTCCCCAAGTGGCGGAAGGACCTGGAATTGCCCCGGCTGAGGATCAATCAGTTGTGCGTTTCGGTGGTGATGGACAGTACTGGTTCGATGAGTTCCGCGATTGGCTGGATCAAGCGCGACGTAATTCGCATCATGCGGGCGTTGAAGCTGATCAGCCGCGAGCCGTCCATCAGCGTAACGCTTTACCGCGATCATGGCGAGAGCTACGTCGTGCAATTGCACAAGCTCACCGGCTCGGCCAAAACACTTGCCGCAGCCATCCGCGGCGCCAGCGCAAAGGGAGGAGGCGATTTTCCCGAAGCCGTCTATGCCGCCCTCTACAGCACGTTAAAAAATCAATCCTGGCCCAAATATTCCACCGGTAAAAGAGTGGTTGTACTGGTTGCCGATGCCCCGCCGCATCGCGAAAATATGGCGAAAATCAAGGAATTGGTTACACAATCCGCCAAGGACGGGTTCCGGTTTTATTGCCTGAAAATCTACAATCGCGATTTCAACAAGGCCGCTGCCTACAACAAAAGCAATGACAAAAAACCTCCCCTGAATCCGGGAAAGGCCATGGACAATATCGCCAAGTGGGGCAAAGGTACCAGTAACTGGGTCAATTTTCTCAATGCCGATTCCGGCAAAATGTACCCCGGGGAATTGCATTGGCGAACAGGCGACGAGGTGCAGCAAAGCGCATACCAGCAGTTGATGACGTCGATTTTCAGCGGGATGATCAACGAGGCCTATCGCGACCGTGTGGACCCGTTTATCCGTGTGCTGTTGGAATGCCTCGAACGCACGCCGGTGGAAAAACGCACTTTAATGCCCAAGAGGAAACAGAGATCGAAAAAACGCCGGAATCGCGACCGGGATCACAGAAAGAAACCGGACCCACAATACAAACAGTAACGAATTTTTGGAGGTTTTCTTGAGACTTGCGGGCGGCTATGGTATTTTCTGCGAGATTTAAGGTTCCCAATAAGCCGGGAATCGGAGCGTGTTTGTGCGCCCCGGCTTGACTTGTAGCGAATTTTACCAACAAGGATGTGCCGTTAATGCCGCGACGCGACG
>JAIORC010000379.1 GCA_021108335.1 Phycisphaerae bacterium
CAATGCTTTTTCGTTTCAAATCAGCCATCAAGCCCAGGATGTATTTCTTCCAGTAAAGCAAGGTTTTTTCTCGCTTGAAACAATGCCGAAATTGCGCCAGTAACAACACCAATGCCGGTTGAAGCGAGGCTATCTGTTCGCTTGTCATTTTCGACTCTCCCTGAATTTAAGATCGTTCTGGAAGAACCATCGGCTTATAGTTTAGAATAACTTGAGCAAAAGTAGCGCTGTCATACTAATGACTAAAAAAAACGCGCCGGGTGGCATGCAATTTCCCACGATATCGGGTGGCATGGTCAGCGGCGAAGCCGATGGCCATGCCACCCGATATCGTGGGAAGACGTATAAACCTGCAGCCGCGACAGCCAGCCATTTTGCGCGGTAGTTGTAGCGATTTTACCGCGACCAGCTTGTCCATTCTGGTACGTCGGCGGGGCTGATTTGTTTTTTGCCCATCGCTTCGAATCGCTGCGTTGTCATGTAGTGAAACACGGGGTGATACGCTTTCATTATGCCGGGGCGATTCCTGCCGACGATGCTTTTGTCGTAGTTCACCGACGACCAGGCTCCCTTGCTCCACGGGATATTGTTTTCGTGCGGCGAGAGTTTCGGCAGGTACCACTTCGGCATGACGCTCATCCATCGCACGACGAAAGTCTGCGATGACGGGCTGCCCCATTCCTGCCAGGTTACGCCGTATTTGCGGCGGGCGTTTTTCGGCCTGTCTTTCTTTCGCGAGTACACGATTACGTATCGCCGGTCTTTGTCGATGGCGATTTCGTCGTCCATCAGGCTGCCGTAGGGCGTACCGTATGTGCCGCGCTCGGGCTTTATTCCGAGCTGATGCGTAATCGACAAATATCGCACCTGGCCGGTGGTCATCTTTTTTTCGCCGTTGCGCGTCCGGGGAAACGCCGGCAGCTTGCCCGTAAGCACGAGCACCTTGCCGTGGCCGAGATTGGTCGGCCTGCACAGGTACGAAATGTAATTGCAGCACGTGGCGCCACACTCGAAATTGCCCGGAGCCGAAGCTTTCGGCCCGCGATTGAACATCAGCATGAAATTCCGGCGGATTTTTTTCTTCGCCTCGGCGGGGTCGTCTTTGCCCCAGGGCTTGGATTTGTAATACCCGCGGCCTTCGGAGTGCAGGTGCATTATGCCGTACATTTTGAACCAGCCGAGGCTCGGGCCGATAAACCGGTAAGGCGTCGGCGGAGTTGTTACTCGGGGCACGGGCTGGGTTTGCAGCGATACCGCCAGCGATTTGTTACAGGTGATCCAGAATTTTTCGCCCGTGGACAATTGGAGCGTAGCCTTGGGTAGCGGCACGCCGGCGAATGGGCCGGTGTTTTTGTCCGGGGCATAATAGCGAATCCACAATACCGACGGCACGAGCACATTGCCGCCCCATGGCCCGGCAAAAGCGAAAGGCCCGCCGACACGCGTGTTGCCAAGCGCGCGATACGCCGGCGGCTTCATTACTTTCGGATTGAGCGTAACGGCGTTGCCGGCCCGCAGGTCGAACGTGAGCTTGTAGCGGCGATTCTTCGCATTACGATTCGCGCCAGGCCGGAACGGATTCACGTTGCCGGGCAGCGGTTTGATGTCTACGTCCACTATCGGCACTTCGCAGATTCCCATTTGGCCGGTTACGGGATGCCTCGGATCCACAGGCCCGAGAATCTGGTAGTCCATGAAGCGGGCGTGGGGGAACTGGCCCTCGACAATCAATTTTGACCCAAGTGGGGCAAGGAAAATCAGTTTCAGATACGTAACGTGCGGGTCGGGCGAAAACTGGTACAGCACCTTCTGCGGGTCGTAAGGTTTCAGGGCGTACCACTGGTCTTTTGGCGAAATTTTGTTCGGCGGCACGAGCTTCCAGCTATGGGTTTTTTCGTTGTCGATGTAAGGCGGGAGAAAGCCCTTGGGGAATTTAGCCCCAGCCCGGCCGGCCAGCCACTGGCGGATGCGGCCTTCCAGTTTCCGCGAGAACCCCTTGATTTTCCGGTCGGACTCGCGGAGGTACTCATCCCTGCTTCGCCAAGCCTGTATCCCCAGCTTGGCCTGCTGGGCCTTGGTCAGATCGGGCAACATCATATACGCTTTCTTGCAGCCCAGCCGTTCCTCACCGCATGCCCGGTGCGGGAAATGCAGAATCACGCCACAAAAAGAAATCAAAACCACAAACCATAATCTTGTGCCATCTGCGGACATAACGAGTTTCCCTTCGAAAGTTGTGTTATCTTTAATAGTTACAACGAATCGGCAAAAGGGTTATTGCAAAAGTAGCCGGCAGACGCGAAAATCCAGCTTGGTGATGAGGTGGTTTGGTTCTTTTCAGGGAGAAATGCTATGAGCAATGGTATGGGTAGCGGCGGATTTGATAATTCTCAATACGCTCAGCAGGCGGCTGTGGAACAGAAAATTCGCCCTGGCGGGGTGTGGTATTTCCTGGCGGTGGTGTTTTTGTTGGCTGGGCTGGGCGGCGGCGGAGTGATGGTTTACCAATTCGTAACCGGCTTCGTGGAAATAACTTCATCGATGGAACACTTCCGCGCGCCCGGCGAATTCGAGGCCGCGTTTGACAAACCGGGGACGTATGCGATTTACCTTGTGGGGGACCATCCGCGGCCGGAACCGGAAAACCTGACGGTTACCGTTACCCATAAAGGCGGCGGGGAAATTGCCCTGGCGGAAGTCTACTCCAGCGGCAGCATGACGGTCAACGATGAGTCTTTCAAACAATTGTATAAGTTCCAATTGGATCAGCCTGCCACGGTGGTGGTTCGTACACAGACCGGTAAGGACCCGGAAGCCACACTACCGTTGCCGGCTGGCGGGAAACAAGTCGGCATCAACTCCGGCTATGCCCCAAGATTGGCCGTCGGGCCGGAATTCATGGTCTCGGATATCTTTAAATTAATAGGCAAGATTTTTCTCGGCATCGGCCTGGCTGCCGTCGGGTTTATCGCGGCGCTTGTGATCTTCATCGTTACGATCATCAAACGCGGCAACTGCAAGAGACGCCTGGCGAGTCTGAGATAAACTGCCCCGCTTTGTTCCGTCAGTTGGGTGCCGTGGCGGGAGCGACAACGACAGCCACGATGTTTGCTTGTGCTACCCGGTCAGCCGGCGTTCCGTTGCGATAGGCAGCGTTGGATTCTTGCGAGGGTTTTTTCTTTGCCGAGGAATACGAGGGTGTCGAAAATCGGCGGGCTTATTGTCGTGCCGGTAACGGCGATGCGTATCGGTTGGGCTACCTTGCCCATGCCGATTTCGTTCGTCTGGCAGTATTCGCCCATCCATGCTTCCAGCGCTTCGGCTGTCCATTCGGCCTCCGCCAGCAGCGGCAGAATATCCGCAAGCATCGCGTAGCCGGCACCGTCGTTTTTGAGCATAACCTTTTTGACCGCCTTCGGGTCGAACTGGTAAGAATCGTCCGCGGCGAACAGCACGTCCACTTTGTGCAGAATATCCATAAACGTGCGGAAGCCCTGACAGGATCGCAGGATGCTTTGCAGCGTTTTATCGTCCAGGCCAGCCAGCGGCGTATCGTGGAAGCTCAGGAAATCCGTGAAGCATTCGAGCAGCCGCTTGGGGGCTGCGTCGGCGATGGCGTCCACGTTGAAGGCCAACAGCTTGTCGCGGTCGAACTTGGCGTTGGACTTGCCGACACCGGCTACGTCGAACAGCTCGGTCATCTCTTCCAGCGTGAATTTCTCGCGATCGCCTTTAGGGTTCCAGCCCAGCAGCGCGATAAAATTCAACAGTGCCTCCGGCAGATAGCCGTGCTGGCGGAACGTATCGACTTCCACGTCGCCGTCGCGTTTGGACAGTTTTCTGCCATCCATATCCATAATCAGCGGCAGGTGGGCATATTGCGGTTCGGGATATTCCAGCGCGTCCCGCAGCAGCACGTGCCGCCAGGTCTGCCCGAGAAATTCCTGCCCGCGGCAGATGAAGTTCACGCCCATCAGCGCGTCGTCGACCACATTGGCCAGGTGATAAGTCGGCCAACCGTCGGCCTTCTGGATTATGAAATCGTCGATCTGGTCGGCGGGGATGGTAACGTCGCCGAAAACTTCATCGCGGAAAGTTACGTCGCCAGCCGGGCAGGCCAGCCGCACGACAACGGGCTTGCCGGCGGAACGGGCTGCCTTGGCATCGGCGAGGCAGGGCAGTTTTTTGGGGCGGGGATAGTGGAAATCCTCTTTGCGTGCCTGGGCCTCTTGCCGCATGGCGTCGAGTTCGTCCGGCGTGTCGAACGCGTAATACGCCTTGCCCGACTCCAGCAACCCATGGATGTGCTGCTGGTAAATCTCCAGCCGCTCGGACTGCCGATACGGGCCGAAGTCGCCACCGACAATAACGCCCTCGTCCCAGTCAATGCCCAGCCAGCGAAGGTCTTCGACGATTTTCTCGACAGCCTCCTCCTGGTGCCTCGCGCGGTCGGTGTCTTCGATCCGCAGAAGGAACTGCCCGCCAAGCTTCTTGGCCAGTGCATAACAGAACAACGCCGTCCTAGCGCCGCCCACGTGAAGCGAGCCGGTCGGCGAAGGGGCAAAACGTGTCTTTATCGTTTCCATGATAAACCTATTTCTTTTGAGATTTTTGTGCCTGCTGTTGTTTCTGGATTTTCGCCCATGTGTCGCGCAGGGCTACGGTGCGGTTGAATACCAGAGCATCGGGCGTCGAGTCTTCCGAATCGACGCAGAAATAACCCTGCCGCTCGAACTGGAACCTTCCGCCCGCCTCAGCCGTCGCCAGGCTCGGCTCAACCTTGCAGCCGGCTAACACTTCCAGCGAATCCGGGTTCAGATTCGATTTGAAGTCCGCGCCTTCGTCGGCTACGTCGTCCGGGTTTTCCTTCGTGAACAGATTATTGTACAGTCGCACCTCGGCATCCAGGCAATGGTCAGCCGAAACCCAGTGCAACGTCGCCTTGACCTTTCGCCCGTCCGGCGAGTCGCCGCCGCGGGTGGCTGGGTCGTAGGTGCAGTGCAATTCGACCACCTCGCCATTCTCGTCCTTCACCACGTCGGTGCAGGTTACGTAATAGGCATATCGCAGCCTTACCTCTCTGCCGGGCGCGAGGCGGAAGAATTTCTTCGGCGGGTCTTCCATGAAATCCTCCCGCTCGATGTACAACACCTTGGAAAACGGAACCTTTCGCGTGCCGGCGGCGGGGTCTTCGGGATTGTTGACAGCCTCCAGCTCATCGACCTGATCTTCCGGGTAATTGTCGATTACCACCTTCAACGGATTCAATACCGCCATCGCCCGCGGCGAATTTTTGTTCAGGTCTTCCCGGAGGCAGTGCTCCAGCAGCGCGATATCGACGGTGCTGTTGAACTTATTGACGCCGATCAGCTTGCAGAAGTTTCGGATCGCTTCCGGCGAATAGCCTCGCCGCCGCAGGCCTGATATCGTCGGCATGCGGGGGTCGCTCCACCCACCGACATAGTCGCCGGCGACAAGCTCCAGCAGCTTACGCTTGCTCATGATGGTATAAGTGAGGTTCAGGCGGGCGAACTCGATCTGCCGCGGGTGATACGCGCCCAGCTCGTCAAGGAACCAGTCGTACAGCGGGCGGTGATTCTCAAACTCCAGCGTGCAGATGGAGTGGGTGATTTTCTCGACGGAATCCTCCAGGCCGTGCGCCCAGTCGTACATGGGATAGATACACCAATCGTCGCCGGTGCGGTGGTGCTCGGCGTGGAGAATGCGGTACATTATCGGGTCGCGCATGTTCAGGTTCGGCGATTCCATGTCGATTTTCGCCCGCAGCACGCGCGAGCCGTCGGGGAATTCGCCAGCCCGCATCCGCCGGAAGAGGTCGAGATTCTCCTCAACGGATCGCTCGCGATGGGGGCTGGCCTTGCCGCCGTTTTTCAGCGAGCCGCGATGTTCACTCATTTCCTCGCTGGTCAGGTCGCAGACGTAGGCCTTGCCCTTGGTTATCAGCGCGACGGCGTACTCGTACATCTGCTCGAAATAGTCCGACGCGAAGTACAGGCGGTCTTCCCAACTCCAACCCAGCCAGCGGACGTCTTCCTGGATCGAATCGACGTACTCCTGCTCTTCCTTGCAGGGGTTGGTGTCGTCGAATCGCAGGTTGCATTTGCCGCCGTCGTTTTCCGCGGCGATCCCGAAATTCAGGCAGATGCTCTTGGCATGGCCGATGTGCAGATAGCCGTTCGGCTCCGGCGGAAACCGCGTGTGCACGCGTCCATCGTATTTGTTCGTCTTCAAGTCGTCGGCAACAATGCTGCGGACGAAATCCGTAGGTGTTTTGGAATCGTTCGTATTCATAATAATCGCAAAGGCGGAAGTGTACGCAGAACCGTCTTTTCTGGCAAGGAAGATTCCGGCATATTTTCTTGCCACCCGTCAAATTGCATATTACAAACTACCAGAAGAAAAGGAAACCATATGCTAAACATAAATAATACCGCGCTTGTACTGATAGACGTACAGGAAAAACTCGCCGGCATCATGCACGAGAGGCAAAAACTCATCGAGCAGCTCGTGAAGCTCATTTGCGGGGCCAGGGTGCTGGGGCTGCCTGTTCTCTGGTGCGAGCAGAACCCCGAAAAGATCGGCCCGACGATTCCGCAGCTCACCGAGCACCTCGACGGCCTAAGCCCCATCGCCAAGATGAGCTTTAGCTGCTGCCGCCAAGACGAATTCGTCGAGCAATTGGAGGCGACCGGCGTAAAGCAACTGCTGCTGGCTGGGATCGAGACGCACGTCTGCGTCTATCAGACCGCCGCCCATCTCGTCGAAGCCGGCTACGAGGTGCAGGTCGTAGCCGACGCCGTATCCAGCAGAACCGCCGAAAACCGCGAGATCGGCCTGGGCCGGATACAGGCTGTCGGAGCCAGCCTCACCAGCGTAGAAATGGCGTTCTTCGAATTGCTCGAAGTAGCCGAAGGCCAACAATTCAAAGACATCCTCAAAATCGTAAAGTAGAAGCAACGGGAACCCCCTGGGGGCAAGCCGGTAAAACGGGAACCAGGAACCGGGAACAACAAAAAACGGGGGCCGGGAATTGTAGGGTGGGTGCTTGCACCCACGCGGGAACTTGACGTGCGGCGATTTGTTCCCTACACTTCGCCGTATGCGTAATTCACTGCGATATATCGGATTGATTGTTCTGACTGGGCTGCTTTTTGCCGGCGGGTGCGTTTCCAAGGGCCAGGCCGAGGCCTTTGTGCATATCAGCGACTACGGCGACGGCAAGGTACTCGACGACTGCCTGCTGCTGACCATTGGCAGCGAAGGCACGGAAAAGAAAGGCTACTGGTGGGTCGCCCAGGAAGCCAAGACCGGCGCGATGGTCGTCCGCCGGGCGGACGTAAAACTATTCAATTCCGGCGAGAAGCTCAAACAGCCGGGAAAAGTCGTCATGCTGCTGGGGCCTTACGTTACGAGCACGCCCGTCGGCTGGGAGTACTGGTTTTTCCGCAAGGGCTATCGCGTCGAGCGGCTGTACGACGACCGCCTCGAACGGCGATACTCGCAGGAAAAGCCCGTGAAGATAACCATGATACCGTTCAAACCCGGCGACCCGTCCAACGACGAACGCACCCTCGACGCCGCCCGGAAAGTGCTGATCGTAACCTTCCTGATGGATAACACCGACGCCCCGACCGTCGATATGGCCAAACTGTTGCTCAACCAGCTCCGCCGGATCGGGAAAGTCAGCCATAAGTCGAAAGACCGCAAAACGGCAACGGAATTCATCGGAAAACTGGAGGCGTTTCTAAAGGAAGGCCCACCGCCAGAGAACAAAACCGCCGGCTCGTAGGCCATCGGCGAATGGTACAACAACGCATGCCCGCAGAAGAATCGAACTCGAAGATGGCGAACGAATCGAACCATTTGAAAAAATCGAAAAAACCGCCCCGCCGCGACGTCGTAACCGACCATCGCCGGCAGTGGCGAGATTGCAGCTACGTCTACCCGGTGATTTCCCGCCGGGCCGGGGGGCTGTCAATCGGGGTGAACCTGAGCATCGACAAGCGCTGCAACTTCGGCTGCCTGTATTGCCAGATTGACCGGCGAATCGAACGCCCAGCCATGGAGGTAATCATCCCCCAACTCCGCCGCGAGCTGGACGCCGCCCTCACCGCTGCAACCACCGGCAGCCTGTGGCAGGAGGATCGCTTCGCCGAAACGCCCGCCGATATGCGGCGGATTAACGACATCGCCTTCAGCGGCGACGGTGAGCCGACCCGCCTGGAGACGTTCGACCTGGCTGTCCAAGCCGCCGCAGATGCAATCCACCAACACAGCCTCGCCGGCAAGGTCAAAATCGTCGTCATCACCAACTCATCGTTGCTGGTAAGCCCGCAGATGCGGCGGGCGCTGAAAATACTTAATGAGATGAACGGGGAAATCTGGGCCAAGCTCGATGCCGGCACGGAGGATTTTTTTCAACAGGTAAACCGCCCCGCAGCCGGCTTGAACCTTGCGAACATCTGTGACGGCATACGCGAGGCGAGCACCGCCTGCCCGCTGACGATCCAGACGCTATTCTTCCGCCTCGACTCCCAGCCGCCCAGCCGCGACGAAATCAACGCCTACATCGACCGGCTGAGGCACATCATCGACACCGGCGGGCGGATTCGACTCGTCCAACTGCACACAATAGCCCGCTCGCCCGCGTCGTCGCAGGTATCCACACTACCGGACGACCAACTAGACGCCATCGCCGAAACCGTCCGCCAGGCAATCGCCCCAATCCCGGTAAAAACATACTACGGCCGAAACGTCCCGCCGCAGGGGTAACAGCGGGAACAACAGGAACCGGGAAAATGGGATTTGTAGGGTGGGTGCTTGCACCCACGCGGGAACTGGGGGCACGCGAAAACACATGGTCCCCTGGGTACCATGCCACCCATAACGTGAAATCTCCTGAAAAAATTGGATTCCTTTGGCCTGGGCGGTACAATACGCCTGACTGAAAAAGGATTAACCAATGCCTGCACATATCCAAATAGACAAAGAGAGAATTGCCACTTTTTGCCGGGAAAACCACATATACCGGCTGGCCCTGTTTGGTTCCGTGTTACGGGATGATTTTGGGCCTGACAGCGATGTTGATGTGCTTGTGGAATTTGAACCGGGCGAGCGGATCGGCATGTTGAAGCTAGCCGGCATGGAAATCGAGTTGGGCGAGATTCTCGGCTACAAGGTCGATCTGAATACGCCCGGCTTTATCAGCCGACATTTCCGCGACAAGGTACTGGCAGAAGCAGAGGTGCAGTATGTCGCAGCATGACGATGGCGTTAGCCTGAAGCATATGTTGGATCATGCCCGTGAGGCAGTCGAGATGTCCGATAACAGGGTGCGGGAAGATTTGCATCGCGATAGAATGCTGGAGTTATCGTTAATCCGTCTGGTCGAAATTGTTGGTGAATCGGCAACCCGGATTAGCCTCGAATGCCAGCGTCGTCATCAATATATCCCTTGGCAGCAGGCTCGCGGCATGCGGAATCGACTGATTCATGGATACGATGCCGTCGACCTGGATGTTTTGTGGGATACCGTCCGGATCGATTTCCCGCAACTGATTGTCGCATTGCAAAAAGCCGTCAACCAAGGGGATTTATAGTAGCCAAAGAGAGTTGGGTAGTCAGCGGGTAGCACGGCTTGAAATCTCCTGAAAATGTCGGGTGCCGTGGCGGGAGCGAAGCGACAGCCACGATCGTCAACGTGTACTACGACAATCCGACAATCGACGTGTACACTACGCCAATCACTTGGCCTCGGCGACGATGTCGTCCTTGCCTCCTGCCCCATTGTTTACTCCACCATCGTCGCGTTGGTTTATCCCTACGCTGTACAGGATATAGCCCTGTTTTGTCGGCTTATAGACAAGCGGGTTCCGGCTGAAGCAGTCCGCGGGAGCCGCCGGCAGATATTTCGGAACCAACTCCCCCAACCCAGCCGGCCAACGGCTGTTTTCACCATGAAACCACGCCAGGGCGATGGCTGTTTTTTCTATCTCGAATTTTATTCGCGAGGCGTCTTGTATATCAATCGCACGTCCCGACAACGGCATAAGTATGGCTATCACAAACTTTGCCGCCTCCCGGCTACGGGCTGTTCTGCAGGGCCGTCCGCCCAATTTCAGAAGTAACCACCTTGCTGTTAACCCCTGGTCCGCCATGAGACGCAACTTCTCGATGTCCGCATCTAATGCTTTTTGCGCTTCCGCCCTGCCTTGGAACCTCGGCAGCCGCGAAGTTTTGACCCACCGGTCATACCAACTGTTCGCCTCCCGCAACATCTCGTTCCAGTCGAGATTTGAAAACGAAACATCCTGCGAATCATTCTGGGCACCAATCCGCCCGCCTAACATTTTTATCGCGCCAGACAGTAAAGAGCGGTTGTTGTTGCTGTTGTTCGACACCCAGCCATAATCGATAGCCTGCCCGCGTGAGAACATCATGATAAAGTCTAGCGCACAAAAACGCTCACTACGGTCGAAACTATCCACAATATTCCCGACCAGCTGAAGCGCAGCGATATCCTGTAGCATCAATCTGGCTTTTTGAGGCGTAAGCCGCCCGCTGGTTGCCAGCGCAATGCCGCCCTCGGCGGCTATGGAGTCAATTGCAAAGGCAACAAATTGTTGTGTCGTAAAAGGTCCCTGTTGCACCAGCCGGGCAAATCGATGCGTGGTGAGAATGTCCTGCCATGCGCCATCCACGTCGCCTTTGTGGAGTTTCAGCATCGCGCGGGTAACCAACGCCCTGGCGGCTTCTCTGTAGCGCTGTATGCTAGGAAGGATTACATCAAGCAGCATTGGTGGATTACATCGTGAAACCATCGGCATGTAGTATCGCGGGCGGGTCGTCGCCTTTTCCACCAGCCGCAGGGCTTCGGCGTTGGCGGCCAGCCAGCTTTGCAGTTCAGGGTGAACCTGGCCCTTGCGAAGCATCTGTCTTACATCTTCAAGGCTTACTTTTTTGCTTAATTTAGGTTTGCCTGGGCCGGCGGCAGCCTGCGATTTCGCCGGTTTGTTGATCTTTGCACGGTTATCCCATGTAATAAAGTAATGATCACTGTTAACATCCGCAGCCTTCAGTTCGAGGCGACAAAGCGTCTCCTCCCTGATGGATATGTTCAACAGCAAGGGGCCCAATGCCTTCAGCAGGAGCGGGGCGGCGTTGTTTTCGGGGGTAACGCCCTTGGCGAACTGTTCGTTGAGGGCCTTGACGTAGTTTATCGTGCCGTCGGAGTTGACCGGCCCGTCGACAAAAGTCGTCTCCTTTGAAATCACGATTTTCACAGGTATCGGGAAATACAGATACGCCAAGCCGCCGCCGAGCAGCAGCAGGAGTATCACCAGCCACCTTTTCCACTTCCTCTTCCGCTTCTCAGCCATGTGGCGTCCCTTCCCGTGCGATTTCTCATCGCGAGATATTACGCCATGACAATTTTCTTTCGGCCGGCCCTGACGCCCTTTGTCGCGTTTCGGGTATCGACAATCAGCTTGGCGTGCTTGACGATGAACTTGTAGTCGTAGCTGGAGTGATCCGTGCTGATAAGCACCGTGTCGTAGCCGGCTAACATTTTCGGCGTGAGCTTTTTCGAGGTCATTTTCAGGTCGTACTCGCGCATCTTGTGGGTGTGCGGGCAATGCGGGTCGTTGTAGTCAACCTTCGCGCCCTTCGCCCGCAACAGCTCGATAAGCTCCAGCGACGGGCTTTCGCGGACGTCGTCGATGTCTTTCTTGTACGCCAGGCCCAGCACGAGGATTTTCGCGCCCTTCAGCGACTTGCTGCGGTCGTTCAGGGCGTCCATGAGCTTGCTGATGACGTATTCGGGCATAGAGACGTTCACCTCGCCGGCAAGCTCGATGAAGCGGGTTGACATGTTATATTGGCGGGCCTTCCACGACAGGTAGAACGGGTCGATGGGAATGCAGTGTCCGCCAAGGCCGGGCCCGGGGTAGAAAGGCGTAAAGCCGAACGGCTTGGTCGCCGCCGCCCGAATGACCTCCCATACATCGATGTCCATTCGGTCAAAGAGCATTTTCAGTTCGTTGACCAGAGCGATATTCACGCAGCGGTATGTATTTTCGAGAATCTTGCAGGCCTCGGCGGCTTCGCAACTGCTGACCGGCACGACGGTGTCGATGGCGATTTCATAGCAGGCGACGGCGGCTTTGAGCGAGTCCTTGTTGTAACCGCCGACGACCTTGGGGATGGTCTTGGTGGTGTAGTCCTTTCGGCCGGGGTCTTCCCGTTCGGGGCTGAACGCCAGGAAGAAATCCTTGCCGACCTTCAGGCCGCTTTCTTCCAGGATCGGCAACATCACTTCCCGGGTGGTTCCGGGATAGGTGGTGGATTCCAGGACAATGAGTTGGCCTTTGCGGAGCGTTTTGGATATCGCCCGCGCGGTGGCTTCGACGTATTTCAGGTCCGGCTCGCGCATTTTGCTCAGCGGCGTGGGCACGGCTATGAGGATGCAGTCCGGGCTGCGGAGTTGCTTGAAATCGGTGGTGGCGTCGAACAAGCCGCTCTTGACCATATCTTTGACGACCTTCGAGGGGATATGCTCGATATAGCTTCGACCGGCTTTGAGGGCCTTGACCTTCTTTTCGTCTACATCGAAGCCCAGCACTTTCGCCCCGCCGGTGGTAAACTCCCGTACAAGCGGCAGCCCGACATAACCAAGCCCGACCACACCGACCAATGCCTTGTTCGATTCGATTTTCCGCAGCAGTTCCTTAATCATTTGATCCTTCCTGTATGTGAAAACCATTCCGAGGGGTACAGTAAACTCCTCGGACTTTCCGATACTTAAACTACGTAATATACACCAACGGAGGCAATCCGGCCATACACAATATGGAGGTGTATGCAAATTAGTCGTTGCCTGTATAGGCGTGGTGCGGTACATTTTGAATAGATGTGATACTCGCTGGGAAACGGGCCGCCAACTTTACAAAACGTGCTTTGGGGCAAGGCCAGGATGCCTATGGATATTTTTATTGACGTATTGCGGGATGTCTGGTGGATCGGAGCGGTTGCGCTCGGCGTTTCGCTGATAGCCACGCCGATAATCCGATTCATCGCGTATCGCGCCAAAATTGTTGATAGGCCTGACGACCTCCTCAAACCGCACGCCAGGCCGGTGGCGTATCTAGGTGGGCTGGCGATATGCGTGGGCCTGCTGGCGGGAATCGCCTGCTATGTCGTCATCATGCCGGACGCCCGGCAACACTGGGTGGCCCTCGGCCAATGCATCACTTCTTTCGATATCCCGGCCCTCATGGAAAATCCGCTGTGGCAGGTTTTCGCGATAGCCCTGGCGTGTATCGTAATCACGCTGGTCGGCCTGCTCGATGACATTCGCAACATTCCGCCGCGATCTAAAGTCATGGGGCAGATACTGGCGGCGGCGATTCTCCTTGCCGGCGGCGTGGGTCATTCCGTAGCCCAGCCTCTTTTTACTCATTTGAGCCTCCCGTCACCCCCAGCGTGGGTGCTGATACCCCTCAGCGCCGGAGCGTGCCTGGTATTGGTAATCGCTACCTGCAATGCAACGAATCTCCTGGACGGCCTGGACGGCCTGTGCGGCGGCGTAACGGGTATTGTTACCCTGGGGTTCCTGGCGCTGGCGGTTTACCTGGCGACTTACCATCACGTAGGCCCGACGGATTCGCTTCGAATAGGCCTGTGCCTTGCGATGGCTGGGGCGGTGCTGGGCTTTCTGCCGTACAATATTCCGCCCGCCAGTATTTTCATGGGCGACGCCGGCAGCATGCTGCTGGGTTTTTTCGTTGCGACGATGATGATGCTTTTTTGTGCTGAAGGCCACGCGAGATTCTTTGTCGCCGCATGTGCGATTTTCGCTCTGCCGATACTCGATACTGCCCTGGCGGTGGTTCGAAGGCTCTTGAGCGGCAAGGGCATTTTCACCGGCGACCGCAGCCATCTGTACGATCAGCTTGTTGATCGCGGCATGACGGTCAAGCAGGTTGTCGTCCTGTTTTATATCCTGGCGACGGTGGCAGCGGTAATAGGCGTTACGCTTGCACAAATCCAACTTCGATATGCCGCCGTTATCTACGTCGTGCTACTCGTGATGATATGGGTGATCTTCTACAAAAAGGGGATGATTAAGCCCGAACCACGAAAACCAAAGGAGCCGGACTCGGAATGACGCAGCCGTATTGGACATTGCGCGATGCTCGTAACGCATCACAAAACCTACGATATGGGAGAATGAAGCAATAGCCGCAACGAAATTGAACATCCTGTTTACCTGCGTCGGCAGGCGAGTGAATTTATTGCGGTCGTTTCGGCGCGCGATGGAGGCTCTTGGCGTCGAAGGGAACCTCATTGCAATCGACGCCGTCGAAACGTCCGCGGCAATGCAAATGGCGGATATCAAGATTATCGTCCCGCAAACCAGGAGCCTTAAATACATTCCGGCGATTCGGGAGATCGTTAAAAAATACAAGGTTGGGCTGATCGTGCCGATGACGGATCTGGACCTGCGATCGCTTGCCCGCCATCGTCAGGATTTTGTCGAACTCGGCTGCGAGGTGATGATAGGCCCGGAACCCACCGTTTCGCTTTGTCGGGACAAGAAACGCTTTACCAGCCGGCTGAAACGGGCAAAGATGCCGGCTATCCGAACGTTTAGCCTGGAGCAATTCCGCCAAAATCCGTTTTACCCATGTTTCGTCAAGCCGTTTCGCGGTTCGGGCGGCCTGGGGGCAATAAAGATCGACAACGGGCAGGAACTGAGAAAACACGTCCACATTTTCGGCAACCAGTTACTGATACAGGACTACGTGCCAGGCCGGGAATACACCATCGACGTGTACCGCATGCGCAGCGGCGAGGTCAAATGCATCGTGCCGCGACAGCGGCTGCTCGTCCGTAGCGGCGAAGTCGAAAAGGGCATTACCGTAAAGGACGACATGCTGATAGAGGCTACCCTGAAGCTCGCCGAATTGATGGACGGCCTGTGGGGCGTGTTCTGCTGCCAGTGTCGCCGCCCGGACGACGGTCCGCCGTACTTCTTCGAACTCAATGCCCGATTCGGTGGCGGCTCGCCGCTATCCATCGCCGCCGGCGCGGATCTGCCGCTTTATCTGCTGCAGGAAGTCCTCGGCAGAGAAGTTACCACCGAAGTCGGCCAATTCACCGAGAACCTCATGATAATGAGATATTGCGGCGACACGTTCTGCAAAGTCGAAGACCCCACAAAACTATCCGGCTACACAACGCCGTTTTTCAAATAGTTTTTGGTAGGTTATGAGCCTGTCGGACTGGGGATGAAGATTTTTCCATGATGGGGAGAGATGGCGATAGATTGTGGGCTGCGGATTTCGACTGCCGGGACCATACTTGCCGGCGGATTGACCGAATGCGACGTTTTTGTGCATTCCACCTGGATTTTGGCGGCGCAGAGGGCTATTGATGCAATTTTCAGGCCGTTGCGGGCTGGCTCAGCGCGCAGAGCCGCTTGACGTTGTAGGCCAGGCACACCAGCGACCACTCGCCGGCAACTCGCTCCACGCCCCGCAGCAAAAATTGCCGGAATCCCATCACTGATTTGATAATCCCGAACACCGGTTCAACCGTGCTCTTTCGTTTGGCGTACTTGCGACGGCCTTCTTCCGTAGCAACTTTTTCACGCATAGCCAGCAAGGCTGCAACGGTGAGGGTTCTTGTTTTTTTCTGCTTGGGTGGACGATAATCGTAGCGTCGTTGGGCATGGCTGTCCTCGGCATCGACGGAGACATATAAATCCACTCCGGCAGCTTCCAAATCCTCGAACGCATCGCTATTCATATAACCACTGTCCGCCAACGCCGTCTCCGGCTTGCCCAGAACATCGGGAATATTTTCTATTGCCGGCTTGAGTTCGTTTGCATCGGCGGCACAATTTGTTACATGACGCGAGAGAATTAACTGCGAGCCGTCAGCGTCAACAGCCACTTGAGCATTGTAAGCCTGCCGATATTCCGACCGCTTTGACTTTCGCATAATCCGCGAGTCGGCATCAGTCAGGTTGGTTTTATCATGACCAGAGGGCGTATCTTTGGGCGGCTTGGGCTTTTGTCCTTTTCGCTTGCCGTCGCGTTGTTCCCGCTGGGACAACTTGCGTTGATACTCTGACTGCTGGGCTTCGGCACGGGCCTTGGCACGCCTCTCCAGATTCGCCTGGGCCTGCCGCATTTTTTCGCGGAGCGTCTCACGACGTTTGATCTCATCAGGCAACGATTGGCCATCGTTGTCATCCCGCGTATCGCTTTGCTCGGCCTGGCTCATCAACTCCGCAATATCCTCGCTGAGCCTGGCTTCCAATACCTTGGCCCGGTCATATCGCAGCGATTTGCCAATCGACGCATTGGCCTGAATGTGTGTGCCGTCCACGCTGACCGTGCCGACCTTCAACACACCCAGTTCCCTGGCCAAAAGCAACACGCGTAAAAACGCCTCCGCAATGGCGTCGAAGTTTTCACGACGGTATTTGCAGATCGTGTCGTGATCCGGATGCGTGTCCGCGGTAAGGTAGCGAATGCCGATGTCCCGCCACGTAGCCCGCTCGATGCGACGGGAACCGAAAATGCCATTGGCATAACAGTATATCAGCAGAGCCAACATCATACGCGGCGGATATTGTGCGTCGCCGCAGCCGCGATGATTGATTTTGAAAGCCGTCAACGGCACAGCCTCGACTGCATTCAGAACAAAGTGAACCATATCATTTTCAGGTACCCATTCCCGCAAATCCGGCGGCAGGAGCATTGGGGTATTACGATCGACGTTGATAAATGTAGCAGGCATACGGGAAGTATAATAAATTCTCCGCCGAAAAGCGCGCCAATAGTCCGACAGGCTCTTATGCAACTTGTTGCATAACAATTTTCCGGTACATCTTTTCGTAATTCCTGTTATGCCACAGGCTGCCGGTGATTGTATTCCAGTTGCCAGGCTGAGGCCCTGCCTTTTGCCGATTTTACAAATATGATTATTATCGGTAGCGTCGTAAAATAATCAGGATTGTTTTACGATGGCCCGCAAAATAATCTGCAGTGGTAATTGTACGAAACAGGTTACCGGTATAATCTTTCCGGAATTTTATTTGTCCTGTTTCTTTCTGGGTTTTTTCAAGGCCAACTGGCCAACGATTTTGGCGGCCTTAATATCTATAATCGATACGACATTGTTGCCTTTTCTTCGAAGCGTGTAAGTTTGATTGCTAATTTCGGCTATTACCAGCTTGGTCGCTATTAACAGGTACTTGCCGTTTGGAGTAAATTGGGCATCTATATCCCCGTCAATTCCTTGAAATTTTGAATGTTTCTTTTCGCGAATGTCTATTAGATTTAAGGAATTCTTATTCCATGTAGCCAGTATCTGTCCATCTGGGGAGCAGGCTCTTATGCTTTTTTTGTATATTGTGGAGTCGCTCCAAAGCTGTCGCCCATCTGTTAGTGATAATGCCATCACGCCCGGCCCAGGGTCGTTCTGCAGCAGTATGTAGGAGGTTATTAAAGACTCGTGTAAAACACCTGCAAATTTGCCCATTTGCGAGGTATAATAGTTCACTTTTTTCTTCCACGAAATACGACCGTTCCAATCCCTGCACGCAACGTAATCCTGACAGACGTTGACGAAATATTTGCCCGTTTCTTCAAAATATGTCGCCATCACAAAATCATCAGGATGTTCAAGCCTATTTACCTTGCCCGTTTTAATATTTATGCGAAAAACAGCACAAGAGGCTGATGTAGAACAGAACAACTCGCGGCCATTCTTGCTGAATCCGTCAACCCAGAGGCCTGCCTTTTCTGCAATCGTAATAACCCCTACGCTTTTGCCAGTTAGAATATCATAAAAATCGCAACGACTGTCGAGTTTAGAACCATTTATGGAAGCAAGCAGCGGCTTGGCCCCTGGCGATATACATAAGCTGACATCATTAAACTTGTAGTCAGGTAACGAGAAGCTGGTTTTGAGTTTCCCGGAATCAATTTCCCAACACCCCACGACCCCGTCCGCCCAAACACTTACAATATACGAATCTGTAACACCGAGCCATACTATCTCTGTGTCCTCTAAAATGGGCACGAGAGGGGCGGGTGTGGGCGGTGGGATGACTTTTCCGCAACCCACAGCCATAAAAATGAGCAGAATCGAAACCTTTCTTATTCCTATCTGAGAGCGTTGTGGCATTTTTGATCCTTGTCCCATATTTGCCCAGCCGGAATTGAAACCATGTAGGCTATCTTGTTGCATAACAATTTTCCGGCACATCTTTCCGTAATTCCCGTTACGCAGCAAGCTGCATAACCTACCTGCCTAGTTTTTCCAGTATAAAAAGATATAGCCAATGCAGTCAAACTGCTGCGAGTACTGTTTAAATTGCACCCTCGAAAGAAGCAGTCCTTTTTCTTCGACAAGCGTTAATACAAAGCGACACCTCGTGCTTTGGTTGCATTGGTCCTCCCGTTGGGTTGGAGTTGGATTGCTCTTGGTGGGCATTCCCTCGTAAGATTGGAAGTCTACCAGGAACCGATGCAATGGGCCCCCGTCCTGTTCGAATGCACATACTAAGACATACGTACCACCTGTCATCTGGGTGGTGCGAGAAGGATACGACTCTGCCACTGTGTTTTTCCGAAGAGCCTCGGCAACCTTCAGAGCAGCTTTCCCCTCCAGCAGATACCGGCTTACGCCGTCGAATTCCCGCATCGCAATAACCATCGTACCCATTCTATCCCAATGGACCATGGTTTCACTTGCTTCCCGTGGCGACCCTGGAGTACATCCACTCAGGTTAGCAGCCAATACCACCGAGAACGTAATGAGTCCAAGTTTCAGGCAATGCATCATATTTCTAGCCCCCCATCTACGCCAATCCAGTAATTTCTGTTATATAGCAAGCTGCATAACCTATCTGGCTTCAATTAAGATTTAAAAGGTTGCCTTTGTACATTATAAAAATCTATATCTGTTTTGAAGAAAAATTCCTCTATCCCTTTTTTACGAAGAATCGGTACTTCTTCTTTGTATATTGGATACAGTTGTACAAAATTGATCAATTGATTGGAAAGCATCACTTTTGAATCTTCTTGTTCCAGTAACGAATTAGCAAAAATAAAAAAACAGCTCATCTCCGAATCGGTTGAGATTTTTTCTCCAAAGTCTAATATCGTGCCGTATTCAAACAAAGAGGTATAACGGGTTCTCTTTACTATATCTCCCATGGCCAATGCCCAAGCGTTGTCTTGCGATTTTACACTTATAAGTATCTCTGGCCGTCCATATAGCCACTCGGGTTTATCTATACAAGACAGTCCATATGTAAAAGCAGTCGTATGTTGCACCTCTGGAATATCAGTGTAACTAATCACTAATAATCGAGGCGGATCCTCCGAACCAATTATCTCATAACATTGCGGCTCAAGACAATCAGTCAGACTATCCAAACAATTAAAGTACTGTTGAAGTAACGTGTTCATGACTAATCCGCACTAAAACCGGTTACTCTGCTGTCGGTGGTTGTTCTTTGGATTCTTTGGGTTCGTCGGATTTTGTTTTTTTCTGTTCGGGTTGTTCTGTTTCGTCTGTGGCGTTTTTGATTTCTTCGCTGTCGGTGGCGGGGGTCTTTCGATGTTTTCTGCCGCCGCGACGGCCTCGCCTGCGGGACTTCTTTGCCGACTTTGCTTCGTCGCCAGACTTTTCCGTGTCGGAAGAATTTTTAATTTCAGTTTCAGCCTCAGCTCCAGTCTGGGATTCGGTTTCCCCGTCGCCTGATTTATCCGCGGCTTCGGATTGCTGAGACGAATCTGATTCAGCGGAATCGGCAGGTTTGGCGGATTTTGCGGATTTGCTTCTCCTTCTTCTGGGAGATTTCTTGGCAGTCTTTTCGCCAGCCTTTTCGTCAGTCTTTTCGCCCGCCTTTTCGTCGGTTTTTTCTGTGGAATCTTCGGCTGGTTTTTCATCGGTTTTATCTTCTGAGGTGTTGGCCTGTTCTTCGGCGGAGCTGCTTGCCTTTTTGTTTTTTCTTCCGCCGCGTCGGCCTCGCCTGCGGGATTTCTTCGCGGGCTTTTCTTCCGCCGCTTCCGCACCATCTTTTTCCTTATTCGCATCGGCAGCCGGCGTTTCGTCGGATTCCGCCTCCGCGTCATTCGTGGCTGCTTCCGCCTTGGCTGGCTTTTTCGCCTTGGCTGGCTTGCCTTTCTTCTTGCCCAGAAGCGTATCGACGTCCACCATTTCCGCCCCGGATTGTTTCTTGCCGCCTTTGGCTCGCGCATCCCAGGCAATCGAAGTTCCGCGATGGTTCACGCAGGTAATCTTCACGTCATTTCCGCCAAGCTCGCTGTCGGCGGTAACGACAATGGCTTTCCCGGTGCGTTGTTCGAGTTCGGCAATGGTGTTGCGTTGTGAATTGGACAGGTGGTGGGCCACCAGCGGCGAGACGGTGATATTGATTTCGGCGACGTCGGCATTGGCGCAGGCGACCTGCAAATTACGCATCACCGACAGGGCGACCGACTCTTGGGACATAATCTGGCCGGTGCCCTCGCAGTGCGGACAACGAGAGTAAATGCTCTGCTTTAAAGACGGCCTGAGCCGCTGGCGGGTCATCTCCACAATCCCGAAACTGCTGATCCGCAACACCTTGCTTTTGGCCCGGTCTTTCTTGAGGATATCCCGCAGCTTGCGTTCGAGTTGCCGGCGGTGTTTTTCGTCGCGGAGGTCTACAAAGTCGATAATAATCACGCCGCCCATATCGCGGAGGCGAAGCTGCCTGCCGATTTCCTCAGCCGCTGTGAGATTCAGGCTCAAGGCATTGCTTTCCGCGTCGGAGTGAGCACGAAAACTGCCCGAATTAACGTCGATAGCCACCAACGCCTCGGTCTGGTCTATGACCAGCGACCCGCCGTTTTTCATCTCCACCCGATGCGAATGAATCTTCTGGATTTCTTCCTCGACGGAAAATTCCTCGAACACGCCCTTCTTGCCCGTATACAGCTCAACCTTGCATTTCGCCCGCGGCAGTGCAAGATTCAGAAAATCCTTGACGTTCACCGCAACTTCCTTCGAATCGCAGATAATCCGCTCGATTTCCGAATCGAACACGTCTCGAATGGTGCGGATTACCAGGTCGGATTCCTGATAAACCTCCGACGGCGTGGGGGCGTCTTCGATATCCTTGTTGACCGATGTCCACAGACGGGCGAGATACGATATATCCCGCTGCAAATCCCGCTTGGTGCGGTCGATTCCGGCGGTGCGCACGATAATCCCCATGCCCTTGGGCACGTCAACCTGTTCGAGCATTTTGCGGATTTTCGCGCGGATGTCTTCGTCTTCGATTTTCCGGCTGATCCCGGTGCGGCTCATGCCTGGCATCATCACCATGAGCCGGCCTGGTATCGAGAGATACGTCGTAAGCGTCGGGCCTTTGGTGCCAATGCCTTGCTTGGTCATCTGGACGACAACTTCCTGCCCGCGTTTGAGGCAATTCTGAATCGGCGGACGGGTGCGGTGGGCTGTCCGCCGACCGACCTGCTCGATGCCCTTGCCCTCGTCGCCATTGGTGGGGAAAAACTGCGGGTGCACGTCGGAAATGTGCAGAAACCCGTTCTTCACGCCACCGAAATCGATAAACGCCGCCTGGATCGACGGCTCGATATTCGTGATTCGGCCCTTGTAAATATTCCCGACCTGGCTGGCGGAGGAGGCACGTTCGGTGTAAAGCTCCTCAAGCCGCTTGTCGTGGAGAATGGCGATGCGGCACTCCTGGCCTGCTACCGTGTTAATCAACATCAATTTACTCATTCAATTATTCCTTCGAGTTTTGTATGGCCCGCGAGCGGCGCTGATTCTTTTTTACTTTTTTACTTTTTACTTAAAAGCGTCCAAGCTCGCGGAACCGGTATTCTGTTGTCAAACGGGAGCGATTAATTCGTTAATCGTTCCGTTGTACTATCAATTTCGTCTTGAATTTTGGTTCTGACCAGCAAGGCCAGTTCTTCCGGCTGTCCCAGACCGAGGGTCTGGAGAATCTCGCCGGGCCTGGCCCAAACGCTGTCGAGCGGTACGCACGTAAAACGCAGCGTCATATCATCGAGGCCCAGGTTCGCAATGCGCGGTTTAATATCCAGCGGTTGCGTTGCCGGGGCACTCTGGGGGCCACGCCGCCCTCGCCGCTTTTGCTTGACACGCCGCTGGACACACCAGGCGTCCTGCGATTGCAACTCGTCCAGCCGCGCCCGTAACGGCCCGGCTTGCGAGAGGGTAACTTCCTTGCAATAGGTAATGCCGCCGGGCAGGGACGAGGCATTTTTGTCTATCAGCCTGGCCCGGAGAAACTCCATCCCTTCCGGCGAATGGCGATTCAACCGCTCCAGCAACTCGGCTGCGGGAACGTCCTCCTCCAGCCGGATAACCAGCCTCTCGTCGCGGGAGGCAACACCAACCGGACGCGGAACGGGCAGCGAAATGGCAGGCCGGGGGTTGAACCCCTGGGAATATCGCAACGGCAATGCCGCCCGCGCAGTTACCCGCTCCATCGTCCGCATCATGTCGTGATGCGAAAGAAATCGCAGATCACCGGTAACGGTGAAGCAAAGACTCCATCGCCGAGGCGATTCGCATTGTGTCTCAAACGTATTCAGCTTTGTAATTCCTTTTCCGCCGTCGCCGCGTGGCGCTGGTGAAATTTCGTTGTAACTCCGGTCGTGGCTGTCGCTGCGCTCCCGCCATGCCACCCAGCCCGGTATGGTTTCGTTGTCGTATCCGTTTCAGTCGCCGAATACCTCCGGAATAATTTTTCGCGTTACCGTTCGGAGATAGTTGGTAATTTCCTGGTCTGTATCGAACCGGCTTACCTGCCTGGCCACTTCCAGGGACTGCTGTATGGTAATCGAGCGGACTACTTTTTTGATTTCGGGAATCGCCGACGGCGTACACGAGAACCGCCGCAACCCCAGCCCCAGCAGCAGCAGGGTATAGGTGGGGTCGCCGGCAATTTCACCGCACAGGCTCACCGGCACTTCGTGCTGCAAACCGGTACGAATGACCTCGCGGATCAGGCGAAGCACCGCCGGATGGGCAGCCGTGAACAACGACGCGACATTCTCGTTGCCGCGGTCGACCGCCAGGGTATATTGCACCAGGTCGTTGGTGCCAATGGAGAAAAAGTCCACCTCTTTGGCGAACGCGTCGGCCTGCAACGCCGCCGAGGGAACCTCCACCATTATGCCGATCGGCAAATCGGGCCGATGGGCCAAGCCTTCCTCTTCCAGGTCTTCGGCGACATCTCGCACAAGGCTTTTTGCCTGCCGCAACTCGGTAAGATTCGTAACCAGGGGAAACAACATCTGTACGTCTCCGTGGACCGACGCCCGGAGAATCGCCCGTATCTGCCGCTTGAAAATCGGGATATTCCGCAGGCAGAATCGGATCGACCGACAGCCCAGGAACGGGTTTCGTTCCGGGTTTCGGGCACGGCTTTGGGTGTACTTGTCCGCCCCCAGGTCCAGCGTGCGAATAATCACGGGCTTGTCTCCGCAGGCCTTTATAACCTTGCAGTACGCCCGATAATGATCTTCCTCGGACGGTTCGGTATCTGCCCCGAGAAACAGGAATTCAGTCCGGTACAGGCCGATGCCGTAACCGCCCTTGTTCATTACGGTATCGACCTCTTCGGGGAATTCTATATTGCCGAACAGGCTTATTTCGTGCCCGTCCTTTGTAATTGCCGGCAGTTTCCGCAGCGCGTCGAGGCTGTGGACGAACTCATCCTGTTGCCGGGCGATCTGCTCGAATTCCCTGAGAGTATCCTGATCGGGATCGACGATGACCTGGCCCCGCGTTCCGTCGATGATAATGGTCATTTCGCCGCCGGTGGCCGCGGCGGTAATATCGTTAAGCCCCACGACGGCTGGTATTCCCAACGCGCGGGCGACAATTGCGGTGTGGCTGGTCGCTCCGCCGGCATCGGTGGCAATGCCCTTGATGTGCTCGCGGTCCATACCGGCGGTCTGGCTGGGAGTCATGTCGTGGGCGACAACAGCCACGTCCCGGTCCAGATGGCTGAGCGACTGGCGGCTCTGGCCGGTAAGATTACGCAGCAGGCGTTTTTCGATGTCGTAAACATCTTTGACCCGCTCGGCGAGATATTGCGGCATGGAGAGAAATTCTTTGGCATATGCACGCAGCACGGTGGCTACGGCATATTCGGCGGTAACATTCCCGCTGGTGATCGTGTCGTTAAATTTCTGGAAGAGAACCTTGTCGTCCAGCAGACCGAGGTGGAAATCGAAAATCCGGGCAGCCTCCGTACCAATCCGCTCGACGGTGCGACGCTGCAAATCGAGAATCTCCTCCTGGGAAACAACGATTGCCTCTTTGAGCCGATCTATTTCACCTTGGGCGTGATCAACGGACACATGCCGCTCGGGGATGTCGAACTCCTCGTTATCGATCACCACCACCTGGGCGATGGCGACCCCGGGAGAAACCCCTATGCCCGTTTTTCGAATCATATCGTGTTTCCGTATGCTGCTGCGCACCACCAGGCGCGTAACGGAACAGCCCTCGTGGAGCAATTTTTATATAGCCGACTGCCTGTCGGACCGGAACACCTGTTGTTCCGGCTCCGCACTGGCAGCGGGCTGCTAGTTTACGTTTCCCCAAAGCCGCTGTCGACCAATTCCGCCAGCGAAGTAATCGCCGTATGGGCATCATCCCCATCGGCGGTAATCTTCAACACGGTTCCCTTGGTCGCCGCCAATCGCATTACAGACATAATGCTCTTGGCATCGACGGTCAGCGAGGCTTTGGTTACCTCAATTCCGCAGGAATATCTATTGGCCAACTCAACAAACTGCATCGCCGGTCTGGCATGCAGTCCGTATTTGTTGACTATTGTAACATCTTGTTCAACCACTGCCAAAGGTCCGTTCCTAAAATCGCCGTGGCGAATCAAGTCATTTCGTCGGCTTCGTTAAGTAAATCCGCTATTTCTTCGTTGGTTTTCGCCTGGCGAAGGAATTTGCGGAACATATCCCGCTGTACGTGACGGAAAATCGTTTCCATCGCCTGGAGGTGCTCGTCGGGAGAATCCGGGCTGCTCAGCAACAGGATTACCGAATAGACGGGTTTGGAGTCCAGGCTGCAGAAATCCAGCCCCTCCGGCGCCCCGCCCAGCGTAACGAGGGGTTTTTTGATACCCTTGATTTTAGCGTGCGGCAAGGCAATGCCTTTGCCGATTCCCGTGGTTGCCTGCGACTCGCGAGCGATAATCGTTTTGGAAATATCCTTGATGTTTTTCTTTGCTATCGCCCCAGCCTCAGCCATCGCTTCGACCAGTTCCTCTATTGCCTCTTCGCGTGTTGTCGCCTTCAGTTCCGCCCGAATGGCGTCGGTAACCACTATGTCAGAAAATTTCATATCCTGCTCCTGGATCAAACCTGATACATCACTACTGTCCCCTCGGTCGAACCTCTCCCGAGTCAGCCTCGCAAATGGGGCCGGTAGTGTACACTACAGACAGGCAAATTTCCAGAGGGTGGATAAATATAATTCAGAGAACCTGTAATATGTCAGAATTATTCTTTATTCCAATCCACCGGTGGAAGGGGCATGGGTTTTATGATTCCGCAATTTGTCCTTGTAGCGGCGAATTTGTTCGGAAACCTTATCCATGCACTGGTCTATGCAGGCATACATGTCTTCTGCGCGATGATGCGCCACAAACGTTGTCTTGCGAGAGGCTTGAACAACGACTTCCGCTTTGGACTGGCCGGCCTCCATTTCCATAATCACTTCGACGGACTGGACGCCATCAAAGTACTTGGGAAGTTTTTGGACCTTGCTTTCAGCATATTCTCGCAGGGCAGCCGATGCTTCCATGTGTCGTGTGTTAATTCTGATATTCACTTAGCACTCTCCTTATCTTCAGACCCAGTAAGACTTTGTAGCTTCGACGAAATGACCGGCAACTTGTCGGCTTTCTGGTTGGACGGCTGGATCACCCCGCCGCTGATCGTAAACCGAAGAGCTTCGTCGATACTGATCGGCAGGTCGATTACATCTTCCCGCCGGACGGTTATAGTATACCCTGTAACGGGGGTGGGACTGGAAGGAATAAAAATCGTCAGCAGATCGCTCCCGACGGTTTCGTTGATGGTTCGCATACCGGAACTTGTTACTAACCCTATTGACCATATGTCTTTACGTGGATATTCCACCGCGACGACCTTGGAATACTCCATCTTTCGTTCAGTCAGTAAAAAATCTGTTACCTGTTTGACCGACGGATAAATCTGTTTAATCACCGGCAGTTGGATTATCCCACGCTCAGCGGCGCGATAAAGGTATCGCCCGAAGTAGCTTGTCAGGAATCGCCCGAAAACATATACACCAAACACTGCCAGGAGGAATCCGACCCAAAAAAGATAATGATCCCAGAACTGCGTTATATCGGCGGTCAATCGGCTGATCTGGTCCTCGTCGGTCATGCCGATAATTTTGACCCATATTATCCGGGTGAGCCAAATGGCTCCCTCATTAATATATCGACCAAAATAGTCCTGAATTTTCGAGAAAACCCAGACAATCAATGCAAGGGTCAGCACCGTCGGCAAAATCGCCGCCAGGCCTCGAAAAAAGGATCGCTTGAAATTGGTTGCCGCCACTGATACTCCCTGAATGTCGTATTACATACCTCTCTACTTGAAGGATAGGCCATTGAGGCGGTCTCGTCAAGTGGCATACAAAAAACCGCACGCCACCCTTGAATTACAGGCCCATTCTTCGGCAGGAACTCTCTGGATTATACCCTGAAACCTGGTTTCCCGGAAAAATGATTCGAAATACCCACCCTCAATGTGCGGGAGTATTTTCCGGCACCTCTCCCCGTAATTCCCGTTATGCAGCAAGCTGCATAACCTACAGACGACAGACTATGCTTGACAGAATTGCTTTTTTGCCGTAGGAATACCTTACTGTTGTTCATGCCGGAAGAGCCTGGCTGCGGTGCCGGGCAACCCTGTCTGCCGGAATTGTGTTTTTGTCGCCCGACTTGCGGTCGTTCGCGGCAGAAACATATTTTGAGAGTAGTTTATATTCAGTAGAAGGTTCGCCATGAAGGTATTCGTCGTCAATTGTGGAAGCAGTTCAATCAAGTACCAGTTGTTCTCCATGACCAATGAGGTAGTGTTGGCCAAGGGTGTTGTGGAGCGGGTGGGCACAGGTGATGCTATTTTGAAAATGCGGGCTGGGGCGACTTCCCTGAAATTCAAAATCAAGGCCCCGGATCACACGGCGGCATTGAATATCATTCTCGAAACGCTATTGGATCCCAAGCTGGGCGTACTGGAGAACATCGGTCAGATCGAGGGCGTAGGCCATCGCGTCGTGCACGGCGGCGAGGATGCGACGAAGTCGGCACGGATAGACGACAATCTCATCGCCATTATTCGCAAAAACAGTCAACTCGCCCCGTTGCACAATCCGCCGAACCTGATGGGTATCGAAGCGGCGATGGCGGCTATGCCCAAAGTTCCGCACGTGGCGGTATGGGACACAGCCTTCCTTTCAACGCTGCCGCCGGAGGCATATCGTTACGCGGTGCCGGCGGAGTGGTACACCAAATACGGCGTCCGTCGGTACGGTTTTCACGGCACCAGCCATCGCTACGTTACGCAGCAGGCGGCGACTCTGCTCGGTAAACCGCTGGAGGGAATCAACCTCATTACCTGCCATCTGGGTAATGGCTGTTCGATGACGGCAATCCAAGGTGGCAAGGCAGTTGAGCATTCCATGGGCATGACCCCGCTGGAAGGATTGGTGATGGGAACGCGATGCGGAGACATCGACCCAGCCGTCGTGCTATACATGATTTCCCAGGGCATGAAGCCCGAAGATGTGGACAAGGCACTCAATAAAGACTCCGGCCTGATCGGCGTAAGCGGCCTGAGCAACGACATGCGAGACCTGCTGGGGCATCGAGACCGTGGAGAAAAAGGTGCCGAGCTGGCCATCGACCTGTTTGTTTACAGGCTGCAGAAGTACGTCGGCGCGTATTACGCAATCCTGCCGAGTGTAGATGCGGTCATTCTCACCGGCGGCATCGGGGAAAATTCCCTGCCTGTACGGCAAATGCTCTGCGAAAAGCTCACCCGCCTGGGTGCTATTCCCGATGAGAAACGGAACCTCGACACCGTCGGCGGCAAGAAAGGCCCGATTACCGCCAACGGCTCAGACTTGCCGGTATGGGTGATTCCCACCAACGAGGAGTTGATGATCGCTCGCGATACTCAACGAATTGTTGCCGGCGGATGAGCTTTTTTTATAATGAACCGCAAAAAATTACTGGCTCACAGCCTCAAAAAGAATCATAATATCAGCGTAGACGTTTTTTTAATGGCTTTATTATTTCCCCGTCAAAACACGGAAACGGAAAACTTCCGTCGTTGCGACAGGAAGCCCCCGGGCTGGGAGTGAGTATTATGAATAAAGACTATAAAATTGGCATCATAGCCGGGCTGATATTGTTGATCGGGGGCGTTGCCGCCTTCCTGGTTATAGACCGGAAGCAACCCCAGGAACAAAAGGCCGACGACAAAGAAGGCCTCGTCCTGGGCAACACCGGCAGCCCCAGCGACTCATCAACCTTCAAAAAGCCCACGACCACCACGGATACCGATAAGACAAAGGAATTCTGGGGAACCTTCGATCCCGAAAAACCCGTAAAAAAAAGCCAGTGGGAAACCGACGAAACAGACAAGTCCGATAAAGCAAAAAGCGGCAAAGAAGGAATTGTACGCGTTGAAGTGGAGAAAAAAACAGATGCTGCCGGGAAAACGGACATTGCCGCTGAAAAAACCCGCAATGCCTGGGGACTGCCGGAAAATACCAAGCTTGCCGGAAAAGCTGACGCAGCGGCCGATGTTCTCAAGCCGATTGAGAAGACCACAAAAACCGAGGCTGTCGATCCGGGCGGGTTCAAGGTCGTCAAACGCCCCGTGGACGAGGATCCTATCGGTGAAAACACCAGCTTTCAGGCAGTCAAAAGGCCCCGGTCTCTTGATATGACCGGCAAGACGACCTACAAGATACAAGGCGGCGACAGCTTGTGGGTAATCGCCGAAAAAGTATATGGCCGCGGCAAAGGCAAGCACTGGACGCTCATCGCCGAAGCAAACCCCACAGTTAACAAAAACGCGCTGCGGCCGGGACAGATTTTATACATTCCCAAGTTGCCGGCTGCTACCGCCAAGGCGCCTGCAGCTAAAGCGATAGACCACGGCAAAGTAATCACTACCGTTACCGGCCAAAAGATTTATATTGTCTCCAAGGCAGACACCGCCGGGCTTTGGGGTATTGCCGCCAAGGACAGCGTGTACAAGAAAGGCCATCTTTGGGAGCATATCAGGGATGCAAACCCCACGGTAGACCCCACGCGTCTGCGGCCGGGCATGAGGCTGATAATCCCTCCGCTGCCGAAAAAGAAACTCACGCCAACCACGACCACTCGCGGAACGGCTGCCCGCATTCGCAAGGAGCAACACGGGCGAACCATCGCCGCGGACGGGAAAAAATATTACATCGTCAAAAGCGGCGACGCCGGATTCTGGGGCGTTTCCAAAAACGTTTACGGCGATGGCAAATATTCTTACCTGATCGAGCGGGCGAATCCGGGTGTCAACAGCGACTCGTTGCAGCCGGGCGACAAACTGGTAATTCCGCCCAAGCCAGCAGCCAGGAGAACGACGCTCCCGCCCGCAAGGCCCACCAGAACCACCAGGCCCACCACCACGCGAAGCCAGCCAGCCCCCGCCGCGGACGATGCCGAACCGGACTTCGGCGGCTAATACTCCGTCGCCTGTCGCTACGATTGCCGTCTATCAGAGGCCAACACCGAGAGTGCAGGTTATGCAGCCTGCTGCATAACGGAGATCATGAAAAATGTCGGAAAATCAAGACAAAGATGCGTCAACGAGCAATCCGAGACCTGCACGGCTGGATGAATTTGACGAGCTGATGCGTTTTCTTGCGGCTACTTTTGGCAAAGAACCGTCGGACTTTTTCCAGACCCATTATCCTCTTCTCTATCGCCGGGAAGAATCGGCTTTGCAAAACAATCTCATCGTTAAGGATGGAGAAGAGATAATAAGTCACCTCGGCCTGTTTCCCTTAAAATGTATTTTGGGTAAAGGCAGCGTAACCGTCGGTGGTATCGGTGGCGTAGCTACGGCTCCCGCATGGCGAGGCAAAGGCCTGATGGGCCGGTTGCTCGAGCTGTGCTTGTCCATAATGTCCGAAAAGGGGTATCCACTTTCTGTTCTGTCCGGCTATCGTCCGCGTTACGCCAACTTCGGCTGGGAATACGCTTTTCGCAATATTATCTTCAGCGTAACCCGCAAGTCGCTTCGGTGGAACAAGGTTGAAAAGACGGAAATACACAAGTATGAGGGCGGCGGGGCGGATCTGGAGTTGATAATCGCTGCCTACCAGGCCCAGCCGTTGCGTGCGGTAAGATCGCAGTCGGATTTTTCGTGTCTCCTGGAGGGCAGAGAGGATATCGAAACGTGGATTTCCGGCAGTTCATACGTGATTACGAGTAACTGGGCGCCTGCAGAGATAATTGAATGTGGCGGCCGGGGCACAGAGGTACTGGCGATACTCCTGAGCCTCATGGAAAAAGCCGACCTGGACAAAGTAACCATAAAAAGGCCCGATATATACGGCGAAATTAACAATTCTCTCACTGACGCCAGTGAAAGCTGGTCGGAGACAAATCTTTTCTCCGCCCGCATCATGGACTTGAAGGGCGTGCTCGAAGCGTTTGGAGAGCAGATGGCCGAAAAATACAAAAGTCTGGGCAACGAGACCCCCGGCAGTGTTTCTCTGGAAATGACCGACACGGATCAGCGGGCAACGATTCATTTTGGAAAGAATCTCAAAATATCGTCCGAAGAGGCACCCAATATTGTAAGCCTTCCGAGGCTGGCTATGACCCGACTGCTCTTTGGTTTTCTTCCGCCCCGCAACGTACTTGGTCTTTCCCCCACGGCAAGACAATTGGAAACGATTTTCCCCCTCGATTTTTATCTTCCGCGGTTGAATAACATTTAGAGTATGTAGACGAGCGGCACGGCGGCGCCGAGGGTCTCGCCATGATGGAATCCGTAACAAGCGTGCTTCTGCAAGCAGAAGTGTGGTAACCGGCCGTTTGTTACTCAGTGGACAATAAAATGAGGGGAGAACATGGTATGAAGTGCACAAAATATTTGTGAAAACCGGAGCACACCATGATCGACAAATTGTCGTCAGTATAAAATTCGTGCATTCGTGCATTCGTGGTGAGTGACATTTTTTTCTGGCGCGACGTTAATGCTTTGTTTACAATGACTTGCG
>JAIORC010000276.1 GCA_021108335.1 Phycisphaerae bacterium
GGCGGCTTTTGTTGTGGCGATGGTTCTGGTCTGTTTGGGGATGCGGCGGGTTCCGTTGGCCCGGCGGCAACGGCCTAGCCTGTTCTTCCTGGCGATGACGTTCTTCGTCATGGCCCTCGGCGCAGCCTCCTGTACCCCGCCCGACAAAGCAAAATCGACCAACCAGGCCCGCGTTGCCGCCAAGTCGGCTTCGCCCTTCCCCCCGGAACTGGCCTCACCGGAAAAGTGGGCACAATTTAAAGCCCTCTGGGAGGAAATCAACGCCGTAGAACCAAAGTTCCAAAAAGATGGCAAAAGTCTTGGCGAGGAGTCTCAGTCTTATGGCCGAACGATTACGGCTGAGCAGGCACATGCGTGGGAAAAGAAGTTGGCCAGTTGTCTCGGGTTGGATAGTGCCCAGCAGATGCGAATGGCTGTAACGCGAACCTACCAGCAACTTGGCAGCCAGGAATGGAAGGGCAAACCGGATGCCAAAACTCTCTCGATTCCCATGTTGGCCCTGGCAAACGTAACGCTCGACCGAATTAAGTACATGCAACAGGGCGATAAAACAAAAAAAATACGTATGGCGATGCCTGCCATCCAACGCCATGCTACCCTGATGGAAAACCTCGAAAAACGGATCGACACGCTGGCAGCCCTGCGTAAAAAGGGAATTATCAAAGGCAAGGAATTCATCACCGCCCGCCAAGCTATTCAGAACGACATCTACCTCCATGCCGTTTTGGGCGCATTTGACGGAAAACCACAGCCTTGGCCTTATCGACCCATCGTCAAGCCCGTTAATTTTGACTATCGCATGGCCATGCCTCCTGACAAAGTTGTTATGCCGAGGGAGGTGCACAAAAAATTGGCGGAGGTCGATCAGCGGATTGCGAAATTGGAGGCCTTGAAGCAGAAGGGCACCATTAAAGCCCCCGAATACGCGATCTCCATAGCCAAGCTCAAAAAAGAGAAACGTGACTTGACCTATTTCGATCCGGAGGCTTGGATTGACGGTTACAAACAGGCGATAGATTACTACATAAACCAGCCGCCTGCCAAGCAGGAGCAAGTTCGAAAATCGCCTCGGATTGAGAAGGAAAAGTACCGGCAGGCTTACCGCCAGGTGCGGGCGGTGTTTGACCAATTGCAAAAAAACCGCCCAATGGTCGATGCCGCCGTGAAAGAACTGGAAAAATCAGGATAGATATCCGGCCTGCAAAAACCACAGACTGGGTGGCATGGCTTGCTTGCAAGCCATGTGTTTTTCGTACTGCACGATAGTCTGGGAAGGCCACTGCGCGATGTGGTTTTGGTAGGGTGGGTGCTTGCACCCACGCGGGGGCTACCACAAAAACGCCGGATCAAGATCCGGCCTACAGAAACCTGCGTCCGCGCAGCTATTGTTGCCCCGCTTCGTAATACAGAAAGGTTGCTATGCCATTTGGGTTTGTTTACGAGATTACGCCGCGATGCAATCTGGATTGCGGATTTTGCTATAATGTCTGGAAGCAGCCCGGCCAGGCGATAGGCGAGCTTGATTCCGACGTTGCCTGCGAGATGCTGCAGCGGGTGCTGGGAAATTCCGACGCGCAATGGCTGACGTTTACCGGTGGCGAGCCGCTGCTGTATCCCGATCTCGACGGCGTTGTGGCGTTTGTGCGGGAGCGGTTTCCGCACATTCGGCTGGGCCTGGCGACCAACGCGACGCTGCTTACCGCCGAGCGGCTGACGCGGTTGGTCGAGGCTGGGGTGGAATATGTCGAGATTTCGCTTTTCGTCAGCGACAACGCCGGCTATCGGCGAATCACCGGCCGGGACGTCTTCGACTCCGTCCGTCAGGCCATCGCGCTGGTCAAGTCGTTCAATCTGTCGCTGACCGTCGCAACGCTGCTTTCCCGCGAGACCGGCCATGACCTGGAAACCATCATCGATATCGCCTTCGCCCTGGGAGCCGACATTCTCGCGCTGAACCGTTTCGTCCCGACGGGCGAGGGAAAGAAAAACCAGCAGACGTTCCTGCCCAGCACGGGGGAACTGGACAGCCTGCTTCGCCGCGCCGACGCCAAAAGTGTCGAACTCGGCTTTGAGATCGCCGTTACGCTGCCCGTGGAAGATTGCGTGTTGCCGCACAGCCGCTACCGGCACCTGCACTTCGGCCGATGCGTCTGCGGCGAGTTGAAATGGGTCATCGGCCCGCTCGGACGGCTGCGAACCTGCGAGCAGAACACCGACATTCTCGGCAGCCTGCTGGAGGAGGATTTCTCGACACTCGCGAATCTGCCCGCCGTCCACGAGTTCCGCCAGAAACACGCCAAGCCCAACTGCCCCGACTGCACAAAATTCCAAAACTGTGGCGGCGGATGCAGATTCGCAAAAACTGTCTTGGACGGGTAACCCGGCTTATCCGCAAAAAAACGTGTTACCGGCAGTTGGATGGTTTACAATGGTTTGTGTTCATGAACGATACCGACCCCAAAGACAATTCGAGCGAGCAGGACGATAGCGAGCAGGATAACGCGGACGATTTCTCCGGCGGCGTAGAGACCGTCGTTTCCGATGGGGAGAAGGAACCGTCGCGATGGCTGCGGGCGTTGTTTATTTTCCTGGCGGTTGCTATGCTGGCCGGCGGGCTGTATTGGCGACACCTTCAGATCGAATCTCGCAAGCAGGGGAAAGATAAGCCGGACAGCGGCCACGTCAATCCGGCGAAGTTGGACCCGCCGCCGGCTGACGTCTATGCCTGGACGGAACACTACGAAACCACCAACAGCATCGCTGCCCGCATTTCGCCGCCAAACGGTTTCCGCCGGATAGCCGTCGTCCCGGACAGCTTTGCCCACTGGCTGCGATACCTGCCGCTGTTGCCCGGCGAGCAGCCGGTTCGCCTGCATACCGGCAAGGCCAAGCGGAACCAGAACGCCCATTTCGCCGTGTTGGACATCGACACCGGCAAGCGCGACCTGCAGCAGTGTGCCGACGCGGTTATTCGTCTGCGGGCTGAGTATCTTTATGCGATGAACCGGTGGGATGAGATTCATTTTAATTTCACTTCCGGCGACCGTTGCGATTGGGTCAAGTGGGCCAAGGGCGTTCGGCCTCGCGTTGCCGGCAACAAGGTAACATGGGCCAAAACCGCCAAGCCGGACAACAGCTACAAGTCGTTCAGGAAATATCTCGATATCGTCTTTGCGTATGCGGGCACGTATTCGCTGGCGAAGGAGTTGCCGTCGGTTGAAAAATATCTGGATATGCAGATCGGGGATGTGTTTATTCATCCCGGCCTGCGGGGCAGTGGCCATTCCGTGATCGTGGTGGACATAGCCGTCCATTCGTCCACCGGCTACAAGGTCTACCTGCTGGCACAGAGCTACATGCCCGCCCAGGACATGCACATCCTGCTGAACCCCAACAACGCCAAGCTCAACCCCTGGTACCCCCTCAACACAGAGCCGCAAGTCCGCACACCGGAATGGACCTTCCCGGTTACGGAATTAAAACGGTTTCGCTGAGTACGAACGGCTGAAAGCCCCTTATTTCTGCCTGGTATTCTTTGTGGGTGGTGAGTCGCCGAGGTATTTCAGGATTTTCGCATCGACTCGTTTTGCATATTCGTCAACCGCCTTTTCCAGGGCATCGACTCCGGGAGAATTCCACACTGGAGGCGAAATGTTCATATCCCGGTATGCTTTATTGTGAAGAGACATTATTTCAGGCCATTGAGCTTTGATTTTGGGGTCAACTTCCGTATTCCAATAAACCCATCTGTTTGCCTTTGGATGGGCTTTTGCGAAATAACCTACCTTTTTCAAGGCTCTAACTACATCTTCCTTGCCAGCTTCCTTTAATGTCCGAATAAAAAGTTGGATCACTGCTAAATCAAGTCGCCGCCGGCTATCCCAATAGGAAACGGCACAATTGATAACGCGGTCTGTCTCAATTTTGTATTGTTCGGGAAGCGGAGTGGGGATGCTGCCGATCACCTTATCATAGTATACTGCCCAAGCGTTTAAATCCGACCCGGCGTCATGTTTCAAAAGGCCGGTCAGTTTTGCCTGGCAATCTGGATACAATGGACTACCGAATCCACGGGCGTTACGGATTATCGGCAGTGTGGCCCTGGGCAATTGCATATTTACCAAGGCTTTTTGGCAATTATCACCATCAATGCCACCTTCCAGTGCATACCACATAAGGATGGGTACTGTCTCGTATCGTTTCTGTTTTGCAAATACGCTTGCAGAAGCCCCGGCCAATCTCTCAGCGGGATTTTTACGAACCAACCGGGACAGCCTCTCCGCTGTGGTTGGCAAGTCGTGTCTGGCCAAAATGCCGATCCACGTATGGCGATAATCCCACCATGGTGGAAATTTGTCTTGTTGGGACCAGTCATTTTTTTCCACTGCCCGCCACAGGGTTTTGAAGTCGGCTTCCCTGCCACGTGCCTCCAGAATGGTGGCTGCACTGGCTTTGCCAAAGGGGCCATGTCCGTCCAGCGATTTGACTGCCAGAGGATATATGGCCAGGTAAAACATGGAGACCGTTGCAATCGACACAGCCATAGCTCCGGCTGCAATGTATAAAGCAACTCGCTTGCGAGCGTGGCTTAAACGTAAGACCGGCGGCAAAAAAATCCACGTCAGAATCACAGATAAAAGGTAGAACAGTTGGAACACATGTACGGTACGCTCGCCGCCGTATGTCCAACTGGTTATGGTTAAACGATATTCGGTAAAGCGGAAAGACTGATAGGCGAGCGACGCGACACACCCAACAGCGAGAGTCGTAAAACATACCGCAAAAAGGCTATATAGAGATTTGTGCTTTGATAATATCCATTCACCCAAACCAACCAATATTATCGACGGTATGGCTCCCACCAGGAAAATATACGGGAAGGCCCACTTAATTGGCAGCATCGCTATCCCAAATTCAACTCCGACTGCCGCCGCCGCGAAAACAAGCATTACCAGACAATGACGCCAACTGAGACGCTTGATCGCTCCAGGGAGAAACAACGAGATTAGAAATAAAATGAGGATGCCAATCGATAGTATACGGCTCCATATCGCCCCGGACGAAGTCGCCAGATCGATGTACATAAGCGCCAGTAGCGGTAAGACCAGCAATATCGCCACACCCCAACAGGGCAGACGTTTCATTATCCGACGAAAGAGACCTGGTGGGATTTTACTGTTATGGCAACTGCCTGTGGTTTCCAAATTTGATTCCCTACTTTTGGCTTTGTGTTTTGCCGGGCCAGTCCAGTACTCCGCCGGTGTCGGCGCTGGTTGCCAGGGTTGCGTATTTGCCCAGGCTGCCGTGAGTGATGGGGCTTGGCAGCGGCTTGAAGTTCTTTTTTCGTCGGGCCAGTTCCGCCTGGCTGAGTTTGGCGTTGATTTTACCGGCTGGGATGTCGATTTCGATGATATCGCCGTTTTTCAGCAGGCCGATTTCTCCGCCGGCGGCAGCCTCCGGCGCGATGTGCCCGATGCACGCCCCGGCAGTGCCGCCGGAAAATCGCCCGTCGGTAATCAACGCGACCTTCTCGCCGAGGCCCATGCCCTTGATGTAGCTGGTGGGCGCGAGCATTTCCTGCATTCCCGGGCCGCCGCGCGGGCCTTCGTTGCGGATGACGACGACGTCGCCGGCTTTGACTTTACCGGCGAGAATGCCCTGGCAGGCGGCTTCCTGCCGCTCGAAAATAACCGCCTTGCCCGTGAATTTGTACATGCTGGGATCGACGCCGGCGAGCTTGACCACGCTGCCGTTGCGCGCGATGTTGCCGTAGAGCACCACCAGCCCGCCCTTTTTCGTGAATGCCCGCTCTAGTGGCCGGATGACGTCCAGCTTGTTCAGCGCGGCGGTATTTATCGTCGGCAGCTTTTCAGGTTTTTCGCCGCGATACATCGCCCGGACGGCTGGGACGCTGCGGCCGGTCGCTTTCCAGCCTTCGCGGTAAATCTTCTTCGCCGGCGGACAGAGCTTCCTGCTACGCAGCGACCAGCGGTCGAGGTTTTTTCCCATCGACAGGCCGGTAACGGTATTCGTGTCGGTATGGATGACGGCGGGCTTGTCCTGGTGCAACTGGCCCAGAATCGTATGAATGCCGCCGGCCCGGTGGCAGTCCTGAATGTGGTAAATTTTGCCCTCCGGCGTCGGCGAGGGAGCCAGCCGGCAGATGTTCGGCGTTTTTTTGCTGATCCTGTCGATGTCCTTGAGTGTGAATTTCACGCCGGCTTCGTGTGCCATCGCCAGGATGTGCAGCACGGTATTTGTGCTGCCGCCCATGGCCATGTCCAGTGCGAAGGCGTTTTCGAAGGCCTTTTTGGTCATGATATTTCGCGGCAGGAGTGGGTAGGTTTTCCTGCTGCCGCCGCGATTGTACTCGACGGCCATCTTTACGATCCGTTGCGAGGCGAGTTTGAAAAGTTCCATTCGCACGGGGCTTGTAGCCAGGGTCGTGCCGTTGCCGGGCAAGGCCATCCCGAGCGCTTCGGACAGGCAGTTCATGCTGTTGGCGGTGAACATGCCGCTGCAACTGCCGCAGGTGGGGCAGGCGTTGTCTTCATATTCGGCGAAGGCCTTCTTTGTCATGTTGCCGGTTTTGAGTTTCGCCACGGCGTAGAACGCGTCGATGAGGTCGATGTTTTTGCCACCGACGCGGCCGGCTTCCATTGGCCCGCCTGATGCGAAAATCGTCGGGATGTTGCAGCGGATCGCCCCCAGGAACATGCCCGGGATAATCTTATCGCAGTTGGGGATGCAGATTACCGCGTCGAAGCGGTGGGCGCGAATCATGGTTTCCACGCAGTCGGCGATGGTTTCGCGGCTGGGCAGAGAGTACTTCATGCCATCGTGCCCCATGGCGATACCGTCGCAGACCGCTGGCGTGTTGAAGATAAAGGCAGTGCCGCCGGCTGCGATGACCTGCTGCTTGACGTATTCTCCGACGGCGTCGAGATGGCAGTGGCCGGGCACGACGTCGGTGTAGCTGTTGGCGATACCGATAAACGGCCGGGCGATGTCTTTGTCTGTCAGGCCGGTGCTCTTGAGAAGGCTGCGATGCGGTGCCCGTTCGAACCCTTTTTTAATCGTGTCGCTTTGCATGTGAATTTAACCTCAGGTATCGTTTTGCGTTTGTTTGCCGATAATATCGCCATCGCCGCCATTTTCCAGGAATTCGGCGGCGGCGGCCATCGTGTCGAACTCTTCGACGGCGGTTAGTATGTAATTTGTGGTGGATTCGTCCCGCAGGTGGCGGATTTTCGCGAATGCCGGATCGGCGGAGAAATCTCGCAGGTTCCGTAACGAGGGATATTCGATAATGCCACAATATTCCTGGGCGGCGTTTCCTTTGTAGACCATTCGCGTGCGGCCGTATACCAACACCCTGGCCCGGTGGCGGTCCAGAATGGCCTTTACTCGTCGCAGGTACTTGGCATATTCAGCCTCACGGCCTGGTATAATGTCGAACACATTCAAAACGACAAACATGTATTGCTCCTGTCTGATGGTTTCAGCCCAATAATAACCGCCAACAGCCTACGGGTCAAAGAGGTGTTTTTCAACAGGAATGTCCTGGAATGGCAACAGCGGTTTTTTTTCACCGGAACTCGAAACGGTCGGCGTATATTTTTTTGTTGGCCTTATTGGTATCGACTGGCTAAGCTGGCGTAGTGATTGAATTTTCGTGAAGGGAGAATAGTTTCGCAATGGCGACGAAAATACGTTGTAGCGAATGTCGGAAAAAGATTGCGGTAGATGAGGCCTTTGCCGGCAGCATGTGCCGCTGCCCATATTGCAAATCCATTATCCGGGTTCCCATGTTTGCGTCGAGTGGTTTGGCAGCTATGGCAAGGCCAAACAGTCCCGGAGCCAGGCCGTCAAGCCCTGGCGGGCAGCGACGAACCCGTGGAAAGGAATATCCCAGCGGTTTGATGGACGTAACAAGTTCGCGCCCGATTATTTCCAGGGACGCAGCCGCTCCACAACGCGCCATTCCACAAACACGAATTGACAAACCCGGCGTACCCCAGATGCCCAGTCGGGAAAAGCCGAAACCGGCCACGGAAGGCGTTCCCTCGAAGGCTGCGCCCAGGGCGATTCCCAAAAAGCCCCCGTCTCGTCCGGCTTCGCCAGGCAAAACTGGAGAGATAAAGAAAACCGTAGCAAAGACAGAACCGATAGAGTTGTTCGAAGAATCGGATGAAGATGTAGAAGTAAGGGAAACACCAGCCGAAATAGTGGAAGAACCGGTAGCGGTAAAACCGGAGCCTGTTCCGGTAAGGCACCATGTCGGCAAAGAGCATGTTCTCGAATCGATACGCGTGAACGTGAAAGATTTGAGCGCTGCGGAGCTGGCGGCAATTCCGACTGCCGATCCTGTGCGGCTCCAGGGAATCATCTCGCTGATATTGTTGCTGGTTCTGGTGGTTGTGGGCGGGGCGACTGTCGCGCTGGGAATCAAACTCCTTGCCAAGCAGCCGGTAGATAACAATAACGACGTGCATTATAATGACGATGACGACACGGCATTTGCTGATGAAGATGAAGATGATGCCGAGCAGGAGGATAGTGCCAAACCGGATATGGACAATCCGTTCCGGGTCGGTGATAGCCCTACGGTGGCGGAAAATGTTTCCGTGAGCGGGCCTGTTGTGTACGTTATCGACACCGGCGGGAAAATGATCGGCATGTATCTGTATGCCCGTGATATCGTACGAGCGTCGATACAGTCGCTTGACGGAATGAAATTCGGCGTGGTATTGGCCCGGGAAAACAAATCGCCGCTCGCAGGCAATAAAATGTGGAAGGGCGGCCCGGCGGGCGAGAAAGCGATCAAGTCCAAAATTACCAGTTCGTTCGACGGCGGGTCTGTGGAGGTTGGCGGGGCTTCAAGCCCGGCTGATGGAATTGCCAGAGCGATAAGGCAAAAGCCGGGAACAATTGTGCTGCTGATTCGCAATAAGGAAATTCTCGACTCGGAGAAGGTGGGACGGCGGATTAAGAATGCCAAGGCCAAACTTGTGCTGATCGTGCTGGGTTGGGAGGGTAGTCACCAGGAAGAGTCTTACAGGGCGCTGGTGAAAGCGGCAGGCAAAGATTCGCAACTATTGTTGTATGAGGACGATGCTTTAGGCGATTTTTATGACGAAAAGAGCGTGTCGGATTAGAAAAGATCATGGACGATCGGCAGCGGCCTGCCGTTCAAGGGAACCGCTAAAAATTGCTTTCGTCGCGAGAACGAGCGAAATTTTTGCCGGCAAGGCGGAAGGGCAAAATCGCCGCAGGCGTAGCCATAGCTACGTCGAGGACGATTTTGACCAGACAACGCAGCTGGCGGGAATTGCAGCCGTTCGCAGCAGAAATGAATTTTTAGAGGTTTCCTCAAGGAGAAAGAAGTACGCATGGCTGTAAGCAGGAACAAAATTGAGAAAAATCTGGCTAAAATCCGGGCGAATATTGCCGACGCCTGCCGGCGTATCGGGCGGGACCCCAAAGGAATCACAATCGTGGCGGTAACCAAGGCGGTCGATCTGCCTACCGTCAAAAATCTGCTCGATGCCGGGCTGACCGAGTTGGGCGAGAATCGCGTGCCGCAGCTTATCTCCCGGGCTGCTGAACTGGACGCGTATATCCAGCGGCGGCGAAATCCGTTGGCTGGGCCAGTTCGGTGGCACATGATAGGCCATCTCCAGAGGAATAAAGTCCGCGGCGTCCTCAAGGCGACGAATTTTATCCATTCCCTCGATTCGCTCCGTCTGGCTGAAGAACTCCAGGAACGGGCGGAGAAAATGGACTTGCCGCCGATTAACGTTTTTCTGCAGGTCAACTGCTCGCAGGAATCCCAGAAATACGGCTGCGCCGTCGGGGCGGCGGTGCATCTGGGCGAGCTGATTGCCACACTGCCGCATCTTCGCCTGGTGGGACTGATGACAATGGGCCCGATGAGCGCCAGCCCAGACAAGACCCGTCTGAGCTTTACCCGCCTGCGCGAGATATTCGAGGAAATGCGGTCGGACAAAATCGGCGGAGACAATTTCCGCCACCTCTCGATGGGAATGAGCGGCGATTACACCATCGCCGTAGAAGAAGGCGCAACAATCCTCCGCATCGGCACAGCACTGTTCGAGTGATAGCCGCCGATGGTCGTGGGATGATGGTCATATAAAATCCCAGTCAAAATGAGGTGAGGCCATGAAGAACGTATGGATTCTGATTGTTACGGGTGTTTTGTGCGTGCAGGTGTCGTCAGTTGCGGCTGGTAAGGCTGCCCGACTGGTCAACGAAAAACAGATACTGGACTCCAAAACAGTTAGCCATAAGCGGTTGGCATACAGGGGAACATATGCTCTGCAATTAAGTCCGCACGGCAAGGAGCTGTTGTACAGACGGCACGCAACCAAGCCGGCAGACATATCGTGCTATGAGTTGGCCCTTCGTAATATTGCTAATGGTAAGGACACCATCTTGCCTATTCCAGCATTCCACGAAGGGGACTGGCCCGCGATGATGCTCAAGAATAATCTCTTTGACGCAACCGGGGCGAAGATAATCATCGGAACCGGTGTTGACGCGAATGGCGACGGTATCCTCAGGGAACCTGAACGGGGGCAACTGGTTGCGTATGACATTGCGACTGGCAAACTCACGCCCCTGTTGGAGAGGGGATGTCCTTTGCTAATTATGTCTACGATACGAAAGGGTAAGGGAGTAGCGTTGACCGCCATTTGGGACACCGCCATTCTATGTACCATTACACTGGGACAGTCCAACAAAATATACCCCGTGGCAAAGTGGCCCTTGTGCATGATATTCAGTATAAGCCCGACTGCAGATTTGGTCGCTATGATGGTTCCGGATGAGAAATCCAAAAATAAATGGCCTCCCGAGTTCAAGTTCGTTTTGTATGACTATCGGGCCAAGACCATCACCGCAACGCTGCCGGACAAATTATCGATCAAAGACCCCTGTCGCTGGACGCGTGATGGCCGTTATCTATGCTACGTTTGCAAGCCACATACCCCGAAAGGAAGGAAAAAGGTTGTTCGTTTCTGGGATTGCAGGAACAAGCAAAGCAAAATCGTAGCCGATGGTGTTCTTGCAGGCATCGGGCCGGGGAACAGTACGATTCTGGTAACAACGCCGTGGAAAAAGCCGGATAAAACGTCGGGTAAAAAGCCCGAGAAGATACAATCGACGTTGTACGATATCTCATCCGGGAAACCCGTCAAGCTGGGCGAATGGCCGGTACGGGCGATCTGCACCGGTGGGAAATATCTCCTTTACGCCAAACCGGACAAGGATGGCAAAACGGCAATCTATCGAGCTGAAATCGTCCTGCCAAAGCCACCGGCAAAGGGGAAGAATGCCAAGAAGGAACCAGTTGGAGACAAGAGATAGCCACGATGTTTGAATGCTCCACTGATTGAACACACGGCCGTAGGGTGGGTGCTTGCACCCACGCGGTTTCCGACGATTTTTCATGGCCCGGTGCCGTGGTGGGAGCGAAGCGACAGTCGCGATAATTGGTGACGAAAAACACATGGCTTGCAAGCAAGCCATGCCACCCAATATCGTGGGAAATTTCGCGTGGTGGCCTTCCCAGGCCACCACGTTCACACGCTATACACAGCCACGTTTTGCCCGTGTTTCCGGGTAGTTTCGCGGCGATTCATGGCGACCCCTTCGGTGTCGCCATGCCACCCAGCCTTATTCGCGTGAATTATGCCAGGGCGTTTATGATTGCTTTGCAGAATGCCGGCAGGTCGTCGGGTTTTCTGGCGGTGATTAGTTTGCCGTCGATTACGCATTCTTCGTCTACCCACTGGCAGCCGGCGTTACGCATGTCGTGCTCGATGGCTATGAAGCTTGTCGCCCGCTTGCCGCGCAGGGCGTCGGTGCAGCAGAGCATCCAGCCGCCGTGGCAAATCGCCGCCAGCACGATGTCCGCCTGGGCGCATTCCCGGATGAAGCGAATCATTTGCGGGCAGCGACGCATGAAGTCAGGACACCAGCCGCCGGGGACGACCACCGCGTCGTAATCCTGGCCGCTTACCTCGCCGGCAGCCATCGTGGACACGCACGGATAGCCCAGCTTGGAATTGTATATCGTGTGGGCCTCGGGGGCGACAAGGTCGATTTTCGCGTCGGCCTCGATGAACCGGTAAAACGGATACCAGACCTCCATCTCCTGATACTGCTGGTCGAGCATAATGGCGATTCTCTTACCGGTCAGTTCCATGAATTTCTCCCTCTGTAGCAAAGCGAATGGCCTGCCGCGGGCAAGCCTTTTTGCCCCTCGTTAAAGAGGAGCAAAAAGACGGCATCGAATGGAGCCGATGAGATTCGAACTCACGACCTATGCATTGCGAACGCATCGCTCTCCCATCTGAGCTACGGCCCCATAAAAGTCAGTATACAAAATCCAGCCGAATTGTGAAGCGTAAATCTTAGGCCAGGCGGTACACGGCACAGCGGCACACATCTCGCGCGGTGGTCTTCCCATACTTCCCGCGCGGTGGCCTTCCCAGGCCACCGCGGCACAGGTTACAAACCTGTGCCACCAACGACCCATTGTCGCGGCGGCCTGGGAAGGCCGCCACGCTATGTTTAATAGTTTGGGTGGCATGGCTTGCTTGCAAGCACCCACCCTACTTGTACGCGGTGTCATTGCGGCTGATAGTCGCAGAAGGGTTCTTCGGCGAGGCAGTCGCCGGTTGCCCCGTAGGCGCGGGCGCGGCAGCCGCCGCAGATTTGCCTGAAATCGCAGCGGCGGCACTTGCCTTTGAGTTTGTCGTAGTCGCGTAAATCCAGCAGTTGCGGGGAGTTCCGCCAGATATCCGCCAGCGGCTGGTCGCGGGTATCGCCGCAGTCAACCGGCAGATAGCCGCACGGAAAGACCTTGCCGCGATGGCTGACGAAGATTACTGAGATGCCCGCCAGGCAGCCACGCGATTTGCCGACGTCCATGCCCCGCATTGCGGCTACCCGGTAATAATGCGGGGCGCATGTCGCCCGCAGTTCCAGATCGCCCTCGGCCTGCCGGTCGCAAACCCAGTTGAGCACCTCTTCGTAGCGCCGGGCGGAAATCTGCCGCGATTCGCCGATTTGCACGCCGCAGCCGACAGGTACGAGCAGGAACAGATGCACGGCGACGGCTTGCCGGTCGCGGGCCAGGGCGTAGATGGCGTCGAGTTGGTCCACGTTGCCGGTGGTAACGGTTACGTTTAGTTGGACGGGCACTGCCTCGGCTCGCAGGGCGGCAAGGCCGGCGAGGGCGGCGGCGTATGCGCCGGGCTGGCCTCGGAATTCGTCGTGGGTGGCGGGGTCGGCTCCGTCGATGCTTATGGCAACCCGCCGGAAGCCGACAGCGGCAATTCGCTTAGCCATGTTGCCGTCGATGAGTGTGCCGTTGGTCGCCAGGGCGGTCGGCAGTTCCAGTTGGCGGGCATGGGCAGCCAGTTCTTCCCAGTCGTTCCGCATGAGCGGCTCGCCGCCGGAAAATACGATTACGGGTTTGCCGAGGTCGGCTGCGGAGTCGAAAACGGCCTTCGCCTCGGCGGTGGTCAGTTCGTCGTCGGCGGGGTCTGTCTCCAGCCGGCGGCAATGCACGCACGAAAGATTGCACCGGGTAGTACTCTCCCAGAATAACATCCGCAACGGCAACGCCGCCGGGCCGGAAGTTGGATGCGAATCGGTAATCTTAATCACTCCTTATTTTGCAAAGGTATATAGCTCTTTGTGTCAACATTCAGGGTGGCACGGCCCTTAACTTGAGCGTGGTGGCCTTCCCAGACCACCACGGCACAGGTTACAAACCTGTGCCACCTTCTATCTTCCACCTTCTACTTTATTTCGTCGTCCGTGAGGTAGCAGGCGGGGTCGTCTGCCCATATGTTGCCGCTTGCCTGCTCTGCTCTCGCGCGGAGATTGCCGTTGCATATGTCCAGGAATTTGCACTGCCGGCAGCGGCCTTGCAGAAAGTCCCCGCGGCTGCGAAGTTGCGGCAGCAGGGCGGTGGCCGGGTCGGTCCATATCTCCGAGAACGGCTTTGCCCGGACGTTGCCGAGGGTCTGGTTCCGCCAGAACTGGTCGGGATGCACACTGCCGTCCCAACTGATACAGCCGATGCCGACGCCGCTGTTGTTCCCGCCGTTCATTCGCAACAGTTTATACACATCCTCCGCCCGGGCGGGGTTTTCCCGCAGCAGCTTCATGTACAGGTAAGGCCCGTCGGCGTGATTGTCCACCGTCAGCACTTCGACGGGCCGCCCGGCTTCGTGAAGCCGCCGCGTACGCGTGAGAATCTGATCCACCACGTCGCGGGTTTGGCTGGCGGAAAGTTGCTCGCGGGCGATTTGTCCGCCCCGGCCTGCCGCTACGAGATGGTAAAAGCAGACTCGCGGGATGTTCTCTCGCTCGATCAGGTCGAAAATCGCGCCGATATCCCGTGCGTTTTGCCGGTTGATGGTGAATCGCAAGCCGACTTTTACCCCGGCTACCAGGCAGTGGCGAATGCCCGCCAGTGCTTTTTCGAATGCGCCGTCGCAGCCGCGGAATTTGTCGTTTATTTCGGCGGAGGCGCCGTCCAGGCTTATGCCCGCGTAGTTCAGGTCGATACCGGCGAGTTGTTCGGCGACGGCCGGCGTGATGGCGGTTCCGTTCGTGCTGAGCACCGCCCGCATTTTCTTCCGGCGGGCGTAGCCGATAAGCTCCATCACGTCGTCTCGCAGTAGTGGCTCGCCGCCTGAGAACAGCAGCACCGGGCAGCCGAATGCGGCGAGGTCGTCGATCATCGTCTTGGCCTCGGCGGTGGTCAGTTCGTCGTCGGCCTGGCGATTGTCGCTCGCGGAGTAGCAGTGCATGCAGCTCAGGTTGCACCGGCGGGTGCAGTTCCATACGATTACCGGGCGTTTGTCGGCGGAGAATTGCAGCAGATCGCTCGGCAGCCGCCCGCTGTGCCGCCCGTAGCGCAACGGGTCCGACGCTTCAACCGTGCCGCAATAGAGTTTAGAAATTCCGATCATAATAGCCGGCCATTGTAGCCGAATTTAACGTTCCATACAGAAATGAATTTTTGAAAGATCCCAATATCCCATGAAAGTAAGGTTGCGTCTTCTTTTCGCCGGGCCAAGACTCGGCCTACGGTTGACAAACATCGTGGCTGTCGCTTCGCTTCCCGCCACGGCACCCATCTAATTGAATTTGACGCCCCATACAGAAGGAATTATATGCCGAGGCGATAGCTTGTTTTTTTTCCCGATTAGAGTTACAGTTAGCCTTAATTAATAGTGATAAACGCTTGGTCGGGACTAATCGAGATGAAACAAATGAATTTGAGGGAAGAGACGGTTTGCGTGATTTTAGCCGGAGGTCGCGGCAAGCGGATGGCTTCGGCCAATCGGCACAAGGTATGCTTCGAGATTGCGGGGGTTCCGGCGATTGTTCGCGCGATCGAGACTTACAAATCAGCCGGCTTGCGGCGATTCATCGTAGTCGTCGGGCAGATGGCTGAGCAGGTGATGGCCACGGTAGCCAAGGCGCATCCGGGGGTGCAGTTTGTCTATCAGGGTGATCCCAGGGGCACCGGCCATGCCGCCGCGATAGCCGTCGAGGCTCTTAAATCCCAAGGCCACCAAGGGCCGGTGCTTATCGTCATGGGCGATAAAATCACCCGGCGGGGGGTAGTCGTAAGATTGCTGGAGCAGTTTGCCGGCAGCCAGGCCGATCTCGTTCTCACTACGTTACCCAAGCCGCCGGTCAGCAACTTCGGCCGGGTTGTCGCGGATTCTCGCGGTAACGTTCTTGGCATAGTCGAGGCGGCGGACATCAAAAACGCCCGCGACAGTAAACGAAAACTTCAACTAGCCGGCCGCAGTCTCAACGCCGCGCAAATCGAATCGCAAAGCCAGGCCGTTAACGCTTCGATGTATATTTTCCGCCGCGATATTATCGAGCAAGCCATTGACAATCTTCAGGCGGACAACGCCCAGGGCGAATTGTACCTGACCGATACGGTCGAGTTTGTCGCATCGAGCGGCCGGGTCGAGGCGATGCTCGTGCCCGAGCCGAATGACCTGATGGCCTTTAACACTCCCGCGGAACTGCTGGCCATCGAAGAAGTGCTCCGCCAGCGCAGCCGGCCCGCCCGCGTATCGGTGGCAACGGCCAAACGCCTCTCGAAGTCCATGCTAAAACCCGCCGGCGAATGGCTGAAAATACTGGAAAGCAATGGTCCGAAATGGCGGCGTCGGATGGCGAAGATATATGGGCCGGACGAATCGCTGCTGGCGGATCGAAACGGGGCAATGGCGACGTTGGTCAAGGCGTTTATCAAGCGGCATGGCCCGCGGCGGAAGACGGTTTTGTGTCGCGCGCCGGCGCGTGTGAATCTCCTGGGCCGGCACGTGGATCACCGGGGCGGATACGTCAACGTCATGGCAATCAATCGGGAAGTTCTCCTGGCAGCCTCGCCTCGCGAAGATGACCTGGTAACCCTGCGAAACACCAGCGTCAGGGCTTTTCCGCCGCGGGAGTTTCGACTTTTGGACTTGATCGGCGATACCAGTTGGGACGACTGGCTGGATTTTGTTTCCTCGCAGGTGGTACGGCGGGAGTTGTCTTCGGCTCCGGGCGACTGGAGCCACTATGCCCGCGCGCCGTTGCTGCGGTTGCAGCATGAGTGTCAAGATGTGCGTCTGTGCGGTATGGATTGCGTGGTGAGCGGCAATATTCCCATGGGTGCGGGGTTGTCGTCCAGTTCGGCGATGGTGGTAGCTTTTGCCGAGGCGGCGGTGGCGTTGAACAACCTGGACGTGCAGCCGCAGGATTTTGTCGATTTGTGCGGCGAGGGCGAATGGTTCGTAGGCTCGCGCGGCGGCAGTGCTGATCACGCAGCCATCCGAACCGGCAGGCGCGGGTATGTCTCGCGGATCGGCTTTTATCCGTTCCGTCTGGAAAGGCAGGTTCGCCTGCCTCAGCAGCTCCGGCTGATTATCGCTCACAGCGGCGCTAAAGCCATTAAAAGCGCCGACGCCCGTGACACGTTTAATCATCGCGTGGCGTGCTATGGATTTGCGGAAATGCTCCTGCGGCAGCGTTGGCCCGCCGCCGCCGGTATGCAACATCTGCGGGACCTGACGCCCGAACGGTTGCAATTGGCCCCACGGGAAATATATCGCGCGTTAACGCTGCTGCCGGTTCGCCCGACACGCGGAGAGCTTCGAAAATTGCTCGGCGGGCAGTTGGATCAGGTCGAAAAAATCTTCCAGACACACGCGAATATCGGCCCGTATGATCTTCGCGGCGTTGCGATGTTTGGTATCAGCGAGTGTATTCGCAGCGAACGGTTTGCCGACTTGCTTGCCGCTGGGGATTTGCCCGGTGTTGGGCGGCTTATGCGGGCCAGCCACGATGGAGATCGCGTGGTGCGATTCAGCCCCGACGGTACGTGCCGCCGGGCGAGTGCCCGCACATCGGACACAGCCCTGCTCGACCTGTGCGAAAAGAATGCGGAACTGGCCATTCAACCCGGCCATTATGCGTGCAGCACCGAGGCAATCGACCAGCTTGTCGATATCGCCGGCGATGGGGAAGGTGTTGTGGGGGCACAGCTAGCCGGGGCGGGCCTGGGCGGCTGCATGATGATACTCGTCCATGCCGAACACGCCCAGTCGCTCCTGAAACGCCTTCGCCAGCGGTTTTACAAACCTCGCAACCTGAGCTTCAACGCCCATACCTATTGGCCTGTCGCAGGCGCGGGCCTGATGAAAGATTAGAGGTTCCCCAACTTTATCGAGTGGTTTTAAACCAGGATATTTCCGCAGTCCGGCTTACGAAGACTGCAACGCCCTTGTTGATGCCGCCGGGTTTTGACAGGTCTGCGGGTTATCTTCTTCGTCTAGCCGAGATGTATCTATACCATTTCTTTACCATTTCCTGGCGAGTCATACCGTAGGCTTCCTGCAAAGCTTCGTGTTCATTTTTGCCCTTTTTGAGGGTATGGATCAGATTGATAAACTTCTTTTGATCCAGCCTGATAAGGAATCGCACCATGCTCTGCGCTATGCCGTAATGGAAAGAATCCAACGGGATATTGCGGCAGTCAAAAATACCATCTATGTTGCTTCCGTTTTTACGAGCTTTTTTTGCGGCAGACACAAATTTTCTTGCGGCGCTTCCCCTGGGGACAAATGTTGCGGCCATAATCTCCGCTATACCCTCATCGATCCAGTTGGGAATGCGATTATTGTTGATATATCGCGCGATAAATGCGTGAGAAGATTCATGGACAAGGACTTCCAGAAACCAGCTTCTTGCCTGCGATTTTGATTTAACTGAGTTTTTGAGGGGGGCGATCAGCACATATTGAAATGCGCCTACGCAGCCGGAAAGTCCGCCACTTTTTTGCGATCTTTCCTCTGACTTCTCGATAACGTCAACATAAAAAGTTTCGTAACCCTTTCTTGTCGCAAAAATATATATGCTTAATTTTCCGATCCAGATATTCTTTTTTGGGGAAATGCCAAATTGTCTACACATTTTTCTATACAGTTTTGCGCAGATGCTCTTGAAGTGTCCATCGTGACTTTTGGGATAGGTAGAGTAAATACGGAAATGTTTTGTCTCAATCAGATGAACTTTGGGGTTTATTTTTTTCATTTTCTCTGCCCACTCATCAGATTTTTTCTTTGCGTATTCAATCTCGCTGGCAGTGGGTGTGATATACGGCTCGCTTTTTTTCGACTTCTTTTTTGGTGTCTTTTGCGTTTTGACCCGTGATTTACTCGAAAACGTACTGGTGAGTGAAGTTCCGAGTGAAGCCGGAGCAGATGTAGCCTGAGTGGGCAGCGCTTTTGTCTGCAAGGTGATAGCACAGAGCAACAGAATAACGATATACACAGTTTTTGCTTTCATAAATTTACCCTTGAACAGAACTTAAATGGAATAAAAAAAATCCTCAAGAAGCAGACCTTAAACAGATGAAAATCATATTTGTTTCGTAAATTGTTACGCGAAGAGCAAAAAAATAACCGCGTTGCGATTATCAGTTCGCAACGCGGCGGTGTTTTCGTTACTGCTTGTGAAATAAGGAGATATCAGTATTAAATTTTGAGGAACTTCGTTTTACGAGCAGCTTGCTCCTGGCGGGACGGGTTTTTCTGTGGTGAGGATTACCACGTCTGATTTTTCTTCGTCGGTGGCCGCTGCCAGCAGCATGCCCTGGCTTTCGACGCCGCGCATCTTTCGCGGGGCCAGGTTGGCGACCACGATAATTTCTCTGCCGAGGAGGGCTTCGGGGGCGTAGTATGCCTTGATTCCGGCTACGAGCTGACGAGTTTCGCTGCCCATGTCCACTTGCAGAACCAGCAGGCGGTCGGCGTTGGGGTGCTCGGCGACTTCAACGACCTTGCCCACGCGGAGGTCGAGCTTCATGAAATCGTCGAATTCAATAATCGCCTTACCGGCGGGTTTCGCCGAACCCTCGTCGGCGGGGGTGATTGGGGTATTTTCTTCAGTCATGTTATGTATGTCCTTTCCGTATGTTCAGGTAAGGCGGAAGTGTATCGCACGGAATGGATGATGACAACAATGAAAACAAATCCGAAATCCGAAACAAAGTTGAAACAAATCCGAAATTCAAAAAAACACTCGTTTCCCGTGGCATTGTCGTTTTTGTTTTGAATTGTTTTTTGAAATTTTCGTATTTCGGATTTGTTTCGTATTTCGAATTTAGAATTTCGGATTTTAGATTTTTACCCCAAGCCGTAGTTTCGCAACAATAACTCGTGTTGCATAAAGGCTTTTCTTGTGCTGTGTTTTTTGGTATTCTCTCGTGGCTATGTTTGAATCACTGACCAATAAATTTAATGACGTATTTCGCAAGATGTCCGGTCGCGGCCGGATTTCCGAGGACAATATCCGCGAGTCGATGCGCGAGGTTCGCACCGCGCTGCTCGAAGCCGATGTCCATTACCAGGTCGTCAAGCAGTTCTGCGACGACGTAACGCAGAAGGCCCTCGGCACGGAGGTTATCCAGTCGTTGAGGCCGGGCGAGCTGATGGTCAAGATCGTCCACGACGAGCTGGCTGCCCTGATGGGCCCGGTCGATACGCGGATTTATTACGTCAGTCCGCCGCCGACGATCATCATGATGGCTGGCTTGCAGGGTAGCGGCAAAACCACGACCTGCGCCAAATTAGCCAATTATCTCATCAAAAAGGGCAAAAATCCCCTGATGGTCGCTTGCGACCTCCAGCGCCCGGCGGCTGTCGATCAGTTGACAATTGTCGGCGAGCAGATCGGGGCAGAGGTCTTTGCCGTCCCTGGCGAGAAGAACCCCGTCAAGGTCGCCCGCAAGGCGGTTACCCATGCCGCCAGCACCGGCAGGGACGTGGTGATTATCGACACAGCCGGCCGTCTGCATATCGATGAAGATATGATGAAGCAGGCCGAGGACATTGCCAACGCCGTCAACCCGCACCAGATTTATCTCGTCTGCGATTCCATGACCGGCCAGGATGCCGTCAACTCCGCCAAGGAATTCAACGAGCGGCTGGAACTGGACGGCGTGATTCTCACGAAATTCGATTCCGATGCCCGCGGCGGCGCAGCCTTGAGTGTCAAGGCGGTTACCGGCAAGCCCATCAAGTTCATGGGTGTCGGCGAAAAACTCGACGCCCTGGAGGAATTCCACGCCGAGCGTATGGCAGGTCGGATTCTTGGCATGGGCGATATGGTCAGCCTCGTGGAGAAGGCCCAGGAAGCCTTCGACGAGGAAGAGCAGGCCGAGATGCAGGCGAAGATGGCCAAGGGTAAATTCACCCTGGTCGACTTCCTCAAGCAGATGAAGCAGATGCAGAAGATGGGCCCGCTCAAGAGCATCCTGAAACTTATGCCCGGCATGGGTGCCAACTCCGAGATGCTGGATATGATGAAGGGCGACGAGTTCAAGGGCATGGAGGCGATTATCCACTCCATGACGCCGGCTGAGCGGGACGACCCGAGTATTATCGAGGCGTCGCGGCGGCGGCGTATTGCCCGTGGTTCCGGCACGGAGCCGCAGGATGTCAGCGGGCTTATCAAGAGCTTTACCCAGGCTGCCGGCATGATGAAACAGATGGCTGGGATGGGAGCTCGCGAACGCATGGGGTTTGCCAAGCAGATGGCCTCAGGCGGCATGGGTGGCATGGGTGGCAAGGTCAAACAGCGTTCCAAGCGGCTGACCAAGAAGCAGCGGGACAAAAAACGCAAAGGCCGCAAACGGCGGTGATTTTACGGGGTATTTTGTCGGTCGGGAAAAATTTTGCATTTTTTCAGAATATTTGCCAAGAAGGTATTGACTTGAGCGTGAAAGTCCGTAGTATACGTCGCTCGTGTTTCGTTGCATGAGGCGACGAAAAGAGTTACAATTTATAATTGAATATTGGACACGGCGGAGGCAAACATTGTTACAGGCGTTCGCTGGTTATTGCCGATAGCGTGTTTTCGCAAGGGCTTGTAGCTCAGTTGGTTTAGAGCGCGCCCCTGATAAGGGCGAGGTCGCTGGTTCGAGTCCAGCCAGGCCCATTCTGATGGCGGTTTTTTTGGACCTGCCGGAAAACGAAATTGACTCGGGGCCGTAGCTCAGTTGGGAGAGCGCTAGCTTTGCAAGCTAGATGTCGTCGGTTCAAGCCCGATCGGCTCCATTTTGAGCCGTTTTTTGCGGGTGTTGCCGCGGTTCGATGGTAGCAAAAACGGCATTAAAAAAGTTTTTTACAAAAATAACAACATTTGTCTTGCAGATGGTTATACAAGACGCTTATAGTGAATAATCTACGCCTTTGGCGGCGAAGTTGTTGCCAGAGGCGTAAAAAACGCCAGGTCGATTGGGCCGGCGGAAGTTTTAAAGCTGTTTGAAAACTGCATAGGGAAAGAAAGATTACAGTAAGATTGAAGATTAACGATCTAGATTCAAGTTGAATCACCGAACGAAGATTTTTTAAATTAAGTTTTTCTCGAGGCGGCTTGGACACATGTTTGGGGCCTGATTAAGGGCCTTCGACAAATGTGGTCAAGCTACTAAGGGTATATGGTGGATGTCTAGGCGTAATGAGGCGATGAAGGACGTGGTAGGCTGCGATAAGCCCCGGCGAGCTGTCAAACAAGCTTTGACCCGGGGATTTCCGAATGGGGAAACCCGTTGTCACTGTGCAAGCAGATGGCATCACGCATAGCTGAATTCATAGGCTATGTCGAGCTAACGCAGGGAACTGAAACATCTAAGTACCTGTAGGAAAGGAAATCAACCGAGACTCCGTAAGTAGCGGCGAGCGAAAGCGGATATAGCCCAAACCGACCCCTCGGGGTCGGGGTTGCGGGCACTAGTAGGAGTTACAAAGGTTTTTAATAGTCGAAGAGTCTGGAAAGTCTCACGATACAGGGTGACAGTCCCGTAGACGACATTTAAAACCCTCCGTTAATAGTGTTCCAGAGTAGCATGGATCCCGTGGAATTCCGTGTGAAGCTGGGGGGCCCACCCTCCAAGGCTAAGTACTACATTACGACCGATAGTGAAAAGTAGCGCGAGTGAAAGATGAAAAGTACCCCTATAAGGGGAGTTAAAAGTACCTGAAACCATATACTTACATTTGGTCGGAGCCCTATGCCCTTTACCGGGAATGGGTGACGGCGTGCCTTTTGCATAATGAACCGGCGAGTTACGATATGTGGCCTGGCTAAGCGTCTCCGGCGCGGAGCCGCAGCGAAAGCGAGTCTTAATAGGGCGTATGTCGCATGTCGTAGACGCGAAACTGAGTGATCTACCCATGGGCAGGTTGAAGGGACGGTAAAACGTCCTGGAGGACCGAACCCACTAACGTTGAAAAGTTAGGGGATGACCTGTGGGGAGGAGTGAAAGTCTAATCAAACTCAGAGATATCTCGTTCTCTCCGAAATAGCTTTTGGGCTAGCCTCGGAACACTACCTATCGGGGGTAGAGCACTGAATCGATCGAAGGCCCTACCCGGGTACTTCCTCGAATCAAACTCCGAATACCGATAGGCTTATTCCGGGAGTCAGACGGCGGGTGATAACATTCGTCGTCAAAAGGGAAACAACCCAGATCGCCGTCTAAGGTCCCCAATGTATACTAAGTGCATAAGGAAGTTGGATTGCACTAACAGCCAGGATGTTGGCTTAGAAGCAGCCACCATTTAAACAGTGCGTAATAGCTGACTGGTCGAGCAATCCAGCGCCGATAATGATCGGGACTAAGTATACTACCGAAGACGCGGATGCCCCTTCGGGGGCGTGGTAGGAGAGCGTAGCTGTCGGCGGCGAAGACGTACCGTAAGGAGCGTTGGAGCGGCAGCTAGTGATTATGCCGGTATGAGTAACGATAAAACAGGTGAAAATCCTGTTCGCCGAAAACCTAAGGTTTCCTGGGGAAGGTAAATCCGCCCAGGGTTAGTCGGTCCCTAAGTCGAGGCTGAAAAGCGTAGACGATGGACACAAGGTTAATATTCCTTGACTGTGCGTGGCGATTGATCTGTGAGTGACGTATCTACACACCAAATCCACCGATTAGACGAGGTGGTTGTTTACGGGGTAACCCGTAGACTCGAGCCCAACTTGTAGGCGAAGTTTGGAACGCAGGTACCTAGAAAAGCCTCACAAGGACAAAATGCACATCCGTACTAAAACTGACACAGGTAGGTGAGGAGAGTATCCTCAGGCGCTCGAGAGAACCGTTGTTAAGGAACTAGGCAAATTGACCCCGTACGTTCGCAATAAGGGGTCCCTACCCGGCCCGGCAATTATGTCGGTGTCTGGGAGGGCGCAGAGAAATGGCGCTGGCGACTGTTTATCAAAAACACAGGACTCTGCTAACTCGCAAGAGGATGTATAGAGTCTGACGCCTGCCCGGTGCCGGAAGGTCAAGGAAGCAGGTTAGCCCTCGGGTGAAGCTTGCGACCTAAGCCCCGGTAAACGGCGGCCGTAACTATGACGGTCCTATGGTAGCGAAGTTCCTTGTCGGGTAAGTTCCGACCTGCATGAATGGAGTAACGACTGGCGCACTGTCTCAACAACGGACTCGGTGAAATTACAATCGCGGTGAAGATGCCGCGAACCCGCGGAAAGACGGAAAGACCCCGTGAACCTTTACTGTAGCCTGGTATTGATGTCTTGTATCACATGCGTAGGATAGGTGGGAGGCGATGATCTGGCAGTTCCGGCTGTCAGGGAGTCATCCTTGAAATACCACCCTTGTGTTATGAGCCACCTAACCACGACACCCGTGAATCCGGGCGTGGGACAGTGCTTGGTGGGCAGTTTAACTGGGGCGGTTTCCTCCTAAAGAGTAACGGAGGAGCCCAAAGGTACCCTCAGCACGGTTGGCAATCGTGCGTAGAGTGTAAGAGCATAAGGGTGCTTGACTGCGAGACCTATAAGTCGAGCAGGTGCGAAAGCAGGGTTTAGTGACCCGGTAGTCCCGTGTGGAAGGGCTATCGCTTAACAGATAAAAGGTACTCCGGGGATAACAGGCTGATGACTCCCGAGCGTCCATAGCGGCGGAGTCGTTTGGCACCTCGATGTCGGCTCATCTCATCCTGGGGCTGTAGGCGGTCCCAAGGGTTTGGCTGTTCGCCAATTAAAGAGGTACGCGAGCTGGGTTCAGACCGGCGCGAGCCAGGTCGGTCCCTATCTTCCGTGGGCGTAGGAATATTGAGTGGATTCTTTTTCAGTACGAGAGGACCTTAAAGGACGAACCCCTGGTGAACCAGTTGTCGCGCTAGCGGCACCGCTGGGTAGCTAAGTTCGGAAAGGATAACCGCTGAAAGCATCTAAGCGGGAAGCCCACCACAAGATAAGTATTCCATGAACCTTCGGGTTCGAGAGCCCCCATCAAGACCAGGTGGTTGATAGGCCGGGTGTGTAAGAATAGAAATATCTTAAGCTAACCGGTACTAATGGGTGATTGCTTGGCCACTTTTGTCGTCTGCCTCACTTTTTCCGCCAAGGAAAAAGCAGGCCTGAACGATGCAAGTCGCCTCGAAGAAGTTCTGTGATTCGATTTGTATCTTTCCCTATGCAATATTCCGTCGCTGCGGGCAGAAATGTCCGCAGCGGCAATGACGGTGTCGATACGTTGCGGGTAACACCTGTTCCCATACCGAACACAGTAGTGAAGACGCACCGGCCGATGGTACTGCGACTGCGGGAGAGTAGGTGAATGCCGTCTTTTATGAGAGACTTGTGGGTAAATACCCGCAAGTCTCTCTCTTTTTGCGCACTGAACACTCCCATGCGGCAGCCATTCCCGGGCAATGCTTGTCTGATCTTCAGGAAGAAGTTAGTATCTCCGTGAAAGGACAACTTTTATGAACGGGTTTTTAATTCGGCGAATTGTGTTAGTGATGGTAATACTTTCTTTTTTCAGTGTCCTGCAAGCGGAGGCAGAAGTAATGGCGAAGGCGGAAGTAGAGAAAAAAACTGGCGTTTTCCGATTTTGGTCTCCCACCGAGGCCAAGAAGAAAAAGGTAACGGTCGCTCTTGATGCCGATTCGTTCCGGGAGTACGTCAACGGATTCAATAAAGATTATGAACGATACAAAATACGCCAAGCCAAGGTAACCGATTACCTCGATAAGACAAGTTACGTCCAAAACACTCACTCTTGGGAATGGCTTAAGCGGAACATCCCCTACTTCGACTGCCCGGATGACAAGGTCAAAGAGATGTACTATTTCCGGTGGTGGTTGTATCGGCTGCATGTAAAGAATGTTGACGGCTATTTTGTGGTTACCGAATTCCCACAACAAGTCGGTTGGGCAGACAAAAACAACGTTATCAATTGTCCCGCCGGCCATCAAATCTATGAAGCCAGGTGGCTGGATGACGCGGAGTACATGAAGTCGTATCTGCGTTATTATATGCGTTCAAAAGACAGCAAGCCTCGTCAGTATAAATTATGGTTGATTGATGCCGCCCAGCAATTAAACCTTGTTCACCCCGACAAGTCGTTCGTGAAGGATATGCTCGGCGACTTTAAACGCCATTACGACAAGTTCGACGCAGATTACAAGGATTCCGACTGCTTTGATATGTTTTGGGGCTCCGATTGGTCCGACGGGATGGAGTATCAAATCGGCGGCTGTGGAATTCGCCCCACGATTAACTCCTACATGTATGGAGATGCCAAAGCGCTTGCCCAATTGGCGAAATTTGTCGGTAACACCGAATTGCAAAAGGCTTACAACGATAAAGCAGAGCAGATCAAACAAAAGGTTCAGGATAAATTGTGGGATAAGCAGGCGAAGTTTTTTAAGGCATTCAAAAATTCCAAAGGCCGGGATTTGGATCGGAAGATATACGCGGGCAAAATAAAGGGTTGGAAACATATTCAGAAGGCCAACCAATTGGTTGATGTCCGGGAATTAATTGGATACGTACCGTGGTATTTTAATATGCCAGACCACAATAAGGGTTACGAAGAGGCCTGGCGAGCTTTCATCGATAGTACAAACGGATTCAAAGGCCCCAACGGCCTTTCAACAGCCGAGATGAGCCACCCCCTTGTATATCGAGTGAAGCATCCCAAGGAGAGTAGCGAATTCAAAAGCAATGGATACCCTAAAACAGACTGCATATGGGACGGTCCGCTTTGGCCCTTCGCCGAAACTCAGGCCCTGGTAGCCTTGGCGAATCTTCTAAACAACTACAAGCAGGATATCGTCGGTAAAGAAGATTACTTTCATGAATTGAAACAATACACTTCCGCGCAGTATCAATTATACGCGAAAGGATCGAAGCCCAGGCCATGGGTTGGGCAGTCAGCCTGTTTTCGTCACAAGAAGGACGGCGTGGTTACCTGGATTTATAAGGAGCCGAATTACTACAACCATTCCGGATACTGCGATCTGATAATTTCGGGCCTGATAGGCCTCAGGCCGCAAAACGCCGACAAGCTCGTTGTCAATCCATTGGTTCCCGCCAACAAATGGGCGTATTTCTGCCTCGATGGCGTCAAATATAAGGGTCGATATATTACGGTGTTGTACGACAAAGACGGCAGCCGTTACAAGCGGGGTAAAGGATTAAAGGTATATGTCGATGGTCGCCTGGTCGCATCGGCCGCTTCCCTTGGCAAAATTACCGTGGACCTCAAGGCTCCGAGCAAATAACAGGATTGCCGCTGCCCCAAACCCACTGCGTCATGAACGCAAGAACAACGGCGGCCAGGGATGGTCGCCGCGCGACTACGATTAAATTTGCTACGGATTCCAGGTTTCTTCCCAGATTCGTCCCATGGCCTGGCCGATGGGTCTGCCTTGCGAATTCGATATTCTGCCGACCTTGCAGAGTTTGCCCTTCTCGTCATACACAAATCTGAAAGCCCATAAGCCTTCGATGGAGTCGGTTTTCCAGTGGTATCGCATGTCGTGAAAATCGACGATGGTGTAATCTCCGCGTTTTTGCACCACTGTTCGCAGGCAGCCGTCCGCGAACCAGTCGCAGATCGCGTATTCCTTTGTCTGCCGGGCCAGGTCGATGGCGGTATCGGGCTTGGCCCGGGGTTCGAACATCACCTCGACGGGCGTATCCAGTCCACCCAGCATGTGAATCCGCATGACATACCACTGATTCCGGTCCTGAACGACGACCCGCCAGAGAAATATCGACCCAACCATTGGGCAGGCCCGGGCGGCAACGGCGTTGCCGGAGTCAGCCGCGGCGAGTCCCTGTCGCAGGGCGAGGTTGTGCATCACTCGCCCCGTCCCCAGGTAGCCGCACGACAGGGCAAAGCCGGCCAGGGCTACGCAAGTGGCGGCCTTGGCATGGCCGGCGGTGCGCTTCCGGCGAATTAAATAGCACGCCAGCAGCGTCAGAACGAGAATGCCCGTGTAGATTACGTCGATAACGCCGACGCAATCCCATGCAATCCGCTGCCGGCTTATCGGGGCGAAAAGTTGCGTGCCGTAGCTGGTGCAGGCGTCCAGCAGGCTGTGTGTGGCGACGGCTGCGACGCAGCAGAAAAATAGCAGCAGAAACGACGGTGATTCCGCCGAGTGAGATTCCGTCGCTTCGCTGCTGGGTGCCCGATGCGCCTTTCGCCTGGCAAGCCGGCGGCGAATCGCCCACCACGGCAGGGCGAAAATCGCGGCGATTATCGGGATGGCGAATAACGAATGGGTAATCCCGCGATGATATATGATGCCGTCAAATGTTCCGTTGGTGCCCAGCCATCGCAGCAGGGGGGTGGTCAGGATATCCAGGTCAGGGCTTGCCGCCGCGAAAAACGATACCCATGCCGTCTCTCGCCCGATTTTCGAGCGAAAGCCGATCTGTGTTACCGCCGCGCCCAACAGGCCTTGCGTGATCGTATCCATAAGGGCATTCTAAACGCACCGACGGCAGTATTGCCAGCATTCTGTTCCGCATACAAATAGCGCGTAGGTTATGCAACGAGTTGCATACCTACTGACTGGGCTGTTTTACTGTTAACCGGAAGAGCTTGTCGTTACGAGCGAAGTAGAGCTTGCCCGAACGGTCTTCAGCAAGAAATTTGCCGCCTTTTTTCCAGAGCAATTGGACAGCCCATTTGTTCTTGGAATCCAAGCGGAAAACCACTGACCCTATCCCGTAGATGTTACCGTCAGAACCAAGAAGAAGAGTATTGATTTTCCCTACTTTCAGGTCTTTCTTGAGAGTGAACTTGTTTACGCCTGGGTCAAAGACGTAAAATAGCTTTCCGTCAGTAGCCGCGATGCTTCCATCCGGGAGCCCCACCATGCTCACAAATGAGTTTTTCGTTCGGAAAATTACCTTTTTGAGCTTTGGGTCAAAGACAAAAAAGTCACGCTTTCCCGAACCGAAAACCAATTCTTTGTTACAAGCCAAGCTAACCGGCGACAACTTCGTATAGACGTCAATGTCGCCGGTTTTGGGGTCTAAAATACTCATCGCTCTGGTAGATCCAGAGCTGTAGACGGGAAAGCTCCCCATGTAGACCTTGCCGTCTGGTCCCCAAAGGATGTCACAGCCGTCTGTTTTGTATTGACCCTTTCCCACCGGTCCGTAATCACGAGGATTACTGCTGGCTTTTACTCCCGGGTTCCAGGGCTTCTGGTGATCGTAAGAAAGGATGTGTGCTCTGGTGTAGGAGCCCATCCACACCCGGCCGCCTCCACTGGCGATGCTGTCAATCTGCCCTCCGCCGAAACGACAACGCCCCAGCTCCACACTCTGACGCGTATCCACCTTGAATTTCCACAAGTGCTGATTAATATAGACCCCTCCGTAGATATTACCGTCGGGGCCGGTCGTGAGGCAGCGAATCTGCATTCCTGTAGTGTCCGGCGGAGTAAGCCTGGTTCGACAAAGAAATCGTTTTTCCTTCAAGTCATAGCAGTAGTAGTTCTGATCCTGAAGTCCGTGCAGATAGCGGTTATCCTCCACGTACTTGCAACTTCCTATATTTCCTTCCTTAACAATCTTAAAGACGTTGGTCGCCGCGTCATAGAAATAAACACCGGAAGGATGAGGGTGGCCGGTGGAATTACCATAAAATCCCTTCTTGTAATTTCCCGGAATTGGATTCAAAGGCGCGGGGGCCTGAAGCTCCCTCACGAGTTTTTCCGTCTTGGCGTCAAAAACCAGTATTGCCTTGTCATAAACAGCGTTAGCTCCTCCGTACATACTCACGTAAACGTAGTTGTCGCGAATAACAGGACGCCCCGTACACGAATAGGCCTGATACTTCTTGGGCAATAGCTGTTTCTTTTCACCTGTTTGCGGATTGTAAACGAACAACAGCGCCGGACAACCAATGGCGCACCAGAGTCTGCCATTTGGCGCGGCTGCGAGGGAGCGTAGATAAGCGCGATCTTCACTTATAACGCCAGCGTTCTTCAGTTTTTTGGTTGCCGGATTGTACTCTAAAAGCGTTGAGGTATGCTTCCCGGCCTTCTTTTTCCCGAAGCAGCCACCATATATCTTGCCGTCCGGCGTTTCAGCAAGGTCCCATATGTATGAGACGCCAAGATTACCCAGATTCTCAAGTTTTTTTGAGCCCGGTTGCAACGCATAGAGGTTCCCATCGTGTATGCCACCCGCATAGATCACTCCATTGCTTGCCCGCAGAAGACCATAAAGACCATTGGAATCTGACGGGTAGCGATGAAGTTTCTTTCTTTGCCAGTCATAGGCAAGAATCTCAGCCTTGGAAGGGTTTTGGTAATAAGATATATAAAAGAATTTGCCTTTTCCATCAGTACCGGGAGCAATAACCGCGAAATTGTTGTCGTAACTAACGGCGCGGTTGGCAAAGCCCAAAGGCTCAAGTTGGCAATCAATTTTGGGCAACTTCTTTTTCTGCTTTAATGGCACCTTCTTTGCTGCCGCATGAACCGGCAGATTTCCTGAAATTATTATTAGCACCCCAAAAACCGTACATAAAATTTTCATAGACATACGAATCTCCTTTTTTTTGTCGTAAATTATATAATTTCACAGAATTCTTTCTAATACTTTGTGTACAAATTTATACGCAAATAATTTCCCTGACAGTGTTGTCATGCCACCCACGATTGTAGGGTAGGTGCTCCCGCCCACGCGGAAGCTTATTCCCACTCGATTGTCGCTGGGGGTTTGGAGCTTATGTCGTAGACTACGCGATTGATGCCGCGGACTTCGTTGATGATGCGGTTGGAAATCGTCGC
>JAIORC010000112.1 GCA_021108335.1 Phycisphaerae bacterium
GGATCGTTTCCAGGTAGTAAGAATTTTCGAGCCGGAGGAGACGCCCGCCAAGAGATAGCCCGATCAGATTTTGCAGACTCAAAAACCCGCTGATTCACGGCATATCTGCAAAATACGGACAAAGTTGAGATGGTTTTTTTGAAGAAATTTTGAAGATTTTTAAGACATGTTTTGAGCAATAAAAACAGACTTTTTGAGAAGAGAGAACCCCCAATGGCACCCCCAAACACCACGCATGAAACATTCGGCCAAAGCCTCTACTATGTAAAGTGAGGTTCTCCGGCGTAACCAACCTGATGACGTAATTGCAGGAGGCCCGCGAGGATTAGTTAATGCGAATGCCGCTTTTACGGCAGTTCTCGAACCAAGTACCCACTACAAGTTCGATTTTCTCAGCAATCCTTTCCGGGTCTGGGCGGCCTTTGAGTTCGCTCGCTTCGTAGAGTATTGCCTGTGCGCATATTCCTCCACCTTCTCGCGTGCCCAACTTGTCCAGTATACAGGACATCAAATAACTTGCTTTACCAGAGGGAGCATGTTTCAGTATTTCAACGAAGGAACGTACCGTTAATAGCATAAGGCTGATAATCTCGGCGTTTGGATCAGCGAAGTGGTGAAAAGCGTCGGACAGTGGTGCTTGTTTGGGATTCCAGTCTGATTCTATAGCGGCAAATCTCACTACATTAGAATTCATCCGGGTCCATAAGTATCCCTTGCCGAGAAGCCCCAGTGTCACTGTTGTCATTTGTTCAGGAGAGAAAAAACCCTTTTCTGTTGCCCAGAAGAAAACCGCCTGAGTCCATGTTCGTGCTACACCGCACTCAGCCTTGGCGAAGTCACCGAGGCAGATATCTTCGGTCCAAAGGACACGTCCCGCAGAAGCCGACAGATATAAAGATTCAGCTGCAGGTCGACCAGCGACCGTAACGAGTTTTTTCCGCGTATCTTTGTCTAGTTTAGCGAGTACTGCACCGCCCTCTACACGACATGCTTTCTCGACGATACAAATGAGCCGCTGAAGTCTTTTCTTTTCCGCGGCGATAGCCTCCGGGGATGCGGATACGAGCTGATAGCCTTCTCCGCATTTAGTCAGGACACCCCCTTCTCGGTTAATATCTGCATGCAAAGTGTCGAGGTCTCTGATCGCTTGCAAAGTACCTTCTGAAACAACAAGCGGGATCGGAAACTTTTGCAGGAAGTCTTCCATGCCAAGAATGAACAGTGTCGCAATGGCTGATTCATCAAGGATGATCGCATTGCATGTGTTCAAGTCGGCAATGGTCCGGTCGAATTCTTCCTGGGTTCCACGGCAGGTCTTTGTATTAGTATCCCGAATGTTGGCGAGTGCACGGATCGAGTCAAATACTGAACAGCCAACGGCGTGCCCGAGAACATGTAGTGGCATAGGATGCTGCCTGTAGGCAACCAACATTTCCTGAACAGTGTTGTGCTTTTTGTCAATCGAACGGAAGATGGGAGAAAAGTCCGGGTCTCCTTTCTCGTTTTTGGTCAGACTGAATTGCCAGATTGGAGTCTCTTCGGGGAACCGGTCCTCCAAGCGAGACAGACAATCTTGAAACCGGCGAACATACTTCGACTGAATTTGCTTGATTGTAGCCTTCCTGTCCTGAAAAGAATGTTTTCGCAGAACAAAGGTTTCGCCGCAATGGCAGCCAATCATCGCTGTTGCATGAGGATGGGTTACCGCATACTCGTGCAATTCTTGGCGAGGATTCGGCAGGTCCTCGACAATGAGCCATTTCGGAATCTCGGATTCTGTTTCCTGATAGAATACGGCTGCCCCTGGTTCAACTTCAGCTGGATCGGCGAGGGTGGGCTTGGGGCCTACTAGCATTCCGAATGAATCGATAACGGCTAGGTGAGCCTCCAGAGCATTTGGATTTTCTCGAAACAGTTCGTACGCATATCTGACGGCTTCGTCCGGCCCGGCACCATAGCGAAGCACTTTAACAACCATGGAGCCTAACTTTGGGGCAACAGTAGCAGCCTTCGGCAGAAGAGCAGGGTCTTTGGTTATCAGTTCGGGTTTTTCTTTTTGGATACCGATCAAGGAAAGATGAACGCGAAAGCTGGGAGCTTTTTCATCGGAGGCATTGTGGGCAAGGAACTCTTGGATAGCCAAGATAGCGTCGTCCGACTGATTATACTCATTGAGTTTTGCGACTTCCAAGTCCAGGCATTGGCTATCGTAAACCCCGTTTTGCCTGAGGCGTTGGCAGAAGTCGAGGATAAAGGTGTCGTCACTGACTTCATAGGCGCAACTGAGGACCCGAAGTACATCGGGTCCCGCTGTTTCAGGATTGACCACCTCCTGCCAAAGCGAGAGGCCCTCCTTATGTAGTCCAAGCGATTGGCATAGCATAGCGAGCCTTCGTTGGTTCGTCCAATGCCCCTTGGCCTTGAACTCTGGTACAAGTTGCCGGGCTTGTTCTACAGCCTCAGCGCGATTGTCGGATTCTCTGAGGGTCATGATCCGGAGAATGTTGCGGCCAACGTCAGGCAGGAGCTTTGCGTCGAGGGTCTCAACCAATCCTTTGGCTTCATCTTTCCGACCATCTTTGCAGAGCAGGTCTACAAGCGTCTCAACATAGTCCGTCTGGACATAATCAGGGATGCCTGTAAGTTTGGCGAGATGGGTGTCGAGTACAGCTATGGCTTCCGCACGATCTTCTCCCTTGTTCCGCTCAGCAAGAAGTTGGGCAAGCATTAGTACAGCGGGAACAGTTGGCTCATGCTGTTCGGTTGCCAGAAGTTCCTTGATTGCCCGATTCGTATGTCCTTGCTCGTAGAGAAGGAAAGCATGCCGCAATGAGACATCGGCATCCCGCGGACACGCTGCTACCGCTCGCTCTATTTCTTGCGCAGCATCCTCCTTTCGCCCCAAAATCTCCAGGGCCAGTGCGAGGTTCAGATGCATACGCGCAAGAGATCTTGAAGAGATCGCGGTTGGTGCCATCTGTATCGCTTTTTCCAAGAGGTCCGCTATCTCTTGGAGTTTTCCTGGATTGGTGAGTTTCGAGCGAGGGCCAAATCGGTGGCGGCCTCGGCGTAGCTCCTGCTCTAGAAGAATGCCAGCTAATTCCTCACGAAGTCGCCAAGCCTTCGGAACATCCGCAACGGCTGCCCGCGCATAGAACTCTGCCCTTTCCAATTCACCAGCACGTTTCCCGCGAATGGCCAGGGATAGGGCTACATCACCGTCTTTGTGTACCGCCGCAGTTATCGAAGATTCTATTTCCGAGAAGGGCATATCATATGGAGCGCACTGAGCCCATATTGCAGCAGCGAAGGGCAGGTCGGGGTCGTCACGGCAGACCTTATCAATCAGATTGAACGCCAAATCCTGCTGCCCCAGATTATACTGGCCCAGCGCCTCAAGACATCTGGCTTTGATATCCTTAGGTTGAAAGGACTTGGCCTTGATAAAGTATTCGGCGGCATCCCGAAATTCCTCTTTGGCTGTAAGCGCATGACCAATGTTCGCCAAAACTCGGTATTTCTGTCTGTTGTTGAGGATCTCCCATTTTTGTCGTCGGAGCAATAGGAGGATTCCAAGGGCCTCATCGGGCTGATTGTCTTGGGTGCGTTTTACTGCGGCGTCGATGTCCTCGTGGAAGTCGCCAAATTCGACCGCGGTTGCTGTCGCGAGATGCTGAACATTCTCACCAATAACGTCAAGCTTACGCTCTATCCTCGCAGTAGCCTCGGCTGGCAACCCACCAAATACGGCGTCACGAACGTCGGTATAAGTTTCCAGTAACTCATTGATGTCATCCCAGAATCGAATTTCGACGGAGAAAAAACCGGCGAGGAGAAGCTCCTGGTTCTTCTTAGCAACAAATTTTTGCAGAGAGGGATCCCGTTTCGTAGATGTTAGGATTACGTAGACGCTTAGCGTTGGCGTAAACTTTTTAGCTTTTTCAATCTCCGCGATGATCTCTTTGTCAGAAAGGGGGTTAGTCGCTTCACGCAATTTGGCCTGACCGCCATAGACTCCCTTCGGTACTGTGCCGAAAAAGTCCACTCCGGCTTGAGCGTGTCCCCGTCGGCCGTACTTTGACACACCAGAGATATCCCACAGCTTGCCCATGAGTTGCATGCAGAGGGACTCAAAATCTTCGGGATTTTCTGGTGGATAGTACTTTTGCTTCATCATTGCGTTGAGCCCCTACGGCTTAGCCATTCTAGTGCAAATCACTCGAAAATCGTTCATTGTTAGCATTCCTCTTTTAAATTGATTTCATTATTATTTCTGCCAGGTGCCATGCCCACGCAATCGCGAGCATGCCCGCCGCATTTTAACCGACGTTGTCTGGATTCGCCATAATCCTCGGTCTTTATTTGTTGGAGTTCCCGCAGGATTTGCTCCCGCATTGCCTGCGAGACTTCGCCAAGCTGTTCGTTTTTCGTTGTCATTGGTTCCTCAATCTTCCGGGCGTTCGCCGCCGGGAGCCATTCTTACTAATTTCGGGTCGAACCGGGCGATTGTTTCGACAAGGTCGGCCTGTGCGTCCATCACGGCGAAAATGTCCTTGTACACCATTGGCACTTCGTCCAGCCCGGCCTGCATTACTTCTACGCCGGCGGCGGCCAATCGTTTTTTTGCGTCGCTCCAGGTGAGGGTTTTCTTTGCCTGGGTGCGGCTCATCACGCGGCCGGCTCCGTGGCTCGCGCTGCAGAGACTCTCTTCGTTGCCCTTGCCGCGAACCACGAATCCCGGCGTGGCCATGGAGCCGGGCACCACGCCCAGCACGCCCTCGTGGGCCGGTGTCGCCCCCTTGCGATGGACGATAACCTCCCGGCCGTCGTGGGTTTCCCGCCACGCGAAATTGTGATGATTCTCCACCTCGGCAATCACCTTCACGCCCAGGTTGCGTGTGATGTAGCGGTGGATCAACTCGTGATTGGCGGCGGCGTATTCGCCCATCAATTCCATCGCGGCCCAGTACTCCTGCCCGGCGGCGGTGTCCAGCCCCAGCCACGCCAACTGCCTGAGATGCTTCGGCAATTCCGGGTGTTTGTCCATCGCGAGATGGCTGTAGTGGCGGGCGACCTCGCTGCCGGTTCCACGGCTGCCGGAGTGCGAAAGCAACGCCAGGTAGACGCCCGCGGCCAAGCCGAGTTCGGCCCGGTCGAGAGTCAGCGTGCCGAATTCCACAAAGTGGTTCCCGCTGCCGGACGTGCCGAGCTGCGACCAGGCTTTGTCCTTGAATCGCTGGGTAATCGGGCTGACCGACCAGTCGGCGTCCATAACTTTGTGGGAGCGGCGGTATTGTTTGCGAAAGCTCGCTCCTACGCCAAAGCAGGTTTCGCGACTTAGAGCGTTTCTGAGTTTGGCCCGCTGGCTATCGAGAGCGTCAGCCGGCAGGTCGAACACGCTCAGCCGCATCCGGCAGGCGATATCCATGCCGACGGCGTAGGGGATCACCGCGTTGTCGGTCGCCAGCACCCCGCCGATCGGCAGGCCGTAGCCCATGTGGGCGTCGGGCATCAACGCACCGCGAACGGCAATGGGCAACTCCGCCGCGGCCTCGAGCTGGGCGACGGAAGATTCTTCGAGATTCTCGCCCCATTGTCGCCACGGCGCGGGGGTCTGACGCGGCACGAAAGATTCCCGGGCAGCCACGGCCCGCAACAGTTCCGCTGCCAGTGGCGACCAGACATCATCGTCAACATAAGCTCCCGGATTCCCGGCGATATCGGGAATCAGCTCCCGAATCGCAGCCGCGCTCATGCGGGCATCGCGACAGCAGGCCACAGCAACCTTCGTCGCCGGCTTGCTCAACCCCAAATTCATAAGTTCTCGCGTCTTCATAAGTCTATGCCTCCATTTTATGAACGGGCAGCCGATATTGACAACATCATAATCGAGTACGCATGCGGATTTTGCGCGAATATTGGCCTAGGTTCGCAGGCACGAAAAGCACAATTACGGTACAAAAGCCCCGCGATTCATAGTTGCCTGCTCGGATCGACCCTAATCGACGTTCAGGTATGACCAATCTTGTCATACCCCGCTGGTACGATAATCTCGATTTTTGATGTCAGCTTTTGACAGTAGCTGCCGCGCCGGGTATCATCTGAGCTGCCCGTCCTGTAGACTTTGGGTGATCATCGATAGGTACAAAAAGTGACTGTGCACGACCCGGAAAAGGAATTGTGGGTGTGTAATCTGGAACACAACCAGTATGCGTTCTGGCTTCAAACTTCGAGCGACAAGTTTTACCCGGATTTCGTAGCCAAGCTGAAGGACGGCCGTTTCCTGGTGGTTGAGTACAAGGGCAGCCATCTGGAAACAAGTGAGGATACGAAGGAGAAAGAAACCATCGGCCAGCTATGGGAGGCCCGCAGCAAGGGCATGTGTGTGTTCCGGCTAGCGACGAAGAAGAATATGAGGGAAGCAATTCGTGATGCCACCAGAGCAAAGCAAACCAAGGAGTGAATAGATGCGATCTTTCAGGGTGTTGACGGTTTCGCGTGGAAAAGACAAGGGCAAGCTGACGGCGAAGGTTTGCGATGCGCCCCGTGAGAAGCTGTTGCGGCTGGGCCGGGAGCGGGCGTTGATCTACAAGACGCTGCTTTTGACCGGCCTGCGGGTCAATGAACTCCGCTCCATCACCATAGCCCAGGTCGTGCTGGACGGCCCGACGCCGATGTTGGTTTTGCACGCCGCCGACGAGAAGAATCGGCAAGGCTCAAATATCCCGCTACGGGCGGACCTGGCCGAGGAGATCAGGGATTGGCTGGCGGAAAAGCAGGCTGTTCTGGCAAGGTCGCTGGAGATGGATGAGAAACTCTTTCACGTCAGCCAGTCGATTCTCAAAGCCTTCGATAAGGACCTGGAACACGCCGGCATTGGCAAGCGGGACGAGCGGGGCAGAACGGTTGACCTGCACGCGTTGCGGCACACGTTCGGTACTCACCTTGCCATGGCGGGCGTGGCCCCGCGAACAGCCATGGCGGCGATGCGACACTCCTCACTGGAACTGACTATGAACGTCTACACCGACCCAGCCCTGCTAGACGTAGCCGGAGCGATAAACGCATTACCGACATTCTGAAAACGTCTGAAATAGACGCTAGGCTTGGCAAGCGGTATGAGGGTCTTCAGGCAGGCACATCATGGCGACCCTTGCGGTGTTGGCTTCCGGGCTGATTTTTCGGGTTTCATCCTCCTTGCGTTGCACCCTCATGGTAAAATTTCATGAGCGGCTACGGGAAGAACCGAAATACGAAATACGAGACACTTGTCCGGCGTCCGGCGGAAAAACCCAGGCTGACGGGAGGCTACTATGAACAGGCAGGAATTTGAAGAGTATTGCGAGAAGTTCAGCAGCGGGATTGATAAGGCAAGTATCTTCGACCGATACTATGATCCGGATGCGGTTTTTGAGCACCCATTGAAAGGAACATTCGAGGGAAAAAAGGCTCTCGTGGAGTTCTGGACAGCCGGCCACGAAGGCATACACGAGGTGCTCAAACCGCTGAATGTACTTTTCGACGGTAACCAGATCGCTGCCGAGTTCCTCATCGAATGGCATTGCCTGGAAGATACCGAATATCTCGGGCACCGGAAAAAAGGAGACGTGTACTACGCCGAATGCGCCGCCTTCTATCACCTGAAAAATGACAAGTTTGTCCGGGTCAAACTTTATCTGAAGGAAAAGAAATAGTAGAAAAACGTATTTTGGAAACTGAATCGTAATTACGCGATAGCCGCCAATTTACGGGTCTGGCATAATGGACAATTAAAGCAGCCATGCGTATAATTATGGGGCGCGTGGTTTTTCGGCGGGGTTTTTTGCTTCGGCCATGGAGAGTATCCCATGACACATGATCGCACTTGCCCCCCCCCGGAAAATGCCGAAACTTCGCGCGTTATACGGGAACCCCGCGAAAGGAGACCGAATTTGATCGGACAGTGGAACCGGCCTGAGCACCAGTTTACATTGACTGCCGCGAAAGCCGCTTTCGTGATTATCGACATGCAGAATTTCTCGTGTGCCCCATCGGACGGCGGCTCTTTGCCCCGTATCGGCGAGGTTATTACGCAGATCAACAAGCTTGCTGATTTTTGCCGAGGCCTGCACATTCCTGTTATCTGGGTCCGGCAGAACATTACGACAGACGCCGCCGGCATGAATGCCGGGCTGTATCCGTCTTTTCATGACAGCCGCCGTGTGAAAGAAGTTTGCAATCTGGGCGATGGAACCGCCATCTACCCGAAAATGCATTTCGATCCTTCCGCGGATCACGTCGTGTTCAAAAATCGCTACAGCGCTTTCCGGTCGAATCCCCCCGCACTCCGGGAAAAGCTTGATTTACTGATGCGAAAGCAATTGATTATTGCCGGTATCGCCGCGAACGTCTGCGTTGAATCAACCGTCAGAGATGCCATGCAGTTGGATTACGAGGTCATCCTGATCTCCAACGCCGTAACGGCTCAAAGCGCGATTCTCCTTGAGGCTACCCTGACCAATACCAGGCTCTTTTTCGGGGATGTCCGCACCTCGGAAGAAATAGTGGAGGAGTTGGGGAATAATGCATTCTGATACGCCATATAACAGCATTAAAAAGCCCGATACGCTGACCGTTATGACTTGGCCCCTCGGTTCGCTGTGGGGCCGGGCGTTGAAGGAATGCGTCTCGGATCGCTTTGCCGAAAGTACGGGTATCGCCATTCGACACGTTGAATCAACCGGCGTGGATATCCCGCCGGGCCTGCTTGAAGCGTGTGAAAACGGCGAGCGCCCCGCATGCGACATCATGTACTGCAACACCATTCCGGCCATCCACATGGCCCAGGCGGGGTTCTGCGATCCCCTGGACGAGGCGACTTTTCCAGTCCTGAAGGAACTGAATCAACGGGCACGGCCGGTTGCCCAGGGGCTGTCGGGCTGGCCGTTCCTGATTGTCTACGATGTGCGTTACGTCATGATGTATCGGGAGGTGGCTTTCCCGGATGGCCCCCCGCCCAGTTGGACAGTGATGCTTGATCCCGCACTGAAAGGGCGGGTTTCCGTATACCCGGGAGGCAAGGGGTTTTTTCCCATCGCCCAGATCGCCGGTGGCGGAACGCTGGAGGATATTCCTGGGAATATGGACGCCTGCTGGGAGTTCCTGTCCTCTCTCCGCTCCCAGGTACGGGTGCTCGAGTTCAACAGGAAGATGACGGAGCACGTTCGCAGCGGGGAAATCGACGTACACTGCACGGTGCTGACGAACATCATGCAATGGAGGGATCAGGGGTACGGAGTTTCCTGGCACGTACCGCGGGAAGGGATTTCCGTCGGAGACGATGCGATTCTTGTTCCCTCGGGCTTGCCTGCCAACGTCAGTTATTGGGCTAAGCGTTATGCGGCGTTCGCTGTCGAGCGTAACATCCAGCAGTCCTGGTGCGCCCGCCTTGGCCTGTGCCCCATGCACAGTGGTATCGAGCGGCCGAAGCGATTCGCCGGCGATCCGGCCTACCCGGACGCGCCAGACGATTACTCCGCCGCCCAGTTCGTGTCAAACAGCATTCTGGAAAAATATGAACATGGCCCGTGGCGAGAAAAATTCAACGAAATATTCAAGGGAACCTCTAAAAATTGCTTTCGTCGCGAGAACGAGCGAAATTTTCGCGAGTAAGGCGAAGGGTCAAAATCGCCGCAGGCGTAGCCATAGCTACGTCGAGGACGATTTTGACCCGACAACGAAGCTCACGAAAATTGCAGCCGTTTGTAGCAGAAATGAATTTTTAGAGGTTCCCTCAACATGTAAAAGGAGTTTATCATGCTTCCTCTGAAGGACAAAAAAATCCTTTCCTTTGAAACCTGGGGTTCCGGCGCGTTCCATGCGGAGCTGCTGACCCTGCAGGGAGCCGAAGTTATCAACGTCGAAGACCCGCAACAAAACGGAAACCCGCTTCGCCGCATGGGTGGGCGATACCTGGACGAAGAGAAGCAGGACAACGAGGGGAACCAGTTCTGCCTTCACAACAAGAAAAGCCTCGCGCTGGATATCCGCACAGCCGAAGGGCAGGAAATCCTGCACAAGCTGACGGCTGTCTCCGATGCCGTAATCAACAACTTCCGCGGGTCCCTCCCGGAAAAGCTTGGCGTTACTTATTCGGACCTCAAGGCATACAACAAAAAAATCGTCTGCACCCACCTTTCCGGATACGGGCGGGACAATGAACGCGCGAGCTGGCCGGGATACGATTTTCTCATGCAGGCCGAGACCGGCTGGATGTCGCTCACCGGAGAGCCGGACAGTATCCCGACGAAGGTCGGGGTGTCGGTGGTGGACCTCCTGGGAAGCGTGTACGCAGCACTTGCAACCGTATCTGCCCTTTACCGGGCGGAACGGACCGGAGAGGGCGGCGATGCGGACACCAACCTTTTCGATATCGCGCTGAACTGCACGTGTTACCAGGGAATGTGGTTTCTGAACGACGGGTGCGTTGCCGGCAAGCAGCCCCGGTCAGCACATACAACCCAGGTTCCGTCCCAGCTCTACAAAACCGCCGACGGCTGGATTTACATCGCGTGCCTGACCGAGAAATTCTGGGAACTGCTGTGCGACATGATCAGCCATTCTGAACTTGGGGAGGACGAACGCTTTTGCACCAACGAAACCCGGCTGCGGCATCGTGACGAGTTGACGGAGATACTGGACGAAATCTTTTCGCAAAATCCAACGGCTCACTGGCTGGAACTCCTTTCCGGTACAATCCCCTGCGCACCGGTGGCGGATATACGGCAAGCCTTTGAGAATCCTTTCGTTCGGAACTCCGGTAAAATCATCTCCATCCCGTACGACAAAAACCCCGAAAGAACAAGCGTTGAGTTTATATCGCCCCCATTCAGCTTTGACGGGAAAAGTTTCACCGATTTCAAGATGGGGCCAAGCCTCGGAGAGCACACTGTGGAAATCCTCGAATCGCTCGGCATTGGAAAAGAACGCATCTGGGAGCTTCACGAAAAACAGGTTATCATTGTCAAGTGATGAGTCATCTGCGTGGCTTCGGTACGTGCTGATAGCATCTTCGCATTTAGCCAGGCGTAGGTGATGTTAGAGGCGTTGCCGATATTGGGTAATATCGAAGGAATTTCGTGGGATGCTGGCGATGCGCTTGCATAAGCGCTTGCACAAAAAACCGTCCACTGGTGTCCCGGGAGGTCAAGGAGAGTCCAAAAGCGGCTAATTACGCGAAATTCACCAGGTCGGAGTCAAACGCTGGAAGCCTTGGTTTTGGCTAATAAAGGCAATAAAAAACCGCGACTGTCATGTTCTGACAATCGTGGTTCAAAATCGGAGCGAGAGGATTTCGCTTCGCGGAATCCTTCGCCAGTGCTGCTTCGCATCACCAGTCCGGCTGCGCCGTACTTCCGCCATTAAAAAAAGGCCAACCCATTCGGGTTGACCATTTTTTACTTGTCAAGTCGGGCAGGAGGATTGCTTCACTGCGCTTTGGACGACTCCCTTCGCTGTGCTTCGGGAGGCGCCCCGCTCCGTGAAGGAATCCTCTCGCATGTGCATTCACTTCGTTCGCGCCCATGAGTCTTGCTACGCAAGCCTCTCCCGATTCAAAGAAAGCCGGTCAAAAGACCGGCTTTCTTTGAATCGGAGCGAGAGGATTTGAACCTCCGACCTCTGCGTCCCGAACGCAGCGCTCTAGCCAAGCTGAGCTACGCTCCGATTATTTCCGCCTTGTTTTCGACGGATAGGGAATTTTACACGCAATTGGCCCGGCGTCAAGACTATCATGAGAAAAAGTGGCAGGATTTGGGTTTTTGGACACAATGGCTGTCGCCGTGGCATCAGAGCAATTCACATAAAGCATGTCGTATAGCCACGGAAGACGAACCAGCCTATCAGATCGAAACCATCGCGTGGCGGCTTTCCCAAACCATCACGAAAATGGCACATGGGTGGCATAGGTTTGTAGCCTGTGCCTCGGCGGCTTGGTAAGGCCACCACGTTGGGACACTGATTGTCAGGAAATACCGGATGCGGTTGCAAACACCGCAATCACGGTATCCAGCAAATCATGACAACATTTCTGGAAAACGCCCTAGCTTGTCGACCGGCGGCGGTGGCGGAGAAGTATGGCCAATCCGCCGACCATCAGCAGGCAGAACGTTGCCGGTTCGGGCGTAGCGGTAATCGTAAACGGTTCGTTCCCGAAGTAATCGCCCTCCCCCGTGTCAAACGACGCGATGCCGCCAAGCGACGTTTCCGCATCCGTTTCAAAAGAAATGATATCGCCCCGGGCTTCCGCGCCAAAGGCTATGAGAGAATCAAGCGAACTGTCCGTATACACCGCTGGCAGATACCGGCTGTGCATTTCGAGGCCGGTTTGCCGCATGGCAAGCAGCGGCATGCCATTGCCGGACTTGTGGTAATCCCAGCCGGGAATACTCGGCTTGTATTCTCCGTCTCCGCCCTTGCCGCGGCCTCCACCGTCTTTGCCTCCGCCGTCGCGGCCACCGCCGCCACCGCCCGGAGAACGCAACGGTTTGGGAGTACCATTGGGATTCCCGTCGGCGAACTGATCGCCACCGCCACCGGAAGAATTCTTTTGTTGGTTCGGCAAAACATCGGTTTCTTTCGCGCTGTCGGGGTACCAGCTATTATCAAGCGAGAAAAGTCTCTCCGCCGCCTGCCTGCTCATACCCGTAGCCGGTAGATCGTCGGGACTGATTAAATTCTCGTATTGCGGAGAAATTTCCTCGATATGGGAATTCATACGAGAATTCGCCCTCGCCAGGAATGTGTCCCGTTCGTCAACTACGTCGTCAAACCGATTGCCGCTCTGACCTGGTTTTCCCGCCGCCGGCAGGTTGTAGGGTTGGATATTCAGCTTGCTATTGCCGCCGGGCGTCAATCCGTTCGTCCCGCCAATGTAGCCGCAGAGTTGGGGAGTATCGAGCGGGGGTATAGTAAATTGCCTCGCCGTTGTGGCGACACGGTAGCTGCCGGACGAACCGCTGCCGCGGGCCATCCTGTCCGGGCCGGCCGGTGTAAGAGGTCTGGCCTGGCTGGGCAAGCCTGGAAGCACCAACGCCGCCACGACGACTATCGGCAAAAAGGTGACAAACGACAACTTCGGAGTCCGATTAAGCTCTGGATCCATGATACGCTTTATCCGCAGCCCCAGCGGATGCATGCGGTCGGCAAAACCAAGGGCGACACCCAGCATGTGGCGTCGCTTCAGGTCGGTAGCCACCGTCAAAAGAGCCTGGCAGTAGTTTTCGCCGGTGGTGAGCTTCCGGGAAAGGAGCAGATCGTCGCAGCAGTCCTCTGAGAGACGGCGAAGGGTACGATTGAGCAGCCGAAAAATGGGATTGAACCACCACACCATTCCCAAGACAATCTGGAACCAATTCATCCAGAGATCACTGCGGCGGTGGTGTGCCAATTCATGAGCAAGGATGGTTCGAACGTGTTCCGACGGCAGGCGATTGTGCACGGAGCCGGGTACGATTATATAAAGTCGCCACAGGCCAATCGCCATCGGTACGATAGGCCGGGAAGTTACCAGCAGCCGAACCTGTCTGCGCAGACCCATTTCCTCCGCCAATAACATCAACTGGTCGTACACCGGCCCGGAGGTAACTGTTTTCGCCCGGCCAACCAGCCCAGCCAGCTTGATTATCTGTCGGACGACCCCGGCCAAAACCACCATCGCCCCCCACGCGTGAATCAGCATCAGCCATGACTTCCAGCCCAACGTTACGGATGAGCTACTATCCCCAGCCGCCTCGACTCCCGCCCGGCCTGGGGTACTTGCCGAGTTCTGCACGACAGTCGGGCCGAACCAACTGAACAGGCCGGTCGGCATCATTAGAGTCGGGGGAACGATGAACTTCACGAGGGCGATCAGGAGAATGGCATACCGCAGCCGTCCCGGCCAACGCCGCCCCAGCCAAACAACCCCCAGCAAAGCTACGGCAACCAATGACGATGTCCACGTAATGTGCAACACGTAAGGCCACCAGATATCCGAAGCCTGATTAATTGCTTCGATTATTGAAATCATGGCTCATCCTCGCGAGCGGATGTCTCTGGACGATACTGGTCCAGCAGCCGCTGCAGTTGATCCAATTCCCTTGATGTCGGTGGTTTGGTGTCCAGAAATGTCGAGACCATCTCCACGCCGTCGCCGCCGAATATCCGCTGTACGACATCCCGGAGAATCCGGCGATAGGTCGGCTGGGCCGAACGGGTCGGCTTATAGATAAACGCCTTTCCGACAGTACCCTTGTGCCTGGTAACAAACCCCTTGCTCTCAAGCCTCTTGAGCAAAGTTACCATCGACCCATGAGTCATCGGGCGATAATCGCCCATGATTTCCCGTATCTGGCGGGCTGTAGCTTCGCGATGCTGCCAGAGACAGGCAAGCACCTCCAGCTCCGCATCGGGCAGCTTTTCGCCAGCCTTTATCGATACTTTCGAAATGTCCTGTCGTTTTGCCAACGTTATCTTTCTTATAAATACCTAAACACCACAAATTGCTCCGGGCATTTTCGGTAGCAACACCACTCTTTCAATATACACTGCCGTCTATTTTTTGTCAAGGCAGTAAAATGGCAATTTTACCCGATAAAAATAGAGAAATTCATGCGGGCATAATACACTATCGTCTATATTCCAGCGAATTCTTTAAAGGACGACGCCAGGCGGAAAATCATGGTAACAGCGAATTGGTCGAGGGGGAAAATTATCTTTTTTGGAGAAAAACGTGGAAAAAATTGGATTTGGCTCAATTCAAGGGTAGAATTACTCCGAAGTAGGTTGAAATTGAGTGTTCTTTTCGGGCCGTTTACGTAAGAGGCAGCGATTGTGGTTCGAAAGGCATGCCTGCCGTCCATCAAGTTGGCAGGTTACAACACGGCCTGCAGTTTGGCCGATGCCTCAAACTAAGGAGCTTGCTCCGAGACAATTCATATCTTCTGGCAGAGGATTCCGTAGGAGGGCTTTCTGCCGAACCTCTGCGCCATTTTCACAATGTCTCCGGCTTGGTCGAACATGAGCCATGCTACATACATACTGCGGATTCTACGTCCGCACAAAAAGCGAATAATCGTCATCATCGCAGCCCTGTTGGGCATTATGGTAATAGATCTCGGCTCGCCGCTGGTGGTGGCGATTCTCATCGACGAGGTTGTCGCCCGGAACCGCTACGATTTGCTGGCCCCGCTGATGCTGGTGTTTTTACTGCTTCCGTTCGGCGCGGCGGTTTTCCGATTTTTCAGCAATACGCTGATAGCCGTCCTTGGCCAGCGGGTAATCTTCGATATTCGCCTGGCTTTATATCGTCGCGTTCACCAGTTGCATTGCCGGGTCATGCATCGCACGACCACGGGCAAGCTGATGGAGCGCCTTCGCGGCGACGTGCAGCAGCTTCAGACGTTGCTCACCAACCAGGCCCCGCAATTGATGGTGCAGGTGGTTACCGGGCTGATTATGATCGCCGTGATGTTCTGGCTCAGCACGACGCTGACGCTGGTCATGCTGGTGGGCATAAGCATCTACGTATTGAACTACCGCCGTATGGTGCCCCGCATTCGCAAAGTGCAACGTCGCTATCGCCGGAAGGTGGAACGTCTGTCCGGCCTGGCGCAGGAACGCCTCAGCGGTGCGATTATCGTCAAATCCTTCGGGTGCGAACGGGTCGAAAGCCGCGAATTCATCAAACGCAACTTCGCCGCCGAACGCGTCTTCGACCGCTATCGTCGGCTTAACAGTAATTACAGCCTGTTTTCGAGCCTGGTAACATGGGGAACGTATTCGGCGATCCTGGTGGTTGGGGTGTTGCTGGCGATACGGGGGGCGGTAACTTACGGCGTGATAACGGCTGTTACAGCCTTCGCGTTTCGCCTGCTGGTTCCCGCGTCCATGCTGGCGGAACTGTCCAACCAGATGCAGCAGGCCCGCGTGTCGCTGGACCGAATTTTCGAGCTTATGGACGCCGAGGCAGACGTAATCGAGCAACCGGGCATCCGGCAAGAACGGCTGCGGGGCGAGGTGAGTTTCGAGAACATCTTCTTCCAATATGAGCCGGACAAGCCCGTCCTGCGTCATCTGAATCTGAAAGTCAAGCCCGGCCAGACCGTTGCGTTGGTCGGCCAGACCGGTTGCGGCAAGAGTACGATAATTAATCTTCTGTATCGTTATTATGACGTAACATCCGGCTGCCTGACTATCGACGGGCACGATATCAAGGATTTCGAGACCCGCTGGTATCGCCGTCAATTGGCTATGGTTCCGCAGGAGCCGATTATCCTCGATACCACCATCGCCGAGAACATCAAGTATGGCTGCCCGGACGCGACCCGGCAGCAGGTTCTCGAGGCAGCCAGGCTCGCCGAGCTTGGCGGCATAATCGACCAGCTCGACAACGGGCTGGATACGTCCCTGGGTGATTACGGCATTACGTTGTCGGTCGGCGAGAAGCAGCGGCTGTGCATTGCCCGGGCGATACTGGCCGACCCGGCGATCCTGATTCTCGACGAAGCCACCAGCAGCCTCGACAGCCGAAGCGAAACGCTGATCCAGATGGCTATGATGCGCGTAATGGCCCGGCGGACGAGCTTCATCGTGGCACACCGCCTGAGTACAATCGTCAATGCCGACATGATTGTCGTCCTCGATAACGGTGCGGTGGTGGAAATGGGCAACCATGCCCAGCTAATCGCCCGGCCCGACGGACGATACCGCCATTTGTATCTCGCGCAGACCTCCGCAATGCCGAAAGCGAGGGTGGTGTAATGGAACAATTGAAAAAACTCTGGCGGCTGATGAATCAGCGACCCATCCGCAAGCAGCATGACGCCGGCCCGCGGGCGATGGGGAAAATCTTCACGAGGTACTTCCTGAAACCGCACTTGTCGAGCGTGCTGGCGATCGTGTTGCTGGGCGGCATGGTCGGAACAGGCGCGAGGTTTGTCTACGCCTGGTGCGGACAGTTCATCGCCGACGATATCGTGCAGGTGCAGATGCTCTCCGCTCAATCCGCCGCGACGGAAATGCCCGACCCGACCCGCACGGAAGAGAATCGCCTGTTCGCTCTGGACGATCCGCACGTGCAGACCAGTTGGACCGACCGTCATGACCGGTACGCTGGGCGATCCCTCGCCGAAAAAATGCGACTGGTGGGTATTCTGGCAGCCTTGCTGCTGGCGGTGCTGGTACTCGAGCATGTCGGCATGAGGTTGTTGCAGATGAGAATGGTCTACGTCGCCCAGAAGGCGCAATATCGCCTGAGATACCGCATCTATAACAAGCTGCACGCCTTGCCGATGAGTTACCACGACGGGCATCCAGCCGGCCGCCTGATGACGCACCTGTTTTCCGACGTGGAAACGGTGCAGCAGGCAACCATTCAACTGCTACGACAGATACCGATGAACCTGGTAACGATGGCGATCGGGCTTGTCGTGATGTTTCGGATCGACGTGGGGCTTAGCGGCCTGGTGATGCTGGCGTTGCCGGCCTACGCGTTGTGCTACACGTTTTTCCACCGTCGGCTGAAGGTGGTGCACGAGAATCTGCGGGAGCGGCAAGGCAGGTTTAACGGACACATCGCCAACCGCATCAAGCATTTTTACCTCGTCAAATCGTTCTGCCGGGAAACGTCGGAGGCTATCGGGTTTCTTCGCAAGTCCAGGCCGATCATCCGCGATACGATAGCCGCGTCGGTGCTGAATACGTGTTTTACCGTCGTGTGCGGTATTGTTACGGGTGTGTGCATGGTGGCGGTGCTGTGGCTGGGGGCGCTGCAGGTACGCGACGGGCAAATGACCCTCGGCACGCTGCTGCTGTTTTACGCCTCGGCGGGCTTCCTGTTCGCGCCGGTAGCGGGAATCAGCAATCTTGTGAGCATTTACCATCGGCTGTGCGTCGTCTGCCGTAAAGTCATGCGTGTACTGGACGAGCCGATTGCCCTGGCCGATCCGGTAACAGCAACGCCCGTGCCCACCGAAGCGCCGACGCTGCGATTTTCCGGCGTATCGTTACGGTACGACCCGAATCGCCCGCCGGCGTTGCGGGACATTTCCTTTGTCTTACCGGCTGGTCGAACGATGTGCGTGATGGGTTCCAGCGGGGCGGGCAAAACCACCCTAGCCAAGCTGGCCTGCCGCATGTACGACCCGACGGACGGCAAGGTGCATCTGGGCGATGTGGATATCCGCCAATTCAAGCTGGCCCGTCTGCGAGAGGTCGCCGGCTACGTCAACCAGGAGCCGGTGATTTTCGACGGGACAATACGCGACAATATCCGTTACGGCTCGGAGCAGTCGTCGATAGGGCAGATGGTTACCGCAGCCAGGTTCGCCCAGATTCACGACCATATCGTAACTCTCCCGGACCGCTACAACACGATTACCGCCGAGCGGGGACTGACGCTTTCGGGCGGGCAGAAGCAGCGCGTCAATCTCGCCAGGGTGTTGCTGTACGACCCGAAGCTGCTGGTGCTGGACGATTGCACTTCGGCGTTGGACGCGGACACCGAGGTTCGCTTGATTAAGGCGTTTGAGACGATATTGACCGGCCGAACGTCGGTACTGGTTTCGCACCGGATTTCCATCGCCATGCGATGCGATTACGTGTTGGTGCTCGAAGACGGCGGCATGGTCGAGTTCGGCCCGCCGGGCGAGCTGCTGACGCAAAACGGAGCATTTCGCACCCTGTACGACGAACAGGGCGACAAAAAAATCAGTGAGACATTACATGTATCAGGCAAAGCCTGAAATGAGGAAACGCAGCAATGAGTGAAGTAAAAAAGGAAACCAAATCGCGGCCGCCGCGGACGAAAAAGCGTCGGTGGTCGTTTCGCAGGGTGCTTTTGACGATAGGCATATTATGCGCCGTCGGCATTGTGGCGATGGCAACGATACCCATACCGCGATGGGCCGACGGTTCCGGATACGTCATGACCGACGACGAAGCCGAAATACGACCCTCTGTCGAAGGGGCAATCGACCGGTGGCTGGTGCGTAGCGGCGATCTGGTCAAAAAAGACCAGTTGCTCGTTCAGTTGAAGGATTCCGTGCAACAGGCGGCGTTGGCGCAGGCGCGGAATGAACTGACGACAATCCAGGCAAGACTGGAGCACTTACGCTGCACCCAGACGTTGACCAAATCGCAACGGCGGGAGCAGATATTCCGCGCGAAGCGAAGCCTGGCGATGGCGAAAGAGGAACTGGAGAAAAAGCGGAAAATCCCCGGAGCCGTCTCGCAACAGGAATTAGCCGAGGCGAAATGGAAGGTGGAATTGGCCACCAGCAACCTGACCGAACTGCAACTGCCCCGCCAGAAAGTGATGGCCGGGCGTATCAACGTCCTGAAAGAACAAATCGACGCGGCGAAAAAGAAGGTCGTCCTGCACGCCGCGATGGTGGAATTGCGGAAAATCCGCTCGCCGCTGAACGGAACGATCTACTTCAACAATTTCGAGCCGGGCGAGGTCGTCAAGCCGGAACACGTGCTGGGGCAGGTTTTCGACCATAGCTGCTGGATAGTGAAATTGAAAATATCGGAGCATGACATCGCCCACGTAAAGCCCGGCCAGTCCGTCGAGGTCGAGCTGGCGGCGTATCCGTCTTTGCGGTATGGAGAGATGGCTGCGACGGTAACGCGAGTATTGCCGGTCGTAACGCCGCAGGCTACGGGGGACGGTATTTTCTACGTCGAAGCAAGGGTGGATCAACCGGCGGACTGGAAGTTAAACGTGGGCATGACCGCCCGCGGCAGCATAAACACCGGCAGCACCACGTACCTGCTACGCATCCTCGGATGGTAGGCTCCGTAATGAATTTCAAGGCAGGCAATCGACAAGTCCGCCGCGAGACGATATCCTTACGGCTATGGATGAAGTAACGTTGCGAGATATGCTGGGGCGGATGCAAGCCGAGGAGTTGACCATCGACGAGGTGGTGGCCCGGCTGCGTCGGCTGCCCTTTGAAGATGCCGCCTGCGCGCGGATAGATCATCATCGCCAGTTGCGATGCGGTTTCGGCGAAGTGATATTCTGCGAGTCGAAGACCATCGGGCAGGTGCGGGAGATTTTCGGCAAACTAGGCCAGACGGGGCAGAATGTTCTGGCGACCCGCGCAACGGCGGAGATGGCTGCCGCCGTTATCGAAGATTTCCCCAAGGCAGCGTTCTGCCAGACTGCCCGGACGATTACTCTGCGTCAAACTCCCGTCGAGCCGGCTGGTCATGTCGCGATAGTCGCCGCCGGCACGAGCGACCTGCCCGTCGCCGAGGAGGCCCGCGTAACGGCGGAGATTATGGGAGCGGTGGTTTCCACGCATTACGATTGCGGAGTGGCCGGGCTGCACCGCCTGCTCGCCGAGACGGACGAATTACGCCAGGCCCGCGCGATAGTAGCCGTCGCGGGCATGGAAGGGGCACTGGCCAGCGTCGTCGGCGGGCTTGTAGCCGTGCCGGTAATCGCCGTGCCGACCTCCGTGGGATACGGAGCCAGCTTCGGCGGCGTAGCTGCCCTGTTGGCGATGCTCAACAGTTGCGCCTCGGGCGTCAGCGTGGTAAATATAGACAACGGCTTCGCCGGCGGATACAACGCCGCACTGATTAACAGACTACCGACGGCTGGTGGGTAGTTACGCGTAGGGTGGGTGGTTGCACCCACGCGGCGAACTTCGACAGAGTACCGAATATCAAGAGGCGAACCATGACAGACGTGAAACATGTTGAGACATTGGCGGGGTTGGCCCCGCGGGGCCGGGACGCCCACAAGGGCGATTTCGGACGGGTGCTGGTGGTCGGCGGTTCGGCGGGCATGATCGGCGCGCCTGCCCTTGCGGCGACGGCAGGGCTTCGCGGCGGGGCGGGGCTGGTAACGCTGGCTGTGCCTGCGATGGTGCAGCAGTCGGTAGCCATGCTGTGCGAGTGCGCCACGTCGGCCCGGCTGGCTTGCGATGCCGACGGCCAACTGACAGCCGGGGCGGTGGGGCAGTTCGCACGCCTTGCTGCCGAAGCGGACGTACTGGCCGTCGGGCCTGGCATGAATGTCGGAACGCCGCAGGCGGATATCGTTCGGGTGGCGCTGAACCAAACCCTCCCGCTCGTACTCGATGCCGATGGGCTTAACAATCTCGCGAAGATCGACAATTGGCCGGCGTTGCGGCAGGGGCCTGTGATTCTCACACCGCACCCGGGCGAATTTTCGCGTTTGACGGGTCGGTCGGTCGGCGAGATACAAGCCGATCGGCAGGCGGCTGTACTTGCGGCGATGGAGGCATGGTCGGCGGACGGTTCGGTGGTGTTGGTGCTCAAGGGGGCTGGGACTATCGTAACCGACGGCAAATGGTTGTACGTCAATTCCACGGGTAATCCGGGCATGGCGACCGGCGGCAGCGGCGACGTGCTGACCGGCCTGATCGCGGGCCTGGTGGCCTGCGGGTTGGAGCCGTTCGATGCAGCCTGCCTGGGGGCGCATCTGCACGGGCGGGCCGGCGACCTGGCTGCCGAGGAATTGTCCCAAACCGCGATGATCGCCAGCGACCTGCTGGACTATCTGCCATACGCGATCAAGGAGTTTGAGGGATGAGCGACCGTGACAGAGTAGAGTGTAGCGTGTCGGGTTGTTGGGTGGCATGGCTTGCAAGCAAGCCATGTGTTTTTTGTGGGAAGTCCCAAACATCGTGGCTGTCGCTTCGCTTCCCGCCACGGCACCCCGCTTATGTAGCGATTGCATTCGCGTGCATTTGTCTTCTTGCGATTTTGCCTGGCTGCAAGTCCAAGGTTGCCCCCGCCGGCCCGCGGCCTCGGATTATCAGCCATAGCCCGGCTATCACGCGAATAATATTCGACATGGGTCTGGCAGATCATCTCGTCGGCGTGAGCAACTGGTGCGACCTGCCGGCCGGGGCGGACATCCCTCGCGTCGGCGACATGCAGGGCATTCGGGCGGAGGCGGCGGTTTCGTTGCAGCCGGATATAATTCTCACCCAATCCGGGCGAGACAAGAAGCTCTTTGCAGCCGTCGAGCGAATGCTGCCGGAGATGAAAATTGAGTATCTTCGTATCGAATCACTGGACGACATTCTCGCGGCGGTGGCGACCATCGGCAAACTAACCGGCCGGGACGACCTGGCTGCCGAGACGCAGGCCAAGGCGATAAAAAATATCCTCCTTGCACGAAAGCACGTTAAACAACTCCCGTCGCCATCGCCGCGTGTATTGTTTGTCAGTGGATACGCCCATCCGATGGCTGCCGGGCCGGGCACGTTCATCGGCGATATGATAACGCTGGGCGGCGGCGAAAACGCATCCGGTGCGATTCCCGGCAATGGACTGTGGCGAAAGGCGAAGGTTGAGAGTATCATCAAGACTGCCCCGGACGTGTTGATCGTAAAGGTCGCCCCGGCCCGGCGAGCGGAGGCGAAGGAATTCTGGCTGCGTCAGAAGGATATCCCCGCTGCCCGCACCGGCAGGGTGCATATCGTAACGGATGACCAATGGCTGCGGCCTTCGACGGGAATATTTCCACTGGCGGTGGATATGGCGAAGATGATCTGGCCGCCCGAGCATAAAATAAAGACTCGCAAATGACCGAAATCGCGACAGACAAGGCTCCGCCGGTATTAACGGGACGCAAGCTCCTGGTGCTTGGCGGCTGTCTGCTGGGGGCGACGGTGGTGATAGGTCTTGCGTGCAGCCTGCTGGGCCAGGCGGAACTGACAAGCTTGGTCTGGTCATTGCGGCTGACGCGGCTGGCGTCGGCGGCCTTGGTTGGGGCGGCACTGGCGGCGGGGGGCATGGCCTTGCAGGCGATGTTCCGCAACCCGCTGGCTGAGCCGTATCTGCTGGGAATTTCCTCCGGGGCGGGCGTGGGCGTGCTGCTGGGGATGTCGATGGCGGGGGCGATTCTACCGAGCTGGTTTGGCGAACCGGCGCTGGCGTTTGCCGGGGCGATGCTTACCTGCGGCGTGGTTTACCTCATCGCACAGCGGCGGGGTCGGCTGGACAGTTACAGCCTAATTCTCTCCGGCGTAATCGTCAACGTCTTCAATGGCGCGGTCATGCTGGCGATACATCTTTACGTCGACCCATACCGGATTGCCGTGTTCAGCCGGTGGATGATGGGCGAAATTCCAGAGACCACCAGTACCGGCGTGTTACTGGTATGCGCCGTGTGCATACTGGCCGGCTGGGCGGTGTTGTTTCTCCGCAGCGCCGGCTATAACGCCCTGGGATTGGGCGAGGAAGTCGCTTGTTCGAGCGGCGTGCCCGTGGGACGGCTGCGGATCGAGACATTTGTATGCGTTTCGCTGATGGCTGGTGCAGCCGTGGCGTTGGCGGGGCCTGTCGGGTTCCTCGGCCTGATCGTACCGCACATCTGCCGCATGATACTGCGGGCGGATTTTCGCGTACTGATAATCGCCGGCGGATTTGCCGGGGCGATTTTCCTGATGGTCGTGGAGACGGCCTGCTATTGCCTTGGGCCTTTCGTGGACGTTGCGGCGATTCCGGTGGGTATCGTAACCGCCTTGTGCGGCGGGCCTTTCTTCCTGGTGTTGCTGCGGCGGCAGTTGCGGGGGGCTGGAGCATGAACGGGAACAATCACGATGGGCCAATCCTTACCGCCCGTGGGGTGGAGTTCGCGTATCCGACGGGTAAGCCTGCGCTGCGTGGAATAGACATAACGGCGGAGCGGGGGCAGTTTGTGTGCCTGCTTGGGCCTAACGGCTGCGGCAAGACCACGCTGCTGCGATGCCTGATGGGCCGGCTGAAACCCCAAGGCGGCGAGATACTGTTGGACGGCAGAGACGTGTGCAAGTTTCCGCCGCGTCAATTGGCCAGGCGGTTGGCGTATGTGCCTCAGCAGCCGAGCTGCGCATTCGCGATGCCCGTGCGGGATATAGTTCTCACCGGTCGGCTGGCGCACGCGGGGACGCTTGGGCTTGCCGGGCGGGAAGATATCGAGACCGCCGAGGTGGCGATGAAAATAACCGAGACGCTGGAATTCGGCAGCCGGGCGCTTAGCGAACTCTCCGGCGGAGAGGCCCAGCGGGTTATGATAGCCCGTGCCCTTGCCCAACGGCCCAGCCTTTGTCTGCTGGACGAGCCGACCAGCAATCTGGACATCCGCCACCAAATGCAGATTTATCGGATGTTGCACAAATTGGCGCACGAGTGGTCGATGGCGGTCGTCTGCGTCAGCCATGATATAAATCTCGCCGGGCGATTCGCCGACCGTCTGGTGTTGATGCGGGCAGGGCAGGTGATAGCCGACGGCACAGCGGCGGAAGTTATCGTCGAATCCACGCTGGCCCGGACATATGATGTGAAAGTGGACTTGATTCCCGTAGAAGGCTCCGTGCCGGTAGTGCGGGCGAAATGAATAGGTGGCACAGGTTTGTAACCTGTGCTAGTTACAGCCACAGGTTACAAACCTGTGCCACCAACAGCTTGCAACAATTAAAGAGGTTCAGGGTGGCATGGTCCCCTGGGGACCATGTTCTGTCCAGTGAAATCCAGTGAAAATGATTGACGAACGTAACATACAGGGACTGGAGAACGTCGGCGAGAATCTGCGCGGCTGCGCGCTGACGGTAGGGAACTTCGATGGCGTGCATCACGGGCATCGCAAGCTGTTATCCAAGGCCTGGACGATGGCCGGCGTTGCCGGCGTGCCGATGGTGGCTGTAACGTTCGACCCGCCGCCGGATCAGATAATCCACCGCCGCGACCACAAGCCCCAACGTCTCTGCCTGCACCGCCAGCGCGTCGAGCAACTGCTGGAAACCGGTGCCGACTACGTGGTAACGATACATACCGACGAGGCGCTGCTGGCGATGGAGGCGGAGGAGTTCGTCGAAAAAATCATCGTTGAGCGGTTCACGCCGATGCATGTTGTCGAAGGGCCGGATTTTGTTTTCGGCCGGGGCCGTAGCGGCAACGTCAAAACTCTCGCAGCCTTGGGCGAACGCTTGGGGTTCTGCGTGCACGTGGTTAAGGCGTTGGAGGTGGAATTGGACGGCGAGCCGGTGCGGGTTTCCAGTTCGCTTATTCGCAAGCTGGTGCTGGCTGGGCGAATGGAGCCGGCGGCGAAACTCCTGACCAGGCCGTTTGCTCTTATCGGGCCGGTGGTGCACGGCGAGCATCTCGGGCGGACGCTGAATTATCCCACAGCCAACATCGAAGCCGGCCAGCAGATTGTCCCCGCCGACGGGGTCTACGCAGGTTCGGCGTCGTTGGAAGGCTGCGAGTATGCCGCCGCGATCAGCATCGGTTCCAAGCCGACCTTCGGCAACAGCCCGCGGATTATCGAGGCGAACCTGCTCGACGCCGAGGGCGATTTCTACGACAGGGAGATTACGATTCGCTTTGCCAGGCGGCTTCGCGATCAGGTAAAATACGACACCGCCGAGGTGTTGCGGGCACAAATTCACGACGACGTGCAACAGGTAAGAGAAATATTTCAGAATGAATAACGAATTTACGCAAATAGCAGATCGAATCCGCGAGGCCCACTCGTTTTTGTGCCTGACGCACGTAAACCCCGACGGCGACGGGCTTGGGGCGATGGCGGCGCTGGTAGCTGCGGCAAGGGCGGAGGGCAAGACTGCTATCTCCATGATTTCGGACACGTTGCCCGCCCGCTACGAATTTCTGTTCGGCGAGGACGACCTCGCCTACCGCGGCGCGTTCGACGTCCTGGCCGGCCAGGCCGATCTGCTGGTGCTGCTGGACACGTGCAGCTTCATGCAGTTGGGCGACCTGGCTGAGCACATGGCTACCTACCGGGACAAGATGGTAGTTATCGATCATCACGCCGTCGCGGACGATATCGGCTCGCTGCGATGGATGGACGCGACGGCGGCTGCGGCGGGATTGATGACGATGGAATTGCTCGAAGAGTTGGGCTGGGAGATTACGCCTGATATCGCCGAAGCGCTGGCGGCGGCGATTTGCAGCGACACGGGCTGGCTGCGGTTCAGTAATACCGACAGCCGTTGCCTGCGGGCGGTGGCGAAGCTGCTGGAGGCTGGGGTGTCCACCGATAAGCTGTACGCGAGGATATATCAGACGGATCGGCCGGAGCGGCTGGCGTTGTTGCAGCGTGTGTTGGGCAGCCTGGAATTCCACCACGCCAAGCGGCTGGCGGTGATGACCGTCCGGGCTGCGGATTTCCGCCAGAGCGGCGCGAGGCGCGACGAAACGGAGAATCTCGTCAACGAGGCATTACGCGTTGGGAGTGTCGAGGCGGCGGTTCTGCTGGTTGAGAACGGCGACTACGTTCGCGTAAGTCTTCGCAGCCGGCGGCTGGTGGACGTTTCGGAACTTGCGGCGAAATTCGGCGGTGGCGGACACGCACGAGCAGCCGGCCTCAAAAGCCTCGATCCGATAGATACCGTAAAAGCACGGCTGATTGAGGCCTTCCGAAAAGAACTGCCTGTTTAATAGTACCTTCCGCGTGGTGGGTGCCACGCTTCTGCTTGCAGAAGCATGTGGTCTTGCGAAGCCGATGGCCATGAGAAGAAATCATGCGAAAAACGCGTGGGCGGGAACGCCCATCCTACAGGCGCGGCGGCCTGGGGAGGCCGCCGCGCGATGTAGTATTTCGCGATATGGTATTTATTGTCCGTGTTGCGTTTTACCCGTATGGGTCGAACGTTTACGGTTCGTATGTAACTGGCGTGAGGCCGCCTGTTTGGGTTTTGCCGTCGGCGTGTCGCCATGGCGGCAGGGCGGCTTTGGCGCCTTCGGGGATTACTTCCTGGATATCCGACTTGCTGTCGCTGGCGATGGAGAACGCGCCTTTATGCTTGCCGGCGGTGTAGGTGTAGGTTGTCGGCAGCCAGATCGGGCTGACCTGAATGAGTGTGCGGATCTGCCCGTTGGGGGGAAGCGTCCCCAGGTATCCCGTGCCGAAGCCCGGCCCGTTGACCTGCAGTTCCAGCGACTCGGATGTCGTGTTGACAAAAGTCGTCTGAACACTTTTGCAACCCACCGCACTTAAAGCCAAAATTCCAAGTACCAGCATTCCAAGACTGCGTGTCATGGTCATATGATTTCTCCCAAACAGTTACAGTTCCCAGTTTTCAACCAGCATTGCCACCATTATTACCATGGCGGCAACGATTTGCAAGTTTTCTATTCGCTCCGCCGGCTGTCGAAGTATAATAGCCGCCGACGGTAATTTGCAACAGGAGCGATTTCATGAGCGATTCAACCAGACGCATAGCTATCTTCCCCGGCACATTCGACCCGATAACCAACGGGCACCTTGACGTAATCAAGCGCGGCGCGGGGCTGTTTGACGAGTTGGTCGTAGCGGTGGGAGAGAATCCCGAAAAGGCCTCTCTGTTATCGCTGGACGAGCGGCTGGGCATTATCCGCGAGGTGGTTGGCGACATTCCCGGCGTGTCGGTCGAATCGTTTGACGGCCTGACCGTGGATTTCGCCCGTACCATCGGTGCGACGGTCATTTTGCGGGGCATCCGCAACAGCAGCGACTTGCAGTTCGAGTTCCAGGTCGCATTGACCAATCGAGTCGTCGCCGGGGTCGAGACAGTCTTCATCATGACTTCCTCACAGTATGCCTTCACCTCATCAAGCCTGATTCGCCAGATCGCGTCAATGGGCGGCGATATCTCCGCCCTCGTCCCCGCCGAAGTGCTCGGACACATCGCCAAGCGCGTTGCGCCCCCAGCCGGTGACGATTCCCTCAGCGAAACCGAATAGCTGCCTGTCCAATTCGATATATCTGGTGGTACAGGTTTGTAACCTGTGCTCTGCTCGCCTGTCATTCGGCTTTTTTGGGCGGGGTGTCGTCTTTTTTCTTATGGGCCAGTGATTCAACATGTGCGGGGGTTTCCCCGCTGGCCTCGGCGGCAGCCTGGTTCTCCCGCTGAATGGCCTCGTAGACCTCCTTGCGGTGCACCGGAATATGCGGGGGCGCGGTAATGCCGAGGCGAACTTTTTCGCCCCGGATATCAACGACAGTTACCTGAATGTCGTCGCCAATCATAATTGTTTCGTCACGTTGTCTGGACAGTACCAGCATCGTCAACTCCTTCCCTGGAGATGTCGGGCTGCTTGCAGCGCACCTGGCCAAAGGTTTTGCCGGGATTTCCGACGAATCGCAGCCTCACGCGGGATTATCATCTTCCCGCATGCCGGGTGGTTTCTATCAGAAGTCTCGTATCTACAAGCGTTTACCAGCGTTGTTAGTTTTTTTACACATTATGCCGCATCGGAACAGGAATCCTCCGGGGCGGCATATCTTTCCGCAGGAGTTTATATCGACACATTCATTTCATAAGTTGAGTGTTCTTCGACACTTTTGAAAAACCGGCTACGTTTCGCGCGGTGGGTGGCATGGCGACACCGAAGGGGTCGCCATGATGGATGGCGTAGAAATTGTGAATCGATCTTTCCCCCAGGCCTGCCCCAAGGGGGGGCCACCCGATATCGTGGGAATTTGTACGGGTTACAAACCCATGGCTGCCAAAGGTTTTCTTGCCGTGGGCGTGAAAAAAGGATATTTTGCAGCCATGGAACAGAAAAGTAACGAAATTAAGCCGCCGGTAACGGTGGTCGAGTGGATTGGCGATGCGGAAACCGGGCATCTTCGGTTGTTGGATCAGACGTTATTGCCTGGCGAGACTACGTTTATGGATTGCCGCGACAAGGAAGAGGTCTGGGATGCGATTCGCCGGCTGGTTGTGCGTGGTGCACCGGCGATTGGCGTGGCGGCTGGTTACGGCATGGTCGTGGCGGCTCAGGATATCCCCGATGGCGACGATTTTAAGCGTAGTTTGCGGGCCTGTGCGGAATATCTGGACAGTTCGCGTCCCACGGCGGTGAATCTTTCGTGGGCGACTCGGCGGCTGCTGGGCAGGGCGATGGAGGCTGGCGGCGGGGCTGTGGACACCCGGGCTGCGATGCTGGACGAAGCCCGTGCAATCCACGCCGAGGACGAGCGAATGTGCCTGAGCATCGGCAGACAAGCCGCGCCGATAATCAAACGGCACACCAGCGTGTTGACCCATTGCAACGCCGGCGCGCTGGCTACAGCGGGAATCGGTACAGCCACGGCTGGTATGTATGTCGCTCACGCCGAGGGGCACGGATTTACCGCCTATTGCGACGAAACCCGCCCGCTGTTGCAGGGTAGCCGACTGACGGCTTGGGAGTTGCAGCAGGCCGGTATCGACGCGGTGGTAATTACCGACAACATGGCTGGGCATATAATGAAAGAGGGGAAAATCGACATGGTAATCGTCGGGTCGGATCGCATCGCCGCAAACGGCGACGCCGCCAATAAAATCGGCACCTATGGCGTGGCGGTGCTGGCGGCTTATCATAATATCCCATTCTACGTCGCAGCCCCGTACAGCACGTTCGACCTGACGCTGAAAACCGGCGAAGACATACCCATAGAACTGCGCGGCGGCGAGGAGATTACCTGCGGCTTCGGTAAAAGGACAGCCCCCCACGAAATAAAAACCTACTGCCCGGCCTTCGACGTAACTCCGGCGGAGTTAATTGCCGGCATAATTACGGATCGGGGTATCATCAGCCCTGTTACGGAAGAAAACGTGCGGAAAATCGTCGCCGGCTGATTGGAATCGCAAGTGGTACAGGTTTGCAGCGATGGTGTACAGGTTTGTAACTTGTGGCCCGGTGCCGTGGCGGGAGTAAAGCGACAGCCACGATGTTTGTAAGCTTCCACGGACACGAACGCAGCCCCAAGGGGCCGTGCGTGCCACCCAATCCGACATTCTTCCCTGAACGGAATACTAAACGTGGGCGGTGGTGAGATGTTCGATTTTGTCGAGAATCCGTTCTTCCATGTCGATTCTGTGTTGGACTACCGCGCGGAATTTGTAATTGCTTGTCCGGCGGAGTTCGATACGGGCGTCGGATACCTCGGCATGGAGCAGGCCATCGAGTACCTCGATTTCCTGATCGCTGAGTGTCATCATGTGTTGCATTTTCAGCCTCCCTCTTGCGAGCGAAAAGACCCAGTGTTACCTATTTAATTTTAAGCGACATTCGGCTTTTTGAGAAGGGTAGTTTTGCATAAAAGAGGCATTTTTTTGAGGCGCTAAATTGGTAATACAAGGTGGGTACTCCCGCCCACGGTTTTTTTCACGAGTTTCCTTATCGCATGCTTCTGCAAGCAGAAGCATGGCACCCGATTTTCTTCGGATTTCGAATTTGTTTTAGCTTGGGTGGCATGGTCCCCAGGGGACCATGTGTTTGTCGGCTTTCATTTTTCGCCTGGATTTTCTTGAGTTTTCGTGCCTTTTTTACCAGTGCTATGAACTCTGCCCGGTAGCCGTTGGGGTCTTTGCCTTTTGCAGCGGCGGCTAATTTTTTGACGGCTGCCAGCGTGTATGTACCCTTGTATGGCGAGTCCCGCAGTATCATGCCGAAGCCGGCGACGGCGGCGGCGAACTGGAAATCCTTGTCCTGCCTGCCGATTT
>JAIORC010000401.1 GCA_021108335.1 Phycisphaerae bacterium
CCGTCGCCGACGGGCGGTGTCGCTGTCAGCGGCTGGTTGAAGACGGCCACGAGGTACTGGACGTGCAACTTCCGGCGGTGCTGACCGTCGTAAAGGAAATCGCCGAGCCGCGACTGCCGACACTCCGCGGCAAGCAGAAGGCCCGCGGCACGGATATCCCGCTGTTTTCAGTTGCCGAGTTGGACGTGGACTCCGCCAAAGTGGGGCTTAACGGTTCGCCGACCCGTGTCGTGAAGATATTCCGGCCGCAGGTCGCACGCGAATGCGAAAAACTCCTCGCGAAAGACGACGAAACCATCGCCGCCGCCGCAGGCAGACTCGTGGAATATCTTCGGGAAAAGGAGCTTATATAATGGCTGCCGCGACACATCGGGGCGTATGGATATTGGCTGAGCAACACAACGGTTCCGTGGCGAGGATCAGCCACGAACTGCTCACGAGAGGCCGGGAGCTTGCCGACAAACGCAACACCGACCTGACGGCGATGATTCTGGGCAACGATATCTCCCAAGCCGATCTCCAGGGACTCATCGACCGCGGCGCCGACCGCGTTATCGCGATGGAATCGCCGGAGCTAGTCGGATTTCTGCCGGAGCCTCACGCCCGCTGCATGATTAAATTACTGACCGATTACTCACCGGAAATCGTTATCGCCGGTGCGACATCGACCGGCAGGACGCTCATGCCCTATGTCGCGGTAAAAATCCACACCGGCCTGACCGCCGACTGCACCGAGCTGGACATCGAACCGGAAACCGGAAACCTGCTGCAAACCCGGCCAGCCATCGGCGGCAATATCCTCGCGACAATCAAAACGCCGGAACACCGCCCGCAAATGGCGACAGTCCGCCCGCGATCCACCAGGCCCGCTGCACCGGAAGCAGGCCGGGCCGGCGAAATCATCCGTCTGCCCGCACCGGCGGAACTGCTGGAAAGCCGAATCCGAAAAGTGGACTTCGTCCCGAACGAAGAAGCGCACAGCCTCAACGACGCCGAAGTCGTCGTCTCAGTAGGCCGCGGCATAAAGAAATCCGACAACCTTCCGCTGGTCTATGATCTGGCTGAAACGCTCGACGCCGCCGTCGGCGCGACCCGCGACGTGGTAGACCGCGGCTGGCTGAGCTATTCGCACCAGGTAGGCCTCAGCGGCAAGACCGTTACGCCCAAGCTGTACGTCGCCGTCGGGCTGAGCGGAGCTATTCAACACCTCGCCGGCATGCAGACCGCCGAGCATATCATTGCCGTAAACTCCGACCCGGACGCCCAGATTTTCCGAGTTGCCGAGTTAGGACTCGTAGGCGACCTGTTCGAAATACTTCCAAAACTAGTACAACAAATCCGAAAAACGAAATCCGAAATCCGAAACAATAAACAATGACCGAAAAAACAAATTCAAAACTATACGATTTGGAAGACCGAACTTTGGCTTTTGCCAAGCAGGTTCGGACGTTTATGAAGTTGCTTCCTCGAAGTATTGCGAATATTGAAGATGGAAAACAACTGATCCGTGCTTCGGGTTTCGTGGGAGCGAACTATATAGAAGCCAATGAGTCTTTGGGCAAAAAAGATTTTCAGATGAGGCTTAAGATATCTCGCAAAGAGGCCAAGGAAGCCAGGTATTGGTTGAAACTTGTCGAAACAGGCAGCGACGAGCAGATTGAAAAAGAACGATGGCTTCTTGTGCAGGAAGCTACGGAATTAATGAATATTCTCGGCGCGATTCTCCAGAAAAGCCGTTAGGTTTATTAATTGTTTTTTGTTGTTTAAAAATTTGTTTCGGATTTCGGATTTCGGTTTTCGGATTTTATAAACTCCTGGAACTATCATAATGACAGAAAAATACTCATATAACCCGGTAACAGACGATATCGTTTCTGAATTGCAAAGCATCGTTGGTGAGAAGTATGTGATTTTCGGTGATGCCGAGAAGCTTGAGCCGTTCAGCCACGACGAGATACCCGACCGCAGCTACGCGCACATGCCGGAAGTGGTTGTTCGCCCGGACGGCGCCGACGAAATCGCCGCGATCATGAAGCTGGCCAATCGTGCGAATGTCCCCGTAACGCCTCGCGGTGCCGGCAGTGGGTTGTCCGGCGGGGCGGTTCCCATTCATGGCGGTATCGTGCTGCTGTGCGACCGAATGAATCGCTTCCTGGAAATCGACACGGACAACATGATGGTCGTCGTTGAGCCGGGCGTCGTAACCGCGGACATCAACGAGGAGCTTGAAGGCACGGGGCTGTTCTACGCGGGTTATCCGATGAGCCTGGAGACGTGCTATATCGGCGGCAACGTCGCGGAGAACGCCGGCGGCGGCAAGGCTGTCAAGTACGGCGTAACCAGCCGCTACGTGCTGGGTATCGAGATGGTTACGCCCACCGGCGAAGTTGTCGAACTCGGCGGCAAGCTGGTCAAGGACGTTACCGGCTATAATATGGTGCAGTTGATGGTCGGCTCGGAGGGCACGCTGGGCGTATTCACGAAGATCACGCTGAAGCTCAGCCCATTACCGAAGGCCTGCGTCGATCTGCTGTGCCTCTTCGAGACCGTCGAGGCCGCCATCTCTACCGTGCCGAAGATCATGACCGGCCAGGGCATTATCCCAACTGCCATCGAGTTCATGGATAAGCATTGCGTCCAGGCTGCCTGCGAATATCTCAACGAATCGCTCCCGTACGCTCAGGCCGGGGCTATGCTGCTGATTACCGTCGACGGGGAAGATGAGCAGTTGGTTACGCGACAGTACGATGCCATCGGCGAACAGTGCTTGGCCTGCGGAGCCATCGAGGTTTACGTCGCCGATAATTACACGACTTCTGAGCGGATTTGGAAGGTCCGGCGGAACATCGCCGAAGCATATGGCCTCATCAGCACGCACCAGGCCAACGAAGACGTCGTCGTGCCGCCGGCTGCTATCAGCGAACTGGTAATGGGCATGCAGAAACTCGCCGGGAAATACGACATCATGTTCCCAGCTTTCGGCCACGCCGGCGACGGTAATTTACACGTCCGGCTGGTGAAGAATCCCGACTGGTCGATGGAGAAATGGAACGAAATTCTCCCGCAGGCCCAGAAGGAGCTTTACGCGCTGGTCGCCGGGCTTGGCGGGTTGCTCAGCGGCGAGCACGGCATCGGCCATAAGAGAAAAAAGGCCATGCCCCTGTTCGTCTCCGAGGGATACCTCAACATGCTCCGGGCGGTCAAGCGGGGCCTGGACCCCAACAATATCCTCAACCCAGGCAAAATCTTCGACATTTGACCGCCCGCAAGAAATTCATTTCAACTTCTTGCCCTTCCAGTTGGCCAGCGGCTTGATTTTGGGTGTGGGAGTTTCTTTCCAGTTTTCCCCGACCGGCTTCAGCAGGATCACAATGCGGACCCGCTTGCTTTTGCCGGGCTTTATAGTCGTGGCAAGCATCCGGGTTCCCTTGTTTTGCTTTTCTTTTTCCGTTGGCGGGGTTGTGGATACGATTTCGAATTTGGCCCCGGCGGGTTCCAGTATCTCGGCGGACAGTGTTTTGCCGCCTCTGGTCAGGATGGCCTTGGCACCGTCGAGCTTGATCTTTGCGTGCGTGAGCATGCCCCAGCGAACATCATCGACCGGCGCGGTTATCTCGTCCTGGATCAAGATTGCATTCCGATCCAGCATAGCCACGCCGCGGCGGACTTTCTTCGCCTGGCCGCGATAGGCATTGGTCATGTCCACTACCGCATGAACGCGGCTGGGCGTGGAAAGTGATTTGATTATTTCGCTGACGGAGTCCTTATCGTTCTGGTTTTTATTGCCGATGACCAGTGTGTTATGACTTCTCGTGCTGGTGCGGTAATAATTCCATCTCTGTTTTCTGCGGTTGAAATAACCGGGCAGTTTGTACTGATCCGCCCCGAGATCGGCTGCCCACCTCACGCCGTCCGCGTCGAGCACGAACGATCCGATATCCAGGTGTGCGTGGCCGGCTTGGTTGTTGCCGCCCTTGAAGGCGAGGTAAATCGCGTTTTTATCCCACGAGCTGCGTATCGCAGCCATATGCACGTAACCGCCGAAGAAACTCGCCAACGCGGTCGGAGCCTTCGCACGGTCGTCAAACCATGCGACGGCCAACGGGAAAAATCGCCCGGAGCCAAAATAGTACTGCTTGTATGTTTTGCCGCTTTTTTTGCATCCGGCGAACGCTTTTTCCAGATACGTGCGGTTATACCAGGAATATCCCGGTTTATTGAACTTTTTGCCCAGCCAGAACATGGCATGGGCGGCACCGAATCCGCTGCCGCCGGTATCGGCAAAATTGAAACTCTGCCCGAACGGCCCAATCATTTGAAGCAGGAAAAAGCCCGTCTTCTCAAAACCCTCGGTTTTGCACAGGCCGAAATCGCTACCCAGTGCGGTTTCCAACGCGTTTATAAACATGACGTTGAAACTCGTGCCGTATCTCCAGTACGGAACTCCCTCCCGGTACGCGCCGTCGGGGGCGTAGTGCGTCATTCCGTAGGGGATGGAATTGATGGCGTAGCGTACGGTTTTCCTGGCGATTTCCGGCTCTTCGTCGGCCACTGCCAAAGCGCCCAACAGCAGGCCGGCATTGCATACCTGGTTCCAGTTGCTCCGCTGTAACCACCATCCCGGCGAATACCCCCGGCCGTCGTAGGCCTTCAGGCCCGGCTTGAGTGCCTTTTCGACAATGGCCTTGCGTATGGTGGCGCGGTCTTTTTCGCTCAGCGTGTCATAGAGCCAATCATATCCTATCGCCATGCCGCAGCACAGTTCCGCGAGATCCAGAAAATGAGATGGGTTCCAATTTTTATGCGTTACGCCATGCTCCACGCCCGCCATCATTTCCTTGCGAGCCCTTTCGGCGAAGCGCTTGTCTCCCGTCATCCTGTAGGCCATCGCCAGGGTAGTGATTCTTGCCAGGGCTGTGCGACTTGAACCGAGATATACTACGCGTTTGCGGGAATTGCGTTTGAATACGATAACGGGTTCGGTCAGCATCCGCTCGGCATTTTTCGTAACCTGGTTGATCAACTCAGCCAGCAGTTCATTTGTTTTGGCCAGCTCTTTAATGCGTTTCTCGTCATCGGTGGTAAACAGCAGCCGGGGATGACCCTTGCGGAGAGTCGAAAGTATGTCTCCCTTCCACGGCAAGGGCTTGATGAACTTGTATTTTCGCTTGGCAGGCTTCTTGGCCGCCTTCTTCTTGGCGGGTTTTTTTACCGCCACCTTGGCCGCCACCGGCGCACAATTGCAAAAGCAAAATATCCCTGCAAACAACAACATCAATACAATCAATTTAGTTTTCATCATTTCTCTTTCCTGTAAGGGTTACAAAAGGTTTTTTTATTCGGATAGGGTTCAGCCGCGAGATTATAACAGCCTGGAAGTAAATAGTAAGGGACACGTCTGAGTTAACGTTCTCCATGATGTTCGATCATAATCCCCGCCAGAAAACCTTGCCGTCGGAACTGACATGCGACATGGGAATATCATCTTCCGCCAACCATCTCACGCTAAAGTCCACATATAAAATATGAGCACCGCCGGAATGAACGGCGTCCGGTGCGAGCCATGGGGGCTGAAGATGTGCGGGCCAGAATCTTCCACCATAAAAATGGCCGTCGGCTGCGAGAAAAGCCTCGGAAGGTTTTTTTGTGTCCGTTGTCCGTCTGATAGTACAATAGGTCGAATTTTTCGTGCCGGCAAACATATTCATCCCATAGGTCTTCTTATTTACAGATTCAGGGTGTTTTATGAGGTGGCTCGGGCATGAGAAGACAGTCTGGTTCGCATCCACAAATCCGCAAAGGCTGGAACCTTCCCGGCCGAAACCCAGATAGAGATTACCCAACGCTACAATCCAGTTGGTGGCACCATTTACATAGGATGGCGGAAGATATTTTTTGTTGTCATTGGCATACATACAAAACGCCATCCCTATCTGCTTCAACTGGGACTTGCAGAGAACCCGCCTGGCCAATTCCCTGGAGCGTTGCAGGCTCGGCATAAGAATGCTCGCCAACAGCGCAATAATGGCGATTACGACGAGTAGTTCTATGAGCGTAAAAGCCCTGGATTGCCGGGTCGCGATCCTGCCGGTACGCGCCATCGATTGACGGCTTGTCATGCGACACATCCCTTTCCAAAATTAAACATCAAAATTCCCGTGACATCCTCAGGGACGTTACGCTGAGTTATACCGTTTCAGGGGTGCGGATCCCAAATGTAACCGTCTCCGGCTACACCATAGCCCGTGTCAATTATTATGTAGTCCACGTGCAGATCGGCGAAAAGGACGTTACTCCACCAGTCGCTCTTGCTATGCCACGAAAATTGACCGAGGCTTCCTGCCCAGCTGCGGTAAGAAATATATACGGTAGTATCCCCCAGGAGAATTGTTTGCCCAGGTTCCGGTATGTCAAACAGATTATCCGTTCTATCCCTCGTCATCGGCTGATTGAGCACATAGCTTGTTCCCCATTTGGACCATACGGGGATGTGGCTGGTGTGTATCGCACCATTTTTGTCGTCATCGGGACATTTATAAAGATTGTTGTTCTCGATGTAAGGAGACAGCGTTCGGTTTTCCGTCGTCCCCGCCTGGGGATACAGAGAACCAGTATCAAACCCGCCCCAGTCGAACCAGCCCACGTCGCCGCCGCCTGGCAACCTGGCGGGAATATGGTTTTTGTGTTCGTTCCAATAGATACGCCAGCAAGTGCCGATCTGCTTCAGGTTCGAAGCACACGTAGACCGACGTACCAAGTTTTTGGCCCGGTTCAAACTCGGCATAAGTATGCTGGCCAGCAGCGAAATGATGGCAATTACGACAAGCAGTTCTATGAGCGTAAAACCGTGTGATCGCCCGATATTGTTTGATGATCGACGTTTGTTCATAATATCGCCTCTCTCTATGGTACATAAACATTTCAGTCGTTACCCGCCTGCAAGAAGCAGGAGTAGTGTGCCGGGGCACGAAACCGCCGCGCCCCGACACACAAGCAAAATGAAAAAGGTAACTCAAATACAGCTTTTATTTCCGTCTACGGCGAAGGGCAAGCGGCAAACCAAGCAGCAGCAGCGTCATCGTCGCCGGCTCGGGGGTAAGGCTAACATCATCTATCCCGCCGGTATAACCTGAAGATGTGTTGCTGAGCGAGCCTATCAGCACCGGGTTGTCGTTGGAGACGAGAGTCTTACCAACATCGTACGTCTGCTGATATCCCAAGACACCGTTGAGCCAGAACTGTGAGTTATTTGAGGAATCCGTACCGTTCCACCTGAACTTTACATGTGACCAAACGTCCGCTGTGGCTGTACGACCTATAGTATGAGTTCTCGAAGTACCGTCGCTAAAGTTCAAAATCATAAGAAATTGATTTCGCTGATACCTGATCGTAAATTCATAGGCGCCAGATTTTGAGACAAGACGTTTCGCCGTTCCTGAGCCGGGCATATTTCCGCTGACGGGCTTGATATAGGCTTCCATTACGACCCATTTGTCGAGATCCAGAGTGTCGTCGTCGGGCACGCTTACGTACTGGTACGCACTCGCTGTGCCGCCGTAGAAGTCCAGGGCATAATCCCCGGCTCCACCAGTCCTGCCGGTAACCCAATCCGTCGCCGGGTCCATATTGGTCATCGTACCATCGTTACTATTGAGGGAATCGGTCACGGTAGTGTTGGTGGGAGGTGTACCGGAACCATCATTAAAGTTCCAGATCGCTCCCATAGGACCCGCTTGTGCCGACGAGGCTAACATGGCGACCATCGCCAACATTGTAATTAATGCAATTGTCTTTTTCATGTCTCTTCTCCTTGTGTTAGAGTTATTCCAAACATAATCATTTCCTTTCAGCTTCGTCACTCCCGAAGCTCTCCACCTTTTCCAACAAGCAATTTTCCAACTTTTCCACCAATTAATCCTGCTCTACTCCTTTCTTTCAAAATTTCCTTAACTCCGTTTCTGTATTTGTTTTTTCCATCGTTTATAGTTTTCGGACGGATCCTCTTTCCACGATTCTGCCTCGAATGGAAATTTTGCGGTAACGTTCCTGCGGCTTTTGTATCCGGTCGAGAAGCTGTTTGGCGGCGAGTCTACCGAGTTCGACGGCTTCTATGTCTACTGACGTGAGTTTGGGTATAAGCGCTTCGCAGTGGCTGGCCTCATTGTCGTATCCGATGACGCTGACGTCATCGGGCACCTTCAGGCCGCGTTTGGCCAGGGCTTTGTAAATCGCGCCGCAGAAGTAGTCATTGCTGAGGATTGCCGTCGGCGGCTTTGAAAGCGACCAGAGGTTCTCTATCGCCCAATTCAAATCCAGTTCCTGCGAGGTGTCTTCCAGAGAGATGTTTCGGGTATGGATCAACCCCTCGTCCACGTCGAGGCCAAGCTCCTCTACCGCGCGTCGATAACCCAGGAGCTTGGTACGAAAACTCGGCAGGCCCACGAACGCGATTCGGCGGTGCCCCAACGACGCCAGATATGCGACACTATCGTGGGCTCCCTCTTCATAGTCGACCATTGCGCTATCACAGTCCGGAGGTGCGGCCGGGGGGTTAAGGATTATCCTTGGATATCGGCTCAGCCATTGCTTGCCGATTTCAGTGTACGGATAACCCTTAAAAACTACGCCGTCAATTTCCCCGTCGAGGAGGACTTGCGGAATTGTATCGCCGTCGGTCTGGTCGTTCCATGTAACAAAAAGGCACTTTCGGCCTGTCGCGGCGATTTCCTGCTGGACGCCGTGGATGTATTGCATCGTGTAAGCCGTGTGCGCTATACGATCGGGAATGTTGATGAGCATCATGGCGACCTGGCCGGTTTGCTGATTCTTCTGGCCTTTAGCCATCCCACGCGCCCAACGGTTCGGCTGAAAATCCAACTCCTCCATCGCCGCCAGAACCCGCTGCTTACGCTCGTGGCTGACGTTTTGCGTGTTGTTCAACACACGCGAAACCGTAGCAATTGAAACCGTGGCCTTCTTTGCTATGTCAAATACGGTAGCACTCATGTTTACACCATATTATAATTATGGAAAGCACTTTCTGTAAGCCCTTACATTTTCAGTATACCTCGAATTGAATATTTGTCAAGCGGTTTTCGCAAGAATTGGGGGATGCGCTGGAAATATTCAGCCTGCTACTGCCGTAACTGTTTGTCTTTAAAGAGTATACGAAAAACAGCCGGTACAGGAGAGGCTGTTTGTACTGCCCGTTTTACCGTTCCTGTTTTTCCCCGGTTCCCAGTTCCTGGTTCCCGTTTTACCAGTTCCTGTTTTACCGTTTCACTGGGGTGTGTATTGGGTGTTTTTCCAGGTTACTTTTGCCCCGGGGCGGTGTTTTGCTATCGCGGCTATGAGTATTGCCATTACGATCAGGCAGCCGAGCGGGTATGTCCAGAAGAGATATTTGTTGGCGTAGATCAGCTTGTAGAATCGGTAGATCAGGCTTAGTTGAATGAAGACCGATATGCCGCCGACGATGGCTGCCAGTGGCCAGCCCTGGCCGGTGGTATACCGGCAGAAACCCAGGCCGGCGACGATCAGCGGGCCAAGGCACATAATCGCTACCACCAGCAGTGAAATGATTACCCGCCGCAACGGGGTGAACGAACCATAGAATATCCGCGTCCAGCCGTGGAAAATTTCTTGCAGCGAGGTGTACATTCGCACCGTATACAGGCCGAGGCTGCGTGTAACCGCCAGCCCCAGGCCGCTCTCCTTGACGCGTTTGCCCAGTTCCATATCTTCCTGGAGCACGTTGCGGACAGCTTCGTGTCCGCCGATTTGGTCGTAGATGTTGCGATAGGTCAGCATGAACGCGCCGTTGGCGTAGGCAGCTTTGCGGCGGGGGTTGTTTACGCGTGTCGGCTCGAACCAGACCATCATCACGCCGCTGCATAGCGGCTGAATTACATTTTCCCAGAAGCCCTTCATCGCCAGGTTCGGCAGCATAGTGAGCATGCCGGCCTGGCGGTCTTTCATCAGTTGCATGGCGACGGAAATCGTCCGTGGCGAAGTCTGTTGGCAGTCCGCGTCGGTGAAAAACAGCACCTCGCCGCGGGCAACCTGCGTCGCTGCGTGCATCGCGTGGTTCTTGCCCTTCCAGCCGTCCGGCAGCGTGTCGATGTGGATTACGGTAAGCCGGTCGTCTTCGGCGGCGATTGAATCGAGAATTTCGCCGGTGCGGTCGTCGCTGCGGTCGTTTACGGCGATTATTTCGAAGTCGGGGTAGTCCTGACTGAGCAGGCTGCGGACGCAGGAATCGATGTTATTTTCCTCGTCCTTGGCGGCTACGATAAGGCTGGCCGACGGGGCGGGTTCCGGCGGGCCTGCGTACTGGTCGGTCAGGAGGAACCCGTAACGCTTCTCGGTAAATATCTTGATATGGCGACCTGTCCACACCAGCCCAATCAGGCCTGCGAAAACACTCAATATAATTGGTAAAACCATGGCGAAAATCCCTTAAACCTGTTACGAAACGGGTTCGTATGATACAGACGGAGTCTAGGTTCATGCCGGCTGAATTGCAAGGAAATGGCGGGCATTATGATGAACTTTTTTCTCACGGAGCAACGAAAGTGGCATTTGCAAAATAAAATAAAAAAAAATTCCCGTGGCCTGTGTGACATAACATCCCAGCAAATAAACCCTTATGAATATTTACTATTTTTACTGGATTTCCGATTATCAAAAAGTTATCATTTACCGCGACAGGACACTTGATAACGTTACAATTTCATATTAGTTGGTCGTGTTTATTTTTTGTGTATTTTTTACATTTTGACTGCAAAAGCGCTGTGATGTGGCCTTTAAGGTACAAGGAACGGTAATTTTAGTTGCGGTCTGATTTGAGGACAGAAATATGGTAAGTATTGAGTGCGAGTGGGTTGAATTTACATTTTATCGGCCGGGTGCTGTAAGTGTATGCGTTGCAGGGGATTTTAATGGGTGGAAAACTGGGGATTTGACGATGGTTTCCGCTGGCGACGGCAATTGGGCTGCCCGTATACCCCTGCCGCCGGGGGAATTCCGTTTCCGGTATTGTGCGGACGGGGAATGGTTTGCCGATTACGCCGCTTGCGGCGTGGAGCCGGGGCGGTTTGGCATGGACAGTATCGTAATCGTACCGCGGCAAGCGGTGAAGACGAAACGGCCACGCAAGGCCAGGAGTACGAAGAAAGGTGCTGAAGAAGTGGTTGTCGGCTGATTGCCGATAAATAAATGTCTCTGTCGGGTGGCACGGCTTGTAAGCAAGCCGCGTGTTTTTACCCGTTTCTGTAGGCCGGGTCTTGACCCGGCGAAAAGAAGACGCAGTCTTCTTTCATGAAACTCCCTCCGATAACACGTCCCTGGGAAAATGTGGTTTTCGTTGCGGCAGGGTGGCATGGCTTGCTTGCAAGCCATGTGTTTTTCGTGGGAATTTACAAACATCGTGGCTGTTGCTTCGCTTCCCGCCACGGCACCCGGCCGATCTTCAATCCCGCTGATTATTCCTCGTCGTTGTCATCATCCTCGTCGTCATCTTCTTCTTCGTCGAATTCGTCGTCATCTTCGTCAAACTCTTCATCGAGTTCTTCGTCGTCGAGTTTTTCATCATCTTCGTCGGTTTCGGCGGGTGGTTCTTCGTCTGTGGTGTCGTTATCGAAGAGGGGAGTTTCCGGTTCTTCGTCCGGGGATTGTTGAGCTTGCGGCGTGGCGAATTTTTCTGCCGCGCTTCGCAGTTCTTCGGCGCGTGGCAGGTCGTTGAGGCTGCCCAGACCGAAGATTTCGAGGAATCGCCTGGTCGTGCCGTACAGCATGGGTCTGCCGATTACCTCTGCGCGGCCGGCTATCTTTACCAGTTGCTTTTCCAGCAGACTCCGCAGCATTTCTCCGCAGGCGACGCCGCGGATTGCTTCGATGTCCGCACGGAGAATCGGCTGGCGGTAGGCGACGATAGCGAGGGTTTCCATCGCAGCCTGGCTGAGGCGATTGTCTTTGGTAACGTTCAGCAGGCGTTTGAGCACGTCGTGATATTCCGGCATCGACATCATGCGGTATCCGCCGGCGATTTCCTCTATGCGAAACGCCGAGCCGGCCTGCTCGTAACGCTCGTTGAGCTGCTTGATTGCCTGCTTGACCGAACGCACCGGCAGTTCGGCGACCGTACCTATTTTGCCGGCTGTGATCGGCGAGTCGGAGGCGAACAGAACGGATTCGACCACGGCGGCGATTTCTTCGGCGGCAGCCTGCGATTCGACCTTGCCGGATGATTCTTCCACGGTTTCGCCCACGTCGACGGCCTCCGCATCGGCGGGTTCGACGGGTTCGTTCACGTCGGCGGGTTCGGCTGCCTGATTATCCTGGTTTTCGTCTATCAATATTTTCTCCCAAGCCTGAAACCTGTAAGCCAGACAGCATATCGAATTCGCCGGGAATCGCAAGGCCCAAGACGGACGGGGCGGCAATCCGGCGTTATTTTCTCGCCTTTAACGTGCATTGGTCGACAGTTTTACCGGCTGGGGTGATGGCCTTTATCGTGCAGGTCTCGCCGTCGATTTCGACGAGGCAATAGTGGAGTGTCTTCGCAAAAACCTTTGAGTGGGGGTTTTGTTTCGCGGCGGTTTTTTCTTTTATATACATCGGTGCTCCAGCCCCGCCGGAGGTAATCTGCGTTATGCCGCCGGGCAACTCGCTTCGCTCATATATGTGGTCGTGGCCGTTGATGTAAGCGGTGGCGCGATACTTGACCAGCAGGGGGACGATGTGCTCTTGTGCCAGGCGGCTGGTGGTTTCTCTGACCAGGCCGGCTTTGTTCAACTTGCCGTGATGGCCTGATGACCAGGCGGGATAATGATTGAAAAAGAAGATGAACTTCGCGTCGGAATTCTTCAGTTGATCTTCCAGCCATTCATAATGCTTTGTGCCCGGTAAAAATTTATGTCGACCATCAACGCCGATCAGCAATACGCTGCCAATTCGCTGAGACCAATTTACTTTTTTACCGTCTTTGCTGCCGGGGGTGTAGAATATGTCGTAATACAGCCGGGCATGGCCTTCGTGATTGCCGATGACTGCGTAAAACGGCACGGCTGCGAATAACGCCTTGCCGGGGCCGAAAAATTCTTCGGGCCATTCCCAATCATTTCTGCCGGTGCATACCATGTCGCCGGAAAATACCACGAATGAGGGTTTTGCTTTCAAGGCGGCGGCGGCGACTTTTGCCCAGGCTTTGGGATACGTGCGGCTGTCGCCCATCGCCACAAATCGCAGCTTGTCGCCGGTTGGGAAGGCTGGCACTGTTACGTTACGGGTAATGGTTGTATCGCCAATGGCGGCGGTAACCCGGAAAGTCAGCGGGGCATTTTTCTCGCGTTTCGCGCGGATGCGGTGGACCAGACCTTTGGAGGCGGGGCTGATGGTTTTATTGCCTGCCGGCGAGACATGTTCGATTTTTACGGTTGCGGGCATGTTGGTGCGGCAGGTAACGGTGAAATAGTCTTTACCGAAGGCTCCGAGTACCGGTTCGATGTCGAATTCCAGATGGGCCGGCGTCAGGTCTCGCAGTTCCGTCGTCATGCGGACTGTTTTGTCGGTGCCTTTCCTGCCCCTTCGCGGTTTGTTTCTGATATTGAATCGTGCATTGAGAGTATTTTTTCCGGCTTTGAGGAGTTTTACGGGGATGGCGGGGATTCTGCGGTATCGCATGCCTTCCAGCGGGCCTTTCAATTTCATGCCATTGAGTCTGTAGCTGGGCACAGAGCCGCCGACCGTGCTACGCCGCAGTTCCAGGATGGTGCATTTTTTCGGGTCTTTTACGTCAAACTGTATCCTGGCGATGATGTTTGCTCTTGTGCCGGGCTTGACGACGGGCGACTTGGTGCTCCAGGTTTTGCCACTGTCGATGCTGTATTTCCACACAGCTCCGTCCATCAGGGATGTCGGCGGTTTTGGATCGGCGGCCTTGGCGGCAAGCGGGGCAAACAGCAGGACGAGTGAAAATCCGAAAAACATAACGTTACGCATGGCGATACCCTTTCAGTGAAGAAATTTTGTCATCGTGCAGCAACAATTCACGAGCAAGTGAAAATACACAAATCAGCGGGAAAATACAACGGATATCGGCAGAGGTTACGCGTAACGTGCAATTGGGTGATGGGATTGGGTGGCATGGCCCCCAGGGGACCATGTGTTTGTCGATTTGCATTTCCCGCTCAGATTTTCTTGAGTTTTCGTGCTTTTTTTACCAGTGCTATGAACTCCGCCCTGTAACCGTTGGGGTCTTTGCCTTTTGCGGCGGCGGCTAATTCTTCGACGGCAGCCAGCGTGTACGTGCCCTTGTATGGCGAGTCCCGCAGTATCATACCGAAGCCGGCGACGGCGGCGGCGAACTGGAAATCCTTGTCCTGCCTGCCGATTTTCCCGTCGGCGTCTTTTAGTGCGACCTGCATAAGCGTGCTTTTTTCACCAGCCGGCAGCTTGTATCGCAGTTTGACGGTCAACATCTCATCGCCGTCGGCAGCCTTGGTGAGTTTCGCTGGCGTGAGGTATTTCAGCGTGTCCACCTTCGCCGGCGCGACGGCGGGCGTTTTCTGCCCGACAGGGACGACCTCGTACAGCGCGGTAACGGTATGGCCGGCACCGATCTCGCCGGCATCCTTCTTGTCGTCGTTGAAATCCTCCTTCTTCAACATGCGATTCTCGTAGCCGATCAGCCGATACGCCGCCACGCGGGCCGGGTTGAACTCCACCTGAATTTTCACGTCCTTGGCGATAGTTATCAGTGTGCCGGTCAATCCGTCGACCAGCAGCTTCTTCGCCTCAGCCGCCGTGTCGATATAGCCGTAATTCCCGTTGCCCTTGTCGGCAAGCTGTTCGAGGCGATTGTCCTGATAATTGCCCATGCCGAAGCCCAATACCGTCAGGAATACTCCGGTCTTTGCCTTGTTCTCGATCAGCCGCGTCAGTTCGCTGCTGCTTGTGGTGCCGACGTTGAAGTCGCCGTCGGAGCAGAGGATTACGCGATTCGTGCCGTTCTTGATGAAGTTTTTCGCAGCCACTTTGTATGCCAGCTGTATACCCTCGCCGCCGTCGGTGCGACCTTCACTTATAAGTTGGCCGATGGCTTTGATGATGGCAGCCTTCTTGTGGCAGGAGGTGCTGTCGAGCACCAGCTTGGTTTTGGCGGCGTAGGTTACGATCGCTATGCGGTCGTTCTCGCCCAGCCGATCCACGAGCATCTTCATGCTCTTCCTGACCAGCGGCAATTTGTTGTCGTCGCACATTGAGCCGGAGACGTCCAGCAGAAACACCAGGTTGCTCGGCGGCCGCTTGGCGGCGGGGATTTTTTTACCCTTCAGCGCGATCCGCACGAGCTTATGCTTCGGCTGCCACGGACAGACAGCCACAGCCGTATGCACGGCGAACGGACGTTTGGAATCGGTCTTCGGCGGGGCGTAGTCGTATGGGAAATAGTTTACCAGTTCCTCGATGCGAACCGCGCCGCGCGGCGGCAAAGCCCCGCCGTTGAGCATCCGCCGGGTGTTCGAATACGAGGCTGTGTCCACGTCAATCGAAAACGTCGAAAGCGGATTGCCCAAGGCTGCGAGAAAAGGATTATCCACAATCCGATCATAAGCCTCGCGATTCCACTTTTCCTTGCGGGTCGGCCCGGGTTTCTCGGTGGCGCCGGTTATCAGGGGGCTATCCGGCGAATCGTTCCCCCAAGTCACTCTTACGCTAAGGTCTCTAACATCATAAACCTTTGGATATGCGAGTTCGTCCTCTGTTGCTTTTGCCGGGGAAGCCGGGGTCGCCGGGCTGCCGGGTATCGTCCCTGGGCGAGCTGCCTTGTCTTCGGGGAATTTTGGTATGTCGATCAGTGGTATTGTGTCGGATGGTTTGTCTTCGCGGCCTTCGGTTTTGCTGGAGGCCAGTTGCGTTTCTCTGTCTGTCAGGCCGGCTTGGTTCTGCTGGAAGGCGAATAGGCCTATTCCGACGGTCATGCCGAATATCGCCGCAGCTGCCAGGGACAACCATCGTCGCAGTACGAAAATTCTCGTCGGAGCCGGCAGGGTGAAGGTTTTGCCTTCGGCAGCCTGCTGGAGGCCGGAGAGGTTGCCCCGGCCTTGCTGGGCGATCCGGGCGTTTTCGAGAATCGCCTGCCGCTGATAATCCTTCAGTCCATCGGCGGGTTCCACGGCAAAAGCGGCTGCGAGCATGTCGCCGGCGGCGCGGATTTCCTCCACTTTCGCACGGGCTTCGGGGTGCTCAGCCAGATACGCCTCGACTTCCTTGCGTTCGGTGTCGTCCAGTTCGCCGGAAGCAAAAGCGGTCAGTTTGGGATCGTTTTCGTTCAGATTCATTTTATCTTACCTCGTTAAACGCGGGCAGTTGTCCGCGTGTGATTTTATTGTTATCCGATCATGCCGCCGGTTTTGAATTGCCGCCGCAGCTTTGTCATGCCCGTATGGATCAGGAATCCGACATTCGAAACGCTATGGCCGGTGATTTCGGCAATCTGCCGGTAGCTGAATTCGTTCTGGTATTTCAGCCGGAGCACTTCCCGCTGGTTTGGCGGCAGTTGGGCCAGTGCATCCAGCACGCGGCAGCTCGTTTCGCCGAGTTCGACGGCTTCGGCGGGGTTTGGGTCGGTGGCGGCGATTGCCTGTTCGTTGTCGTTGAGTAGATTCATGCGTTTTTCCTTTCGCAGTACGTCCAGGGCCTTGTTCCGGCAGACGGTAAACAGCCAGGCCGGCAGCTTCCCGTCGGTCGGAGCGGTTTCCGCCTCGATCATCTTGAGAAACGTATCCTGCACGATATCGCGTGCAGTCTCGGCTCGGCTGACCATACGGGTGGCGTAACGCACCAGCGGAGCCTCATGGGCACCCATCGCCGCCTGCACCCGCTGTGTTAAATTGTCATCCACATGGGGCTTCATTAAATCTCCCTGACGTGTCCCATCACCTTTATGACGCACGAAACCATATTCTCTTAGACACGTCAGCAAAAAAAAAGAAGAAAAATTCCCCCGATTTTTTTCTCCTTTTTGAAAAACACGCGAATTTTCGCCAGGTTTCCCGTCTAATGATAGACGGAATTTGAGCAGCACGTAGAATGGATTGGCCATAATTAAAGATACTCGTTATGCCATGTTGTCTTCAAGTGCTCCGAAATCGCCTGGGATACCCGATATGATGACTATAGCAACCATCTACTACCCATCATCGAACCTGGTTGGTTTTCATTCGGTAACCGCCGCGTTGCTACTTGTTTTCTTGATCCTTGCCGGCAGAGCCTCAGAGCGACATCGTCGAATGATCGCTGGGATTGCACCGGTGGTTCTACTACTTGGAGCGATGGCACTCGTATTTCTGTCTGGGAGGTTCCTCGACGCACAACACCATGTAGCCGTGTTCATCTGTTTGGCTGGCGTGGTGGGTCTCGCTCTTTACTGCGTTCGACGAGAGAGTGGCAGATTGCGTCTCTGGGGCATTGTCTTACTTGCGATTGGAGTACTATTGGTTGCTCTTGTTGCCGTGGGAATGTTGGTCAGCAACAGGTAGGCATTGCGGAAAAACGAACTGGTACAATAGGTAAAGGAGAATAAAAATGAAAAATACAAAAACATGTCCAAAATGCGAATCAACGGATCTAGTCAGAATTCCAGGATCCGTAGGTGTTTACGGCGTAGGGAATAATATAACTGTTGGCCTCACAGCATTTAGTTCGGTCAAAGTCACACGCTTTTTGTGTTGCGATTGTGGTTTTAGTGAAGAATGGGTTGAGGGTCAAAAATATCTAGACAGAATTAGAAAAAAGTATAGATAAACAGGCGGGACAAGATTTGGTTCACGAGGTTATTCATATGCTCAACAATACAATCGTTAGAATCATCTATGTTGCATCATGTATTCTATTTGTGATTACAACGGTTGTGCTTTGTGCGGCAACTTGGGGAAAAGTAATATCGTCTCATGTACCGCCCCAATGGAATTATTTGTGTTTTTGGGCTGTAGCATCTTTGTGTTGGGTAGGAATTCTATGCTATGGGCAATCAAGCATTACAGTGTTGAAGCAATCTCGTGGAAAGATTGTTCTGTTGTTTTGGGCCATTCACACTATAACGAACATTTGTATGGTAGAATTCCTCCCTGGCATTCCTGTTTTCCCTGGTACTGGTTGGTTGGGGGTGTTTTCTTTGATGATTGTGATTGGCGTAATTATTGTAGCAGCCCTGTTGCATGGAATAGTGTGTGATATTCAAAAGCGAATTTTTTCTATCAGGACATTTTCGCTATGTATTTCGATGATTTCCGAAGGAATTGTAATGGCTTGGAATTGGAGCCTTTGTGATGAGTTCATTCGAGGCATATAAACCAGATACAATAGGCGGGTGGCATGGCGACATCGAAGAGGTCGCCATGAGGGAATTCGTAACGAGTTTTTGTAGGCCGGGTCTTGCCCCGGCGATTGCATGGCACATGCAATAAGTTCGTCCAATTCGGATTAGCAGCGGTGAAAAACACGTTTTCCCGGGGACGTTTATCAGATGGGATTTTCATGTAAGAAGGCTGTCGCCTTCTTATCGCCGGGTCAAGACCCGGCCTACGGAAACGGGTAAAAACAGGTGCCGGAAAAGGCACACGGCTTGCGCGAGCAGACGCATGGCACTCGTCGCACGGCTGCCGGTTGCGTCAGGCATATCTCAAGCCTCCCGTCTCCGGTCTTCAGCCTGTTCTACTGCGAATAATTACCCTCAGCTCGCCAGACATCCAGCATCAGTTCATACCGCTTTAAATCCATGCCGGTGTAAACACAGTTGCTCGTAGAGAAAATATATCCGCCGCCGGGCATGCCGTTCTGCAATGCGTAACGGGTTGAGGCAATGACGTCATCATCGCTTCCCGTGTCCATAAGAGAACAATTGACGTTGCCGATGAGGCAAATCTTATCGCCGACCAGGCGTTTAACTTCCGCGATATCTATGCTACCCTGGGGATCCAGGCTATGCAACGCGTGCGGATTGGTCGACACCAGCGAATCCAGGATGGGCATTATGTTGCCGTCCGTGTGTTTGATGACGTAATAGCCCATCTCGCGGTAGCCGGCTATCAGCCGGGCGAGATACGGCGTAACGAACTCGTCGAACATTGTCGGAGACAGAAATGGCCCGTAGTTAAAGCAATAATCGCTGCACAAGGCGAAGCCGTCCAGGACGCCGGCTTTACGGATTATTTCCGCCTTCGCAAGGGCGTCGTCGACTTTTTTGGCTGCGCGGTCTTTCAACTTCTGCGGATGGTCTGCGATTTCCTCCACAAACGCCATCATGCCGTCACCGGACGGAATCTCATAGGTGGCGTCGCCGTGAATCATCGTGAAGTATTCCCGGCTGGTTGTCTCCCGGATTATTTCGAGCGTTCGGATGGTCTCGTCGGGTTCGTCTCCCCACTTTGCCGGCTGCTGAAAGAAGATAGCCGAATGCTCGTACTTGCGGGCAATGGATATATAGACGTCCGCGATATCCCGCCGCTGGGCCTCTCTCTCCGCATCGGACATCTGGTTCCATTGCCCGAACGAGCGATGCTGCGGATGAACGCGGCCCATCGCTTCCATCGTCAGGAAGAAGACCAACTCGAAGTGGGGAACGCGTCCGGGTGGTTGCTTGCCTTCCAAGGCACAAATAAATTTCTCACGTGGGGTCATAGGGGTTTCCTTATCTTTATACGTTATGCCATTGTCGTCCAAAATAATCGGGGTTGACCATCAGGCAGTTGTGTGTTTGTCTCAAAACCGGTGTTTTGATCTCCCCATATTTTGACCAAAATTCTCACACGTTTCCACACCTAAATTCAGGTTTTCGCATTTTATTGTCCTGTCCCCGTCGAAAACTCCGTCTGCGATGGGAAAACACATGGTCCCCAAGGGATCATGCCACCCAGGTCTTTTCTTTTATGCAAACATCGTGGCTGAAAGCTTCGCTCCCGCCACGGCACCGGGTCAATGGCGGTTTTGTGGAAATTCCTTGAAAAAACATGCGATTTTCCGCCGGTTTTCCCGTTTAATAATAAGTGGGTGGCATGCTTCTGCTCGCAGAAGCATGGTTTGTCGGCGTGGGAGCTTAAACATCGTGGCTGTCGCTTCGCTTCCCGCCACGGCACCCCACCAATGGTGTTTATATAGTAGCATTGCAAAAGGATTGTCATGACGACGTTGCGGAGTTCTTTGTCGGGAGATTCCTATCGCGGGGCTGCGGAGCTGCTGGATCGTATCGAGCAGGTTCGCTACCGCCGCCGCATGGTCGGTCTGCTGTCAGCCGTTGCCGCGGTGATAGCCGTTGGCAGCGTGGCGGTTCTGCTGGCGTCGCTGGTTGGATACGTTCCCGGTCAGCCCCCGGCGGCGCTTCGCTGGGGGGTGTTCTGCGTGCTGGTTATCCTGGCGGGGGTGGCAGCTGGCGGACTGGTCAAACGGCTGTTCTTCTCGCGGCAGAATCACGCCCAGACCGCGCGGTTTATCGAGCAATCCATGCCACAGCTTCACAACGATCTGATCAATTCCGTCCTGCTCAGCCGCGATACCGACCAGCCAAGCGCGGAACTCGTGCAGTGCGCGATCCTCGAATCGCTCCAGTGGACGGAGCAGTACGACCTTGTGTCCAGCGTGTCCCTTCGGCCTTTGAAGCGATGGGCGGTCGCCGGCTGGGCTGGGCTGATAGTGCTGCTTGTGTTCGCGGCGTTTCAGCCCGGGCCGTTCGGTCGCGGGCTTCACGCAGCCCTTACGCCGGGGCGGTTCGTCCCGGCTTCCAACGATATCCTGCTCGTGAGCCTCAGCCCCGGCGACGCGACGGTCTTCCCCGGCGATCCGCTGGATATCGCTCTGGAAGTCCGCAACCCGCGCGGCCAGACGTTCGAGGCGGAGGTCGTTATCGAAGGGCAGAAAAATGCCCTGCCGATGTTCGCCGTCAACCAGATACAAAATCCCGACGACCCGTTTGCCGAGGGCGGCAACAGCAGGTTCGGTCTGCGGCTGGACGCGGTGCACGAGTCGATGAATTATTTTGTCCGTGTCCGCGTTCGGGGCGGCGGCGGGCAGTCGCGTTTCCCAGCCGAGAGACGGTGGTATAACGTCCGGCTGAAGGATATCGCCGTCCGCTCGTTCCGCATACGTTACGATTATCCGAAGTACACCGGCTGGAAGTCTAATACCGTTACGCTGGCGCCGGCCGACGCCGTTATCGAAGCGCCGACAGGCTCGCGGGCCGACCTGGAAATTTGCTTCAGCGACGCCGTCGACGCGGGGTTTATCGAGTTTCGTGGTGGCAAACGAAAGCCGCTCGTGCGGCTGGACGACGGCAGGCGGTTTGCCATTGCGTTTCCCATTGATGCGCCTGGCGGATTTCGGCTTGTCTTTACGAATCTCACCGGCAAGGTACTCAAGCAGTTGCCCAACGGTCGGGCCGGCAGGGAGGGCGGGGCCGCGAACGGCCCGGACTTCGAGGGTTACTACCGCATAAATGCGATTGCCGACGAGCCGCCGGTCGTGGAGTTTCTCACGCCGAACCGGCACATGACGCTGCCGGGCGAAGCGGTCCTGAAATTGCAAATAAAAGCCTCCGACAAGTATGGCCTGAGCGATCTGCAATTGTGGGCGGGCGTTGAAGACTCGCCAGCCACGGCTGTCAAGGGCGTGGCGATACCCAAGCTCAGCGGCAAGCGCGAAGTAACCGTAAACCACGGCTGGAAGCTGGCTGGATATCGCGAGGGCGACGTAATCGTCTATTACGCCACCGCCAGCGATAACCGCAAGCTGCCGAAGCTCGGCGGGCCTCAATCCGCAGCCAGTCATAAGTTCAAGATCACCATCCGCAGTGCCGCCAAGATCGCCAAGGCCAGGGCGCAACTGTTCGACCAGTTGCAGAAGAAGCTCATGGCCATACTGGAGCTTCAGGCCCGGCTGCGCGTCAGCACCGCTACCGCGTGGCAGCGTAAAAAATCCCTGGGCGCGGTCAAGGCCGTCGGCCGCAATGTCCACGCCGGGCAAAAATCGGTGCAGCGACAACTCGCGAGTCTCGTGAAGCATTTCCCCTTCGAAAAGCAGATGGAGGAGATACAGGTCGCCGCTGCCTTGCTGGCACGCAACGAAGCGCCGCTGGCGGTAGGCCAGGCCGAGGTGCTGGTGAGCCTCGCGGAATTGGCCAAGCGAGATATCGCCTGCAGCCATCTCGCCGCGACGCAGGATGCGATTATCGATGTCCTCAAGGATATGCTCGCGATTATGCCCACCCTCGCCGCCAAGGCCGACGACGTCAAACAGCCCACCGGCAGCGACCTGACCGCAGACCAGCGACGCAAAAAGCGCGAGGCCTTCGCCGATAAGCTCAAGGAATTCATGGCCGACCAGCGTAAAATCATCGCCGCTTCCGAGCGGCTGAACAAGAAGAACCTCGACGATTTCACCAAGGCCGACGAGAAACTCCTCAAGGAATTCGAAGCCCTCGAAGACAAGTGGGAGAAATTCCTCAACGAGGCCTTCACGGACTTCTCCAAGCTCGCCCAGCAGGATTTCTCGACTCCCGCGATGCTCAAGGAGTTAATCTCCGTCAAGACGGACATCACGATGGCCAAGGACGCCCTCAAGAAGAAGACCACCGAAATCGCCACCGCCTGCGAGAATAACGCCCTCGAAAACGCCGAAAGCCTCACCGCCAATCTGGAGAAATGGCTGCCGGACGAACCGGATCGGATAAAATGGAACATGGAGGCTCCGACCGGCCAGGACAATATCGAGCAGGCGGAGCTTCCCAAGGAGTTGGAAGACCTCGTCGGCGACCTGCTGGAAGAGGAGGAGGATTTGTTCGAGGAGATGGACGATCTGTCCAGCAAGGCGACCGGTTCGTTTGACAAAGGAGCCGGCTGGGACGCGATGGACGGGCCAATCAGCAGCATGAACGCCCAGGGCGTTACGGGTAACCAGTTGCCGAACACCAGCGAAATCCAGGGCAGAAGCGGCGAGGGCCGTACCGGCAAGTCGGCTGGGGAATTTGTCGAGGACAAAGCCGTCGGCAAAGGAGGCCGACGCACGCCGACACGCCTCGGCGACGAGCCGTTTTCCAAAGGCCAGGTCGACGACACGTCTACTGACCCGCCCGGCGGGGCTACGGGCGGCGGCAAGCTTTCGGGTTCCGGCGAGGAGGGCCTGGAAGGCCATACCCCCGCCGAGCTGCAGAAGCAGATGAAGCGGATGGCCGGTAAGCAGGCGGGGCTTGTCAACCGGGCCGAGCGAGTCCAGGCGAATTTCAAGGTCGGCGACTATTCCAGCTTCCGCATGCAGCAGGCCGTTACGCTGATGAACCGCATCAAGGGCGATCTGGACAAGGGCGACTACCGCAATGCCCTCCGCCGACGAACCGCCACGCTCCGCGCTCTTCGCCAGACCAAGCGGATGCTGGGCACAAAAGTTCAGGTTACCGCCGACACATCCGCAGCCATGCCCAAGTACGTCCGGGATAACATCGCCGACACGATGAATAGCGGCAATTTGCCCGAAGAATACAGAGAAATTCTCCAGCAGTACTACAAACGCCTCAGCGAGCGGCAAAAATAACCCCGTATTTTTCTGCACTTCCGCATCAATTATTACCGATTCTTTATTTACTGGACTAATAGTCGTTTTTTTTGGATAATGAATCGCGGAAGAGCGTAAGTGCTTTTCCAAGAGAGGATAACATTATGCCGGATACCATGTCCGTCAGGCCGCCGAAAGGAATATCCGATTCGGATTTAGTGCATCTTGTAAGATCGCATAACGATATTGAACGACTGGATTTGCGAGGATGTTTCCATATCAGTGATGTTACGCCGCTGGCGAAATTGGCGAATCTCCAGAAGCTGGCGTTTCCGCCATGTACGACCGACCGGCAATTTACCGAATTCGTTCAGCGGCATCCCGATCTCGCGGGTGCTTTTCTCACGGATTGCAGCCACCTGAAGGATATTATGCCGGTAACGCAGCTTGCCCAGCTTACCGAACTTGCCCTGCCGCCGGTGGTTACCGACGAGCAATTCCTTACGATAGCCCCGCATCTGAGCAACCTGCGAAAGCTCGATCTCATCGAATGTAAGCATCTCCGAAAGCTCAAACCGCTTTTGAAAATGCCGGGATTGCAAAAACTGGGGCTGCCCCCGCATCTTACCGACAAGCAGTTCGAGGGAATTGCCAGCAGATTTCCGAATTTGATCCATCTGGATTTACGGGCCAGTAAATATATTACGGAACTTGCCCCGCTGATATTTCTACCGGAGTTGACGAAGTTGTTCCTGGCTGGGCCTCAGATTACCGATCTTTCGCCGCTGTCGGGATTGAATCTGCACACGTTGTTCGTCAGCGGCGAGAACATCGTCGATCTTTCGCCGCTGATAGGCATGGATCAATTGCGCACCATGTTTCTTGCCGGGCAGAATATTTGCGATCTTTCCGCCCTGGCGATGATGCCTCACCTGGAAACTCTCGATATAACCGGCGAGTCCGTCCGCAATCTTCTGCCGCTTTCCAGGCTGCGGTCATTGGCTACTTTGTATCTTGCCTGCGAAAAGGTTCAGGACATCACTCCGCTGGCCCGCCTGGGCGAGCTGCGTTATCTCAGCATGGCCGTCGGCGACGATATCAGCAACATCGAGCCGCTGGGAGAACTGGTCGATCTGCTCGAACTTGAATTGTCCGAATGTGAATATGTTACGGATTTCAGCCCATTGCAGAATTTAAGAGCCCTTATGCTGCTGCGGCTGGATGATTGCAAATCTTTCGATTCTCATCAGGCGGAAGCCCTGCAGCAAGCGCTGCCCCAATGCCGTATTACAAAATAACGGGGAGTTTGTTCCTGTTATTTACGCTGTCTTGCGGATGGAAAGCCGGTATCCTTCGTAAACGGCGAGGCCGTAAAACAGGAGGTCTATCGGGCTGAAGGTACTTGCCATCAAGTCCATGATAATTTCCGGGGTGAGCAACGACAGTAATTTGGAGAACGGTATTTGTTCATTGACTCTCACGAAATAGCAAATGGAAAACAGGTTTCCCAACAGGCATCCCAGCAGAGCCATAGACGCGCCGATTATCCCGTAAATAGAACCGAACCCTTTGCCGACGTAGCGCACTGCCAGACCGACTAAAAGGCCAACACCGATTGCCATCCATCCAATCTGAAACTCGATCGTAACCGTGATGGTGGCCCAAATGACGGCACCAACAATGGCTGCGATAAAACCGGCGATAATTCCGCCTATGAGGTTCTGTTCCGACTGGAATTTTTGCATGGTTGTTTCGAATGGAGCCGCGGGGATTGTGGTTTCCCTGCCGATATTGGCTATAGGCGGTATTTCTTCCGCAGGCATGGGCGGTACTTTTTCCGAAGGCATAGGTGGTACTTCTTCCGCAGGCATATTCCAATGATCATCGCGCATTTCCCGTTCCTCGTTCTCGATATATGAAATACCAACCCAATCGGATAACAATTGTTGTTTATACCGGAAATTATCCCGACAACGCAACATATTTCAGCGGGTTTTCGGTATGATTTCGATTTCGGGCGAGTTATGAGTATGCGAAACGTTTTTGCCGGAGGCTTGACTAAGTGGCGGGTATCATGCGATACTGTCCCGCCAAAAACATGCCCGTATCTGGCTGGGATATAAAAATAAAAAACAAAAAAAGACCATTATGATCGGACTAGTCAAAAAACTGTTTATCAAATCTCTCGGCGGAACGCGGAATGAGCGAATTATCCGCACGCGGATGAAGGTGGTTACCGAGCGGATCAACCCGTTTGAAGAGCAAATCCGCGCTTTGGGCGACGACCAGTTGATCGCCAAGAGTCAGGAACTCAAAAAACGCCTGGCCGCCGGCGAAAGTCGCAACGCCATCCTGCCCGAAGCATTCGCCCTGGTGCGAGAGGCTTCAAGGCGGGGTAGAGACCACCGCCAGTACGACGTGCAGCTCGTGGCGGGCATGATTCTCGACGAAAGCTGGATTGCAGAAGAAGCCACCGGCGAAGGCAAAACCATCGCCTGTTATCCGGCGATATACATGGCCTGGCTGGAAGACATGCACACCCACGTGGTAACCGTCAATGACTACCTCGTCCAGCGCGATGCGGAATTCGCCCAGCCGATTTTCGCCCTGCTGGGAATGACGGTGGGATTCATCACCTCGAACATGGATTCCGAGGAGCGGCAAGGACAATACGCCTGCAACATAACTTACGGCACGAACAGCGAGTTCGGCTTCGATTATCTGCGGGACAACATGAAGCTCTCGGTTAACGAGCAGGTGCAAAAGTCGCTGGATTTCGCGATTGTCGACGAAGTGGACAACATCCTCATCGACGAGGCCCGTACGCCACTGATTATTTCCGGCGGCTCACAGGGCGAGACCGCCCGGTACAAAAAGGCCGACTCCGTTGCCCGGGAATTGATATCCCGCAATCGGCCCTGGGATACGAAAAATCGCCAGGTCGAGTCGCTCAAGCGTGAACTCAAGGCTTTGGACGGCGAACTGGTCAAGGCCGGCAAGGACGAAGACCCTAAAGCTATTCAAGAGAAACTCGACAAGACCGCCAGCCAGCTTAACGAAGCCGAGAATGTCCTCGCCGCCGAGACCAAATATTTCGAGGTTGAACTGGACAAGAAATCGGCGCACATGACCCACGAGGGCGTTGGGGCAGCCCAGGATATTGCCGGGGTGGGCAGTTTCTACGTCGGCGGCAACATGGATTGGCCTCACCTGATGGACCAGTCTCTCCGGGCGCACCTTGTGTACGAGCGCGACAAGGATTATGTCGTCCAGGGCGGCGCGGTGGTTATCGTGGACGAATTCACCGGTCGGCTGCTGGAAGGGCGGCAGTGGTCGGACGGCCTGCACCAGGCGGTCGAGGCCAAGGAGCGGGTGCAGATCAAGGAAGAAACCCAGACCCTCGCGACGATTACGCTCCAGAATTATTTCAAACTGTACAAGAAGCTGGCGGGCATGACCGGCACCGCCATGACCGAGGCGAACGAGTTCCTCAAGATTTACAAGCTCGACGTCGCGGCTGTGCCGACGAACCTGCCAATTGTGCGGGCAGACCACCACGACCGCATCTACGCCGACGTCGAGTCCAAGTTCGCGGCGATTGTCGAGGAAGTTCGCGAGGTAAGCATGGCCGGCCGCCCCGTGCTGGTGGGCACGACCAGCATCGAGAAGTCCGAACTGCTGTCGAACATGCTCACCCGGACATACGGCGTAAAGCACGAAGTACTCAATGGCCGGGCTGAGAACGCCGCCCGCGAAGCCGAGATTGTGGACAAAGCCGGCCATCAGCACCCGCTCAAGCCCGGCAGCAAGGAAATGGTCGGCAACGTAACGATCGCAACGAACATGGCCGGTCGCGGAACCGACATCAAACTCGGCGAGGGCGTCGTCGAAGCCGGTGGATTGCATATCATCGGCACGGAACGCCACGAAAGCCGACGTATCGACAACCAGTTGCGAGGCCGGTCAGGCCGGCAGGGCGACCCCGGCTCCAGCCGCTTCTTCCTGTCGCTGCGGGACGACCTTATGGCGATATTCGCCGGCGAGTGGACGCTGAAAGTGCTCGGCTGGCTGGGCCTGCAGGGCGACATGGCCATCGAGGATAAGCGAATCTCCAAGGGTATCGAACGGGCACAGAAGAAGGTCGAGGAACGCAACTACGAAATCCGCAAGAACCTCCTGGAATATGATGAGGTGATGGATCATCAGCGGCATGTGTTTTACGGGATGCGTCAGGACGTGCTGGAAGGGCGGAACCTGCAGGAGATGGTCAAGGATATGCTGGAGCTTGCTCTGGACGAGGGGATTGACAATTACCTCGACGGCCGATATGCCCAGCGGTGCATCGGCGAGTGGGCCAGGCAGAATCTCCAGGCTCCGATCCGCGACGAGCAGATCAAGGCGACCGACCCCGAAGACCTGCCGGAACTGGAAGAAAACCTCCGCGACCGGACGAAGAACGAAGCGTATCAGACCATCAATCTTACGCTTATCGAGTATGTGGACGAAGGGTTGGACCAGCGGGAGTGGGACCTCAAAGGCCTGAGCGGCTGGGCGATGAGCCGATTCGGCGTGCAGATGTCGCAGAACCAGTTGCGGAAAATGACGCCGGCTGACATTGAAGAGCAACTTGGCCAGGCTGCCGCCGAGCAGGTCGACAAAATCAACCTTTCGCACATCGTTACAATGCTGGAAAAGAATTACGCTCTCGAAGCGCTGGCGGAATGGGCCAGGGCGAAATTCGGTATCGAAATCACCGTCGAAGAATTGGTTGGCGATTCGGAGGATTTGTCCGACAGGCAAGAGACTGCCCGTAAAATACTCGGCGAGAAGGTGCAGGCTGTCTATGATCGGCGGCAGATCGAGTATCCCCCGGAGTACGCAGTAGATATGACCATCGCCCAGGCCGGCACGGAAAACGTCTATGCCCTGGAGAGCCTGGTCAACTGGGCCAACCGGAAATACGACGCGGGCTTTACCGTCGAGCAATGGCAGGGCAAAAAACCCTCCGCGATATTGGCTGAGTTGGTCGAGCAGTCCGAGCAGTGGTTCAATGGCGGGCGGCTTGAGGAGTATATCCGGAAGCAGTTGGGTTCCGAGCCTGACTTCGAAGCGGCGAAAACGCTGGCCAAGGAGCGATTCGATACCAATTTGCTGGGTAACAGCGAAGATTTTGACGGCGATGTTGTCGAACTGGTTGCAAAAGCAGGCCGGCAGTTCCTCCGCCGGGAAATGACCGAGCTGGAACGGTTCGTCCTGCTGCAGATTTGCGACAGCTCATGGAAGGATCACCTCCTGAGCATGGACCACCTCAAGGGTTCGATCGGCTTGCGGGGCTTTGCCGAGCAGGATCCGAAGGTGGCCTACAAACGCGAGGGCGGCAAACTGTTCGACGACATGTTCGCGGGCATTCGCGAGAAGGTAACCGACATGATCTTCAAGGTTCGCCTGACCGCCGGCGCGCAGATGCAGGATGTCTACCAGGTTTCCGATCAGATTCACGAGCAGTTGCAGGGTTACGATCACCTCGCCCGCGACATGGCCGACCAGCAGGAGGCCGCCGAGCCGCAGAAAGTCGAGCAGATCGTCCGCGAAGACGTAAAAGTAGGCCGAAACGACCCCTGCCCGTGCGGCAGCGGGAAAAAATACAAAAAATGCTGCGGACAAAACGCGTAGACAGGAAATTACACAACTATGGCACGTGACAAGATAAACGATCATTACCAGAAGAAGGAAAAGAAGTCTCTG
>JAIORC010000282.1 GCA_021108335.1 Phycisphaerae bacterium
TTCAAAGCCGACGGCACAGGCGCGATCGTCAACGCCAGCCGAAGCGTGCTTTACCCCTCCGCAGGCGGCGGCGACTGGAAGCAGGCCGTCCGGCAGGCAGCCACCGCATTCGCTGCCGACATCCGCGACGCGGTTAAGGAAATCGAGAGTTAGCTTTTACTGGTGGCACAGGTTTGTAACCTGTGCCGTTTGTGGAATTTCCAGGGAGCATGCACAGGTTGAAAACCTGTGCCACCAGCGGAATGAAATTTGACGGATTATCGACTGAATCAGGACAAAATGCCTCGACAAAAGCACAATATGCAGATGTTCGCCTTGCGAACTGCCCCGCCGGAGGTTTTGGAGATCGACGGTGCGGAGTATCGGCTGGGCCGTGTGTTCAAGCACGATTTCTGGGCTGCGACCTGTCTGTACGAAACCGCCGTCGAGTCGCCGGCTGTCTGCCCGAAGGTTGTTGTGAAGTTCGGGCGGGAGCATTCGTTCCTCGGCCTGCCACTCAAATGGGTTGGCGTAATGCTTGCCGACCACGAAGAGGCGATTTACGCCAGGCTGGCTGGGCTTACCGGCGTACCGAAGTGGGTGGGCCGACTTTCGGCAACCTGTTACGCCATCGAATACGTCCAATCTGTGCCGCTGGATCACGTCGAAACTCTGTCGCCGGGGTTTTTCGAGCGGCTGCGTGAGGTTTTCGACGCCATCCACGAGCGTGGCGTAGCCTACGGAGACGCCAACAAAAAATCCAACATCCTCGTAACCGCCGACGGCCTGCCGGTCGTGATCGACTTCCAGATCTCCCTCCGTCGCCGCAGCGATTGGCCCAAGCTGCCGCGGCGGATGCTCGATCGCGTCGTCGATTACCTCATCGGTAAAGACATCTACCACCTGTACAAGCACAAGCGACGCCTGGCCGCGGCGGAACTGACGCCCGAAGAGGACGCACTAAGCCGAAAACGCAGCGGCCTGCACCTGCTGCACCGAAAACTCACCAAGCCGTACCGCGCACTGCGACGCAACTTCCTCAAAAAGCAATACGAGCAAGGCCGGCTCGAAAGCCCCACCGCCTCGCTGGAAAATCACCACCAACCCGAAAAAGAAACCTGGCGACCATAGTACCCCGTCCCAAAAAAAATAATGGGTGCCGTGGCGGGAAGCGAAGCGACAGCCACGATGTAACTATTGCGAGAAGGCTCCCTGGGGGAAAGATTGATTCACCATTTCTACGTCATTCCTTTTTCAAAACCACCAAACATTCATTCGCCATCGTGTACCCATCTTTCGTGGCTGAAAGCTTCGCTTCCCGCCACGGCACCCACGCGTTTTTTTACCCCATGCTTCTGCAAGCAGAAGCATGGCACCCAACACCCAATCATAAATATGCAAAAATCGTGCCTTGGCGAAAAAAGTCGTGTTTTCCGCGAACCTGCGGGGGTATCGTTAGTCTAACTGTTCGTTGCAAAGTGATTCCGTCTCTAATTGAATAATTGACTGATTACAAACGAAAGGCATTTCCATGAAACGTTCGCGAATTATCACGGTGTTGCTGCTGGTGGGGGTTGTGTCTCTGGCGGTGCTTGTTGCCGCTGAGCCTGCCGGCGAGGCAGAGCGTCGCAGCAAGGCGACGAAGCTCCGGGGAGAGGGGAATTTCAAGGACGCTTACGAGATATTCTCCAAGCTCGCCCGCGACCCGAAAACAGACCCGCAAAAGGTTTCGGCTGACCTGGGGAACACGATTCAGTGCCTTCGCCGCCTGAATCGGATAAACGAGATCGACGCGTTCCGCGAGCAGGTAATCAAGGCCCACGCGAAGAACTGGCGGCTGCTGTGGACGGCGGCCAGGACGTATCTTCAAGATCCCCAGCATTATGGGTACATGATAGCCGGGGAATTCCGCCGAGGCGGGCATCGCGGCGGCGGTAAGGCTGTCAATAGCTACGAACGCGACCGCGTTCGCGGGCTGCAATTGATGGTACAGGCGATGAAGAATATCCCAGCTAAGGGTAGTAGCCATGTTCAAATATCGAGATTCTACCTGGAGCTTGCCAGGCAGTTTATGGGCAATCGCGGCTATTCCAACGCGTGGCGGCTCCAGTACAAGACTGACCTGTCGGAGTTGCCGGACTATGAGGATGGTCATTATTACTACGGACCTTACGGTTACTATAGAGGGCGCGGTTACAACAGGAATTACGGTTCGTCGCGCGGCGCGCCGGTGGACGCCGAGGGGAATCCGGTTTATTACACCCGCCCGAAAAATTGGCAGGCTGCGAGCAACGACGGCCAGCGTTGGCGGTGGTGCCTGCTTCAGGCGGTGGAGTATAATTCCGACGTAAAATCCGGAGTACAGCGGACATTCGCCGACTTCCTGTACAACCAGTTCGGCGTCCAGACGATGGCCTGGTATCGCGGATTTTTCAACCGATCCGACGACACGGACCAGACCGGCAAAAAGGCCAAGACCGGCACGTGGGAATTGCACACGCTCAAGGAAAATGAAACCATCGCCAAGCTGGCGACTGGCGTAAAGCGGTTCACGCTGCCGGACGAATTCGACTTCATCAAAATCTACAAGCAGCTCAACGAGAACAATAAGCTGGCGGAGATTTTCGAGAATCGCCGCCAGTATCCAAAGGCGGTGGAGTACTGGAAAAAAGGCCTGTCTCCAGACTGGCTGAAAAAAGTGGAAAGCAGGGAGTTCGACTATCTCATCGATTCACCCCAGCCACACCTTCACCCACGCCTTCAGCAACTTCTGGGCAACTGGGGTCATTTTGAGCCGGTCGTAACCCAACCGGCAGGCCGGGGCGCAACGGTGCAGTTGCGATTTCGCAATGGTAAGAAGGTGAGTTTTACCGCCCACGCGATCAAGATCGAAAAACTGCTGGGCGACGTCAAGGCGTACATAAAAACCAAGCCGCGAAAGGGCAATTGGGATAAGGTCAACATCGGCAACATCGGCTATCGGCTGATAACCAACAACCAGGCGAAGTACATCGGCAAGGAGGTCGCCAAATGGAGCCTCGACCTGAAGCCGCGCCCGGCCCATTTCGACAAGCGGATTACCGTAACCACGCCGTTGCAGAAGGCCGGCGCGTATCTGCTGACGGCGAAGATGGCTGACGGTAATACCAGCAACATCGTGCTATGGCTGGCGGACACCGCAATCGTCAAAAAAGCGTTGGCTGGCAAAAATTTGTACTTCATCGCCGACGCCGTAACCGGCAAACCCATCGCCAAGGCCAACGTCGAATTTTTCGGCTTCCTCCACAGGCGGAAAGATTACAAAACGCTGTTCGGAAAATGGGATTATTACTGGAAGTGGGAGATCGAAAACTTCGCCGACTATACCGACAAGGATGGTCTGCTGACGATAGGGGCTGACCAAATGCCCAGCCACCGACGTAATAAAGGTTGGGTGACATGGCAGTGGATGGTCGTTGCCCGCACCGAGGCCGGCCGGCTTGCGTATATGGGCTTCAGCAACGTGTGGTATTCCAGCCATGGTTCGTACCAGTACGGAAAGAGAGGCCTGTTCATGATGACGGACAGGCCGGTCTACCGACCCAAGCAGAAGGTGCATTACAAATTCTGGGCGAACCGGGCTGCCTACGACGTCGAGGGCGACAGCCCGTACGCCGGGCAAAGTGTATATGTGCGGGTCAACAATCCCAAGGGCGAGAAAGTTCACGAGCAGACGGTGAAGCTGGACAAGTTCGGCGGAGCCGGCGGCGAACTTAGCCTTGCCGCCGACGCCACGCTCGGGGTGTATCACATCGCAGTTCGACCTTCACCGAATGTCGGCTGGCATGGCGGTGGAAATTTCCGCGTTGAGGAATACAAAAAGCCGGAATACGAAGTGAAAATCGAGGCTCCGACCGATCCGGTTGCGCTCGGCGAGAAAATTACCGCGACAATCGAGGCGAAGTATTTCTTCGGCGCGCCGGTTACCGAGGCGACGGTAAAGTACAAGATTTTGCGAAGCGAGCACGACGGGCGGTGGTATCCGTATGGGCGGTGGGACTGGTTGTTCGGCCGGGGTTATTGGTGGTTCGGGTGCGATTATTACTGGTATCCCGGTTGGGGCAAATGGGGCTGTTGCAGGCCGATCTGGCCGTGGTGGGGATGGCGCCCGACACCGCAGCCGGAACTGGTCGCCGAGGCGGAGGTCAAGATCGGCGCCGACGGCAAGGTGAAGGTGGTTATCGACACAGCCCTGGCCAAGGCGATGCACGGCGACCGCGACCACAAGTACGAAATTACCGCCGAGGTGCGGGATGCCTCGCGGCGGACGATTGTTGGTACTGGCAGCGTGCTGGTTGCCCGGCGGCCTTTCAAGGTCTACGCGTGGGTCGATCGCGGATTTTACGTCGCCGGCGACACGGTGCGGGCGGATTTCCAGGCCCGGCGGATCGACGGTAAGGGCGTAAAGGGTAAAGGTACACTGCGGCTGATGAAACTTTCCTACGAGAAGAACAAAGCCGGAATCGCCAAGCCCGTCGAAACGCTGGTGCAAAAGTGGAATCTGGACACGGACGAGAACGGCAAGGCCGGTTTGCAGATAAAAGCTGCCAAGCCTGGCCAGTATCGGCTTAGCTATAAACTCACCGACGCGAAAAAGCACACCATCGAGGGCGGATACGTCTTTACGGTCTGGGGTGCGGATACCGTCGGTGATGCAAGCAGCTTCCGCTTCAACGCCATCGAGCTGCTGTCGGACAAAAAGCAGTACGTCCCCGGCGACAAGCTCAAGTTGCGGATCAACACCAACCAGATCGGCAGCACGGTACTGCTGTTCGTCCGGCCGGCTGGTGGAGTGTACTTCCCGCCCAAAATGCTGCATCTGAAGGGCAAGAGCATCCACGAGGTAATCGAGGTAGCCAAAAAGGACATGCCGAATTTCTTTATCGAGGTGTTGACGGTCTCCGGCGGCAAGGTGCATACCGAGGTGCGGCAGATAGTCGTGCCGCCGGAAAAACGCGTGCTGGACGTAAAAATTACCCCCACCAAAAAACGCTACAAGCCCGGCGAAAAGGCAAAGGTGAAGATAAAACTGATCGACTCGAAGGGCGAGCCGTTCAGCGGGTCGGTGGTGCTGACGATGTACGACAAGGCTGTCGAGTATATCTCCGGCGGCAGCAACGTGGCGAACATCAAGGACTTCTTCTGGAAGTGGAAACGCAGCCATAGTCCGAACACCCAGACCAGCCTGAACAAGGGCGGTAGCAATATACCCAAGCGCGGCCAACTGAGCATAAACTGGTTGGGCGTCTTCGGCCATGGCGTCGCTGATGAACCCGGGCCGGCGAGCGGCAAGACTATGGGCGGTTTGTGTGTTGGCATGGATCAAAAAGCGCAGGGTTTGAGAAAGTTGAGGGACGGCAAGGACAGAGGGCCACGCGGAGGACACAAAAGATTAGCCCAGGCCCGAGCGCCTATGGCGTTAAAAGCATGTGCTGAAGTCGCTTGCAAAATCACTGACTCCGGCAAACCCACTGGCGGCGGGGCTGCCAAGCCCAGCGTGCAGCCGACTGTGCGGACAAAGTTTGCCGATACCGCCAAGTGGGTAGGCAGTCTGACGACTGGCAAGGACGGCTGTGGCGTGGTCGAGCTTACCATGCCGGAAAATCTCACCACCTGGAAGACGATGGTCTGGGCGATGGGGGCAGGCTGTCGCGTCGGGCAGGGTAGTACGGAGGTCATCACGACCAAGAATCTCATCGTCCGCCTCCAGGCACCGCGATTCTTCGTCCAGACCGACGAAGTGGTACTGTCAGCCAACGTGATGAACTATCTTCAGACCGAAAAGAAGGTCAAAGTTTCACTAGACCTGGCCGGCGATACGCTGGAGCAGATATACTCGCCCAAACGGCGGAAAGAGGTTGAAGAGCTACTCGAAAAGGGCCTTGATGGAGAGTTTCTCCCGCCGCAGTGTGTATTTGAGATCACCATTCCCGCCGGCGGCACGAAGCGCGTCGATTGGTGGGTGAAGGTCGTCAAGGAGGGCAAGGCCAAGATTACGATGAAGGCTATCACGGACGAGGAGTCCGACGCGATGGCGATGAGTTTTCCGGTGTATGTTCACGGGATGCTCAAGACCGAGAGTTTCTGCGGCGTGATACGGCCTGACGGCAAAACAGCGACGGTAAAGATTCGCGTGCCGAAGGCCCGCCGTCCCGCCCAGAGCCGACTTGAATTGCGATACAGCCCGACGCTGGCTGGGGCGATGCTCGACGCGCTGCCGTACACGGTGGGATATCCGTACGGCTGCACGGAGCAGACGCTCAACAGGTTCATCCCGACGGTTATCACCCAGAAGGTACTCCAGAATATGGGCGTGAGCCTGAAGGACATCCAGAAGCGGATAACGAACCTCAACGCCCAGGAAATCGGCGACGACGTGAAACGCATGAAAGACTGGAAGCGGCTTTGCGGCAGGATGCGATGGGACGGCAGCGGTTGGGTCGCCCGTAATCCGGTCTTCGATAAGGGTGAAGTGGACAGGATGGTCAAGGCCGGCTTGGCGAGGCTAACGAGCATGCAGTGCAGCGACGGCGGCTGGGGCTGGTTCAGCGGCTGGGGCGAGCGCAGTTATCCGCACACCACGGCGGTCGTGGTGCACGGCCTGCTGATCGCAAAGGCCAATGACGTAGCCGTCGTGCCGGGCACACTGAACCGTGGCGTAAACTGGCTGAAGAATTACCAGGCCCGCCAGGTGCAACTGCTGGAAAACGCGGGGAAAACCCCAAAGCCCAGACGTTGGAAGGGTTCGGCGGACAGCCTTGACGCGCTGGTCTACATGGTGTTGAACGAGGCCGGGGTTGACAATAAAAAGATGCGAGAATTCCTCTACCGCGACCGCGTCAAGCTGCCCATCTACGCCAAGTGCCTGCTGGGCCTTGCCTGCCACAAGGTCGGCGACAAGAAAAAGCTCGATATGATTATGAAAAACATCGGGCAGTACCTCGTGCAGGACGACGAAAACCAGACCTGCTACCTCCGCCTGCCGGAAAATAACTGGTGGTGGTACTGGTACGGCAGCGAGATCGAGGCCCAGGCGTGGTACCTCAAGCTGCTGGCGGCGACCGACCCGAAGGGCAAAAACGCCAGCCGGCTGGTGAAGTATCTGCTGAACAACCGGCGGCACGGGACGTATTGGAATTCCACTCGCGACACAGCCTATTGCATCGAGGCATTCGCGGACTATATCAAGAAATCCGGCGAGGATAAACCGGACATGACCGTGGAAATTCTCATCGACGGTAAAAGCCACAAGAAGGTGAAGATTAACAAGGACAATCTCTTCAGCTTCGACAACAAGCTCGTGCTGACGGGCAAGGCGGTTACCACCGGCGAGCATGTTATCACGATAAAGCGTACCGGCAGCGGCCCGGTGTATTTCAATGCGTATTTGACGAATTTCACGCTGGAGAATCCTATTTCCAAGGCTGGGTTGGAGATAAAGGTGCGGCGGAAATATTATAAGCTGGTTCGTGTCGCCAAGACTGTCAAGGTTGAAGGCTCGCGCGGCCAGGCTCTTGACCAGAAGGTCGAGAAGTATAAGCGGATTCCGATACCCGGCCCGTTCGACAAGGACTACAAGGCCGCCAAGCCTCTCAAGAGCGGCGACCTGGTGGAAATCGAGCTGATTATCGAGTCGAAGAACGATTACGAGTACATCATGTTCCAGGATTACAAAGCGGCTGGGTTCGAGCCGGTCGCCCTGCGGAGCGGCTACAGCCGTAACGAGATGGGCGCATACATGGAACTGCGGGACAACCGCGTCTGCTTCTTCGTCCGAGCTTTGGCGAGGGGCAAGCACTCCATGAGCTACCGGATGCGCGCGGAGATACCCGGTAAATTCAGCGCCTTACCGACAAAGGCAAGCGCGATGTACGCCCCGGAACTGCGGGCAAACTCCGACGAAATGAAAGTGCAGGTAACGGACTGAGGTGTTGTCTGGCGTCTCAGCGCGACGGCCAGGGATGACCGCCGCGCGATACATACATTCGCGTGAGTACCATGCTTCTGCTTGCAGAAGCATGGTATGGGTCCCTACATGGCTTGCAAGCAAGCCATGCCACCCAAGCAAACATCGTGGCTGTCGCTTCGCTCCCGCCACGGCACCCTGCTTGCAGAAGCATGGCGTATCGCAATGCCTCCCCCAGGGGGCCACCCCCCGCCCTTCGTGAAATGCTTCGTATTGAACCGTCGGGCCGACGTGTGTATAATCCTGGCTCTGAGGTTTCACCGTGCGGCAGGGTTGGCGTGCCACCGGAGCCTCAGGATAGGCAGTTACGCCCGTAGCTCAGCAGGATAGAGCGTCGGTTTCCTAAACCGAAGGTCACAGGTTCGAGCCCTGTCGGGCGTATTTGACGTAACTCCTGCTGTTGTCGCAAATTGCGACGCCCCGGCTGCCGCGAAAACGTGTGGTACAGGCTTGGGCCACGGGGGTTTGCTGCTTGTCTCGCGGTGGCTTGGGAAGGCTGCCCCGCGGGAGGCAAAGGGAATTATCTGAAATGTTAATGAAATTTTGACAATTTCAATACCGATGATAAAATAGTGTGTTGTGTTGGAGATATTGGAATGGAAAGATTGATGGAGGAAACGAAGGTTGACAATCAGGTGAAGTTTTCTTTGGACAGATTATTCCAGGAGCTTAAAGCTTTGCGAGGTTTCGACCTGAGCGGCTATCGTCGCAACATGGTTCTTCGCCAGGTAGCTACGCGGATGGCTGCGGTGAACATCATCGACGGCCAAGCCTATCTGGACTACCTGCGAGACAACCCCCAGGAATGCAATCTGCTGATCGACCGGATGGGAGTAAACGTCAGCCGCTTCTTCCGCGACCCGGTAGTCTTCGAACTACTGGGGCGAGACGTTTTGCCCGATCTGCTGAGAAATCTGCCGTCAGGCTGTGGAAATATTCGCGCCTGGTCGGCCGGCTGCTCGGAAGGCGAAGAAGCCTACTCGATGGCAATGATGATACACTTCATAATGAACGCCAGAAAACATGACGGCAAAGGCATTGTCGTGGCTACGGATATCGACTGCACCGCTCTGGCACGGGGCAAACGGGCAATCTACAGCCGAGAGCAAGTCCTGAACGTTCGCCTGGGAATGATGGAAAAATATCTCATCAATCGCGGGGACTCCTACGAGGTGTGCCCGGAAATCCGCGACATGGTGCAATACTCCTGGGACGACCTGACCGTCGACGAAACCCTCGCCCCCATCGAAAACATCGCCGGCACGTTCGACCTGGTCTTCTGCCGCAATATGCTGATCTACTTCACCGCACCGATCAAAAAGCGGGTACTCGCCAAACTCATCAAAGCCCTCCGCCCGGGCGGATACCTTGTCCTGGGAGATTCGGAATTCGTCGATCCCGAAACGGCAATGCAACTGGAAGAAGTAGACTTCAAAAGCCGAATCTTCCGCAAACCAAAACCATAGGGAACCTCTAAAAATTCATTTCTGCTACAAACGGCTGAAATTCCCGCCGGCTTCGTTGTCGAGATAAAACCGCGCCGACTATTCCGAGTACGCGGCGGATTCCTCGCCTGTTTCGTTGCTAAAATCAAAATTTTCACCATTTCCCGACTTTTGGGCTTGCAAAATTCCGGTATGCCCTTAATATGGAAGTTAAGTTCATGAGCCGAACTTGAGGTATCCTGTGAGGGACTGCCCCGCTATTATTAAATCAAGCTTAGTTAGTGATTTTTGCGTGGTGATTTCTCGGGATACCAACGAGAGCCTTTCCTGCCCTTGAGGCGGGAAAAACCAGTCGAGAGAGAGGGCTTTCTAATAACTGAAGTAGAGTTGCTGTTACAGCGCGTCGCTTGAGTTCTGTGTTACATGTGCAACAGGATAATTTCGGCGATGGCTGTTGTGTTGTACGCTTCTGTAAAGGATAACGGAGGTTGAGAGGGTTTGTTGATACCCCATTAGGTCAGGGATGGTTTGTCATTTAGTAGAGCCTGGAGGCCGGAAGTAGGAGCAGGGAATGCATTTTGCGAGGAAATTGTTGATTGTCATCATCGTTGGCGTGTGCATCGCGGGGTTGTTCGTTCGCAGCGCAGCCGCGGAGGCGGAGAAAAATAACGAGACAGACAATCAGTCGATTACCGGACAAGTACCAAGCATTATCCCCGAACCGTGCATGTTGGCCCTGTTGGCCTCCGGCGGAATCGGGTTGCTGCTCAAAAAACGACGACAAAGCACAAAAACTGAGAAAACTGACATTGAAAATTGAATCAGAAGTTAATTGAGGTAAATCGTTTGTGTTGTTCGGGTGTGGCCCACGCGAGCAATGCTTTGGAAAAGTGAGATAAAGAACAGTAAGGCAACATGGAAACCTTTATGGAAGGGGCTGCAAAATGTTTAAGATAATGAAATATGCAAGCGTAATAGTGGTAATTCTGGGATTGACCGGTCTGGCAAATGCCGCTGCGGTGAACATCGATACGTTCGACAACGGCTCGTTAAACCATCTTCTCAGTGCTGCTGGCACGAACACGCAACATGAAGATATCACTGGTGGTGGCGTAGCTGGCGTCACGCGACTTATTACGGTGACCGCCGTGGGGTCAGGCAGTGGAACTATAGGCTATAGCATCAATGCCAGCCTCGACGGTCAGGCGTCCATGTACTCGGCGGGCAGCGCCTTGACCGGCATATGGCTGCTGCGATATGGCTACACGTCGGGCGGCGGCGAAGACGACCTCGCGATCGACCTGACCGGTGGCGGCACTAATACCGGTATTCTGTTTAACATTCACTCAGCCGACAGTAGCTATGATTTGGCCGTTAAATTGACGGACACTGACTCCAACCATACGGTTACTAAAAATTTGAGCACCAACACAAGTCCGCATACCGTGTTCTTCGACTTCGACGATTTTACAAATATTGATGAAACCGATGTAGACCAGATTGATATCACGCTTACGGGTACCACCGACGGCGACTACCGTTTCAACCTGGTTTCCGGTAATACCCCCGAGCCGGCGACGATGGCTTTGCTGGGCGTTGGTTCCTTGGCGCTACTGTTCCGCCGCCGCAGGAGAAGCATTAAAGCCTGAGTTTTGTTGTAAAAAAATTTCACCCCAAACGGCAAGCCGATATACAAATCGGCTTGCCGTTTTGCATTTTATCATTTGCGGCAATTGGAAATTGTGATTGGGCTTGTACTTTTTTTTCTAACCCGCTAAGCTTTCGGTTGTCTGGAATATCAGCAATGGGACGCGGCGACCGGGGAGGCCGTCGCGATGAGACGTAAACGCTTTGCCAAACAGAGATTCTGGGCCTCAAAAATAAAAAAAACGCAACAGACGATAAGCCGGAACGTTATGCCCGACGGATAGAGTGTGCCATATGATAGATGCCGTTACAGACAATAAAGACCCCGCCGACATGAATATTTTCGAGGCGACGGTGAAGCATTTTCTCGCCCCGATAATGCCCTACATGAACGACCCGGCCGTTTCGGAAATCATGATCAACTCGGCCAGTGAAATCTACGTAGAAAAGCAAGGCCAATTGACCAAGGTGGACGAGAAATTCGACAGTGAGGACGCCCTGCGAGCGGCTGTGAACAATGTTCTGCAATACACCGGTAAACGGGCTTCCGACGACCACCCGCTAATCGACTCGCGCCTGCCGGACGGTAGCAGGGTTCACGTTATCTTACCGCCCCTCTGCCGCAGCGGAACATGCATGACTATCCGCAAATTCGCCAAGATAATGTTCGACGCGGACTATCTGATCAAATGCGGCACGTGGACGGCCGAAGCGATGGAATATCTGCGGATTTGCGTCGAGGCGGAGAAAAATCTACTCGTAGCCGGCGGAACTTCCAGCGGCAAGACCAGCCTGCTGAACGTTTTGAGCGGTTTCATACCGGCCCATTCGCGTATTGTAACGATAGAGGATTCCGCGGAGTTGGATTTGCAGCAGGATCATTTGATTTCCCTGGAGGCCCGCCTGCCGGACCGCTGGGGCCGGGGCGAGGTAACCATACGCGACCTGTTCCGGTCGTCGTTGCGGTTGCGGCCTGACCGGATCGTCATCGGCGAGGTTCGCGGCGGGGAAGGCCTGGACATGATCCAGGCGATGACCTCCGGCCATGCCGGTAGCATGAGTACTCTGCACGCGGACACAGCCGTCGATACGCTAAGCCGCCTCGAAACGCTGGCGATGATGGGACAGGTCGAACTGCCCCTCCACGCCCTTCGCAGCCAGATTGCATCGGCGATAGACGTTATCGTGCTGATGAACCGCCTCAACGACGGGCGGCGTGTGATTACGGAAGCCTGCGAAGTATTGGGGCTGGACGACACCGGCCATTACCAGGTTCGGCCTATGTTTGAGTATCGTGTCGAGAACACGGAAGACGGCCGGGCAGTCGGAGAGTTGACCTGGGACGGGAAAAAGTCGTCCTTCGTCGGCGAACCTAAAATCAGGATTTTGAAGCCGGAATGGCGCGAGGCTGCGAAATTCTTTGAAGAAGACTGAAAAATGAATGTGATAGTATCTCGCATAATCGGGTTGCACAATGACCAGCGTGGACAGGCCACGGTGGAGTGGACGTTGTTGATAGCGGCCTTCGGAATACCGATGTTGTGGGTCTTTCGCGAAATGCTCGCGATTTTGACTGGTTATTATCGGATGACCGGTTTTGTATTATCACTGCCGTTTCCCTAGTGCCGGCGAAAACGGCGGAAAATAAATTGTCGGCCTGTGTATGAGGTAAAAATCATGAAGATACTGGAAAAACTCAAATCATTGCATCACGACGAACAGGGTGCTGACCTGATCGAGTACGTCCTGATCATCGCTGTGATCGCGCTGCCGCTGATCGGCGTGATGATCTGGTTCAAAGACGACATCAGCGAGTGGTTTGCGACAGAGTACGGAGAATACAAAGACGGCGGCGAAGGAACGAATCCGCTGGACTAGCAGCCTCCCAACCATCAAACGAAATGGTTTGGTGGACGGCGGCAGCGGATTGTAACCTGTGCGCTGTTGTTGTGATAAAGCATGCTTCTGCAAGCAGAAGCATGGCACCCGGAAACACCCAAGAACAGGGCAGACGGTGGCACAGGTTTGTAACCTGTGCGATGTTGGGTGGCCCCTTGGGGGAAGAATCCTCCTGTATAAAGGAGCTGGTATGTCACGGCTTGGCGATAACGTCTGGGCGTATGGCGTGTTGGCGGTCGTGCTGGTGGTAGCGGCTGTTACCGACGTGCGTCGGGGCAAAATTTACAATTGGACGACGTATCCCGCCATTGTTATCGGCCTGGTTGGTCATTTGTGTATGGGCGGGCTTACGGGCACCGCTGGCGAATCGGACAGGCCTGGAGCCATGGGTCTGCTGGGCGCGCTGGCGGGACTGGCTGCGGGGTTCGGGCCTTTGCTGCTGGCTTGGCTGGCCGGCGGTATCGGCGGCGGAGACGCCAAGATCATGGCGGCCGTCGGCAGTCTGACAGGCTGGCGATTCGCGCTGACGGCAATATTTTACGGATTCGCGGTTGCAGCGATAATGGCTATATTCATTCTGCTGCGGCGACGGATTGTCCGCGAAACGCTCAGCCGGGTCGGATGGTTTCTCTGGCTGCTGCTGGTCCGGGCAAAACCCGGTGATCCGGCGACGGAAAAAAGCCCGAGACTGCCGTTCGGACTGGCATTGTGCATCGGGTCGTTTATCGCGTTGGTTTTGATTTGTATTTTCGGCCCATCGGAACGAATGTTCATCCTGGGTATTTAGGCGGTGTAAAGTGGGTGCAAGTGCGGTAGAGCGGATGCAAACATCGTGGCTGTCGCTTCGCTCCCGCCACGGCACCCTACCACGGTAACATGAGTAATTGAAAATGGCGAAAAACAGCATAATATCTCGTATGGCAGGAAGTAAAGCCCCTCGCCGGGTCGCTTTGGCGGCTGGGCTTGTCGGGCTTGGGGTGATCTTCCTGTGCGTATGGCTGGGGTGCGGCGGCAACTGGAGCCGCATCGAAGGCCGGGGCGGATTCGTCCAAGCCCTGGGCAACGGGCAATTCCGCCTGTTCCTCTGGGTCGCGACAGGCTCGGTGTTGCTGTTGGCGGTGCTGGTGGGGTGGCTGGTACGCCTGGGGGGAAACCTGCGGCGGAGACTCGGACGGCAACGGGGGACGGTGATTATTGAATTCGCAATGGTGCTGCCGATAGCGATGGTCATTTCCCTGATAATGGTCCAGTCGTCGCTGCTGATGGGTGGGTTTTTGTGCGTCAACTACGCAAGCTATTGTGCCGCCCGCAGCGCGATTGTTTATATCCCGCAACAAACGGACGATGAGGCTGTCAACCAGGTAAACCATCTCAGCGACGAGAACCTCTCGGGTAAGCTCTGGCGGATCAAGTCGGCAGCGGCCTGGGCGGTAATGCCCACCGGCAACGGCGAGAACGAGAATTCCAGCGACTACGCCGAGGTATTGAGTTCCGGGCTGCAGCATGTCTACGGCGAGTACAACCGCTCGGCTCCGGGGTGGGTTGCCGAGTTGATCGGCAGAAAACTCGGCTATGCCGAGGAGCACACCTCGGTGGAATTAAGCCCCCCCTACGACGAGGAGAGCATGCAGTATGGCGAGCATGAAGATATCCAGGTAACGGTGCGGCATAATTTGTGTTTATCCGTCCCGTATGCTGGTAGAATTCTCGCAGCCCTGGACAGCGAACATTCAATGGATCTGGGTGACGGCAGATATGCCGTGGAAGTAACGGTACCGTGTACGCTGACCAATGAGGGCACGGCGGATACAATTGACGTGGAAAATTTTCCCGACTGACGAAGCGGCGGGAATTTGCGGAGACGGCGACGGCCGTCCTGATAATATTACCAACCCCAACAGGATGCGGACAGAGTGAGCGAAACCTACAATACAAATGGAATAGGGCTTAAGCCCGGAGAAAAAATCGGCAGGTACGAGATTACCACGGTGCTGGGCATAGGCGGCCAGTCTATCGTGTACAAATGCTACGACCCGTCGTTGGATCGGTCTGTCGCGATCAAGCAAATAGCGTCGCCCTTAGCTGCCGACACCGGCTACCGGGAACAACTGCGAAAGACCATCCAGACCATCGCCAAACTCGGCGCAAATAACGACGCCATCATCACCATTCACGAGGTAATCGAGAATGACAGCGGGCTGTTTTATGTGATGGAGTTCGTCGAGGGCCATACGCTGGAGACACTGATTCACGAGGCGGACGGGCCTATCGAAACCAAGGCGCTGCTGCTGATCCTTTTCCGGCTGGCCGCCGCACTGCACGACGTTCACGGCGCGGGCATAATCCATAGAGACGTAAAACCCAGCAACATCATTCTCACCGAGGGGCTGCGCCCGAAGATTATCGACTTCGGCGTGGCGGCCTTGGGCGACGGGGATGCTTCCATGCCACTGGCGACGACGAAATACCTGGCCCCGGAAGTCTACCGCGGCAAAAATATTGATGGGCGAGCGGATATTTATTCGCTCGGATTCATCACCTACGAGATGGCGTTGGGGCGGGAGAAGTTCAACGAAGTTTTCGAGGACATCGTGCGCGACAAGCATTCCGAGGCGCTGCGATGGATGAAGTGGCACGGTAACGAGGCGGTCATCGCCCCGCCGGCCTGCGAGGTTCTTGATTCGGTTCCGGTAGCCTTGTCCGGCGTTATCGCCCGGATGATCGAGAAAGACCCCGCCAAGCGTTTTGCCGATACCGAGGAACTTGGCCGGGCCATCAAGACGAGTTTCTCTCCCAAGGCCAGGCGAGGCGAAGCGCCGGCGGCTACGAAATCGTCCGGTACGGGGAAGCTTTCGGCACTGTCGGCGGAGCATGGTATTGGAAGCCTGGAAGGCGACGAGTTGGAGTATACGCCGCATGTGAGCGAGGCTGCCGAAAAAGCGCTTTCTCCGGCCCTCGACGACACTGCGGAAGTGGAAGGTCCGGCGACCGCACCACTTCCGAAACTGCCTATGACCAAGCAGAAGAAAATAACCTTAATCGCCGCCGCGGCAGTAGTTTTCGTAAGCTTCTGCGTGGGAGCGGGCATACTGATTCACAAGCATAATCTCAGGCAGGAAGAATTGGCGAATTCGGCGAAGCATATTTTCACCAGGGCGAACAATTCGTACAAAGAGGAGAAATATACCGATTCTCTCACCGAGTTGAAAAAGCTCCGCAAGCAATATCCCAAGACGAAATACGGTCTGGCGGCGGCGGTAATGATTCCGATGTGCCAAGCCCATCTTGCCATACTGAAAGGCAACTGGAATGAGGCCCAGTTATGCGAATTGGACGCGGAGAACGCGGTGGCGACTTTGCAGGAGAAAACCGAAGACACAAAGGTCGTGGAATGGTCTCGCGTGAAACGTGAGGAAATCGAACAATTAAAGCAGTATCGCTACAGTTCGGAGGTTTTTGCCAAAGCCGCCGAGCGGGCACAGAAGGCGCTGGACAAGGCCATAACCGTGGAAGACTTCACCCGGATACGCAGTGGCTTCCAGCGTGCCATCGGTGTCGAGAACGTGAAGCTTACGCAGAAACAGGTCGCCCGGGCCAAGCGGCTGAAGGATACTATCGATCGCAAGCAGTTGCTCTTCCGCTACAGAAAAAACGTCAACAAGGCAGACAATCACCTGGCCGAGGGCAAGTTCGACGATGCCCAACAGTCTTACGAAGCCGCCATCGAGTTGTTCAGCGGCACGGTAGAAGCCGCCAGACTGGTCCCCCAGGCACAGCGGGATAAACTACGCCGCGAAATCACGACGAAGCTGGCTGAAGTGCGAAAATGCCGCAACGAGGCCGGGACCGCCGCAGCCATCATAACGGCACGAGAGTCCGGCGACCGCAATGCGTTGGAGCAGGCATTGCTCGCTGCGTTGAAGGTGCCGACCATTTCAGCCAAGGAGCGGACGGGATATGAAAAAGAGTTGAAAGACATTCAGGTGGCCAAGAGGCTCGACCTGGCCAGGCAGCACATTTCGGATGGCAACACCACCGAGGCCAGGGCGGAATTGCAAAAAATCCTGACTATTGATCCAGAGCACATCCTCGCCAAATCCCTGTTGGCGGACATAGAAAAAGCGGATAAGCGGGCGACGCTTATCAAGGTGGGCAACAAGGCGTTCCTCGACCGGAATTACTCCAAGGCGCTGGAGTTGTTCAACAAGGCCGGGCAGATGAGCATGGACCCCGACCTGACAGACAAAATCAAGGACTGCAAGTACCAGATATCCGTCGCCAAAGGTACGGCGTACGTGCAGAAGCGACAATACGCCAAGGCCAAGGCTGCCTATGACGATGCCGAGCAGATCAAACCGGAAAACGCCATCCAGTTACAGGAGCTTCGGAAAGCGATGAAAACCCAGAAAGATTACGAAGCCGCCCTCGCAAAAGGCGACGCGGCGATGAGAAATAAAGACTGGGACAAGGCCCTGGAGCACTTCAAGGCAGCCAAGGTAATCCAAAGCACTGAGGATGTTACCAAACGGATCAACACCACCCATTACCAGAAGTATCTCCAGGCCGGCAAAAAAGCCCAGGCCAACGGCGACACCGCCGGTGCGAGGTGGAACTACAGAATGGCACAGAGACAGATTGACAATGCCGAAATACGGACTTTGCTGAAGCAAGTCGCCCTTGCTGATAAAGACAACGAAAAGTAACTCCCCCATGGAGTGAAACGATGAACACGAACATGCGACAACTTCGCCCACCGAGGCGTTACATACCCACCGGCCAGGGGTTACGCCGCCAGCGCCGCGGAGCAGTGCTGGTGATAATGCTGATCGGCATATCGCTGTTGGTGGGGCTGGTGTTTTTCGTCTTCAATCTCGGCGACCAGATCAACCGCAGGCTCTCGGCGCAGAATACCGCCGATTCGGTTGCGGTAAGCGGTGCGGGCTGGATGGCCCGAAGTATGAACACTGTGGCGATGGATAATGTTACCATCACCCGCATGATTGCCCTGGTGGTCGTGCTGGACTCACTGCCCGTCGCGGCGGAAATGACCATCGCCGAAATGACGGGAACCCAAAAACTCCCCGACGCCCTCGGACGTTACGCGAATCCCGTAGCGGAGGGCTTTACCCCCTATGAACGCGACAACTTCTACCGTCTGGGCCTGGCGGAAATCTATCTCCAGATGAGCCCTGGTGAGGGGACACAGTTGGATGTTCTGGAGGAGATGGACGGTACTTTCGACCAGGACAACGAATTTGCCCAAGAGGGCGCTTACGATATCAAGCGTAGCACCGAGTGGGATTCGCCATCAGGCCGTGGTTATATCTGGCGGGCGATAGTGGCGTTGGATGATTTTTCCCAGGCAACGGCGGATTCCGCAGGCAGACTGGCCCAGGACGACGCTGCCCGTTTCGGCTTGGCCGATGGCGCCAATGCTGCCTTTGTTTCACCGATTCTGCCGAAGTTCCCGGGAAAGCGCACTGTTTTCGACGATTTCGGCCCTCCGCTTATGGACTATTTGCGATACGGTACGGATCGCCGAAGCGGACAGAAGATTAACGAGATAGTCTCCTCCCGTCTGGTGGATCGTTTGAGGTTGACGCAAGACACAGCCATGGAGGCCCGGCTGATTCGGGTTCGCGGCGGGGCTATTCCCGATTGCATGTTTTCGCATCGGCTGGGGCCTTTCGCCAGGTTATATCGGTGGCGGGACTACTGGGATCTGTACGAATATTCCTTTGAAGACCGATGGGGTTACAGTACTTACGGGCCTCTCGAGCAGTTGCATCGGCAGGTTGTCCGCGGGTTCGGGCAGCCGGGCTATTACTGGGGCTGGTGGGGTGGCGATTGGGGCGAGGGGCAGTTGGATATCACGCGGTTTGCGTATCATCTCCGCACACTGGCCAATGTGAAGCTGGCTTATCTGTTCGGGCTGGCGGCTCCGGTTTACGTCCAGTACTCCGACCAGTGGATTACCGATTATCCGGCGGCGGTGGAGTTTATGGAAAAAGACCGTTCGCGGATGGCGGATGAACGTACGCAGAACGAAGAAAACGGCACCAGTAATCCCGTCAAGAGTAATGTAATGACCACACGTTATTATCGCGTGCGGGTGAAGTCCACGGTGAATCCGGACACCCAGTTGCAGCACTGGATGAAGCTGGCCAGTTGGCAGGAAGAGGAACCGACCCTTACGTTTACGCCCCGGCGGTGGTTTTCGTGGCAACTGGAGGGTCGCGGGCCTTACAGCGACCCGACGGCCCAGCCTCTCCGCCGGTGGATTTACGACATCCCCGGCTGGTCGCCGATCGGCAACCCCATGCCCTATGCCCAAGCCAGGAGCAGGTCCCACAGCAGCCACCCGCAAAATCGCTGGATCGAAATGGACAACAGCCAGGGCGCCTGGTATCGCAAAGGCGTCAACAGGCAAGTACGATACGACCGGGACCTGGGCCTGCCGGAGCGTCTGACCGGACGGGTGGACGCCGACGGCAACCCCGTCCTCGGGCCTGACGGCCTGCCGGAATGCGTGTACTATACGATTTATCACGTCGAATGGCGGGTCTTCGGTGGCATCGAAATACGCAACGAAATACTGCTGTCCAACCCCGCCGCCGGTGCATCACAGGACGATCTGCCGGCACCGTTCCTGCTGGACTGCTCCGAAGGCGATTATACCTTCAGCCACGACGAAGGCATCCGCCGCAACAGGTACACGTATCTCGGCATCGCCCGCTGGGGTGGTTCGGCAAAGGTATGGAACCAGCGGTTCTATTCCGGCAACCCTTCGGGGGCGATTACCACGGTGGCTCAGGCTGAACTGTTCAATAACAAAAGCTGGGGCCTCTGGACCCAGGACTGGCAAAGCCAGCTCGTGCCCGTTACCCGGTGGAGCAACTGGCAGGAACGGCTTACCGATGAACTTGCGGATGTTGAAGAGGTCGGCGACATCCTTAACCCCGACGATGTGCAGAACATAGTAAATTACCTCAAGGCAATCGAGCCGGACATGGCTGACGTGTTCTTGAACCACTAACTAAAACGGGAACCGGGGAAAAACAGGAACCGGGAACTGGGAAAAACGAGAAACGAAAAAAAACAGGAAAACGGGAAGAACAGGAACAGGGAAAAACAGAAACAGGAAAAACGTCGGGTGCCATGCTTCTGCTTGCAGAAGCATGCGGTAAGAAAACGCGTCGGGTGGCCCCCAGGGGGAAAGATAGACTTGCGGCGGCGGAAATCGCGTGGGTGCAAGCACCCACCCTACAGTCGTGGGTGGCCCCCTGGGGGATGAATCGTACGGGAGTGAATTTTTCATTCCCGCGTGGCGATGGTTTTTTTAGACATTAGACATTGGTCATTAGACATTCAGGAGTGGTTATGAGTTGGAAACATAAAACACGACATAACCGTAAGGGCACTGCACTTATCGAGTTCGTTGTATGCATACCGCTGCTGGCGCTGATTATCGCAGCGACGTTCTTTTTCGGGATGCTGATGCGTAACCAGCAACGGCTGCGGGTAGCCGATCGGTACGTAGCCTGGCGGAATCTGCACAACCGCGATGCCTCCGCCGACGCCACCAGTCAGGCCTATGTCCTCTACGGCGAGCCGGACGAAGGCGAACAGCGAGACGAATACTCACGGGAATATCTCGAAGCAAACTCCGTTACGGTTACCACCGAGCTTTTGAGCCAGATGTTTTTCCAGGGGCGAGCCGATGAAGATTCGATTACGATAACCACCGGCAGCGGGCCTGCGAAAACACTTAACCAACTGATTGACGAAGCCAAGCAACGCCACACCGACACCGGCGACCTTGCCAAGCGGTCCATTGATGACTGGCCCCACGGTCAGGCCGCCTACGTCAACGCCAATTTTCCCAACGAAGTAGCCGCCCTGGAGCGAATCGAGGCAGCCATCCACAGCAGACACGGAGGCCAGGGTTCCGGCAGTACGCCCAGCGGCTATCGGTATCACGTCCGGGACGGCGTCCAGTGGCGGCGGTGGCAAAGCTCCTACCTCGAACCGATCCGGGAAGTATTCCTCTTCGAGCTGGACGACGTTGTCGAAAGCATCCAGAACACGCAATTGCAGGAAAACCTCCAGAACCTCTATCTCCAGGTGTGGTAACGTGAACGAATCAGCCGGCACCACACCCTCCCGCAGCCGAGGTTATCGGAAATTCTTGCTGTACATCGCCCTGCTTGTGAGCTGCGGTTTTGCCGGCTGGCAGATTTACGTCTATTATTCACCCGGCGACGACGGAGACGGGAAAATTCCACCCCGCTCTGCAACCCGTTTGCCCGACAGCGGCAAGGCCAATCCGCCGCCGATTCGGGATTTTTCCAAATTTTTGCGTGACCCCGCCGCGGCAATGGAAGGTCTCCATCCGACGCAAGCCCAGCCTCCCGCCGAGCCGCCGGAAGGAGCGAAGCTTTCTTACGCCCTGGTGCGTAAGGCCTTGGAAAAGGGGATGGTAGACCTGCTTTGGTCGTATACGGTATCGGCGGAACTGCCGGCGATGGTAGATTATTACCGTCGCGAGCTGTTGCGAGCAGGCTTCCGAGACCTGGGCCAGCCTACCGCAACCCAGACCCGCCAGACGTTATTGTTCCGCAAAAAGCAAACTGTTGCATACATATCCTTGCGAAACGGAAAGAAAAACGCAAGAATAGTGCGAATCGTAGTAACGGTTACTCGTCCAGCCCAGCCTGGCGACGTTGTGAAGACAAAAAAAATGGACAAGAAATTACGAGGTACTGAATAATGGCAGAGAAATCCCGGGGAATTCAAAACATGTGGCTGCTGCTGATAGCGGTTGTCTTAGGTATCCTGGTGGTGGTTATTTACAATGCCCACATCACGGCAATTCGCGCGGAAAGGGAAGGTCAATACATCAAGGTGCTCAAGGTGGTTCGCGACCTTCGCCCCGGCGAGCGGATTACCGCCCACCATTTGGGGGAGGAAGATATGCGCCGTGACATCAAAACGGAAAATTACCGCAAGTTCGTACCCGTGGCCGACAGGAACCGGATAGTTACCCAAGGCAAGCCGGTCAACCAGAGGGTCAACAAAGGCGCTCTGCTGGAATGGGATCACATCACCAGAACCGGCAAGACCAGCCCCTCGGCCAAAATCGGCGACAACATGGTTGCGTGCGATATCCAGACGGACTCCAACCTGGGCGACCTGCTAAGCCCGGACGATACGGTAAACCTGCTGGCGGTATTCCCCGACGAAAAAGGCGGCTCCAAGACCTATCGCTTTCTCGAGGGAGTACGAATATTGAATATAAACGGCAAAGGCGCCGCCGAGTATACGGGCAAATCCAAAAACCGCCAGACCAAAAGCCGTATCCGCGACATCTCGATCGAACTGACCCGCAAAGAATCGCTGAAATTGGCCAATCTGCTGACGCATATCCAGAGCGATATCGAAATCGAATTGAACAAGGGCGGCGAGGGAGACGATACCTCACCGGCAATCACGGATAAAGCACTGATTAAATTGACAGAGAAAGCCCGGACGAACATCCGCAAGTCGAAAAGCCGCAGCCGTTCAGGCTCAAGATAAACCCTCCCGGAGAAGCACGTGGAAGTATGGGTCTACAACCAGTACACCGATCAGCGGGACACCGTTAAAGTTCCCGACGACAGCGCAACCATCGGACGCGACGAAGCGAACGAGGTTACGCTGCGGTCTCCGTTTGTCTCCCGCAGACACGCCCGGATTTTCTTCGAGGGCGGCAGCTTTTTTATCGAGTCGCTGGGGCTTAACGGCATTGTCGTAGCCAAAAAAACCGTCCCCGTCAAAAATCGCGTAAAACTGGAGTACGGCGACGAAATCCGCATCGGCGAGTTCAGCGTCTACATGATGCAGCCGTCGGCCAAACGCATCGCCTCGGCCCAGCGAGCAACATCGCCCCGCAAACGCGTAATCGAACTCGAACAGAAAATGCACTCCGAACTGCTGGAGAGGATGAACCTGCGGGTAACCGGCCAAACCGGCACAGCCGACGCGCAACTGGTAACCCTCATCAAACGTCACCTCAAGGAAATTATCGAAGCCCACCTCGCCAAGGTCGATAAGGAGATGCGCAAGTATCTCGTTAAGGAATTCCTCTGGCGGAACGTGGTAACGGAACTGACCCGCCGGGCGACCGGCAAGCTCATGTACAGTTACGGCTTCGAGGATACCGACTCCGTGGTCGTGGACAGCGCCCACGAGGAGACCCTCAGCCGGATTATCAACGACATCGTGGGCTATTTTCCCCTGCGGCTGCGTATTCACACCCTCAAAGAAGACGTGGCTATGGTGGAAAACGAGTGGGCCTCCCAGATGAAAAAGATTTCCCCACGCCTCAGCCCGGAACTGTACGATTACATCACCCGCCGGATGCTGAGCAAGGAAATCGAAGACGTCGTGCTGGGCTACGGACCTTTGCAGGATCTGCTGGAAATGCCCAACGTCAACGAAATCATGGTCGTCGGCAAAGATCGCATCTATATAGAGAAAGACGGCACGCTGCAGAATACCGGGCGGAGTTTCTTTTCCAACCAGATCGTCGAGAGCATCATCGAGCGAATCATCACGCCCGTCGGGCGGCGGATCGACCGCTCCACGCCGCTGGTCGACGCGCGACTGCCGGACGGCTCCAGAGTCAACGCCATAATCAACCCGCTGAGCCTGTCCGGCCCGGCGCTGACCATCCGAAAATTCGCCAGCATCCCGTTTACCATCGACGACCTTATCGAGCGGGAAACCATCAACGAATCAGCGGCGAATTTTCTGCGGGCTTGTACGGTCGGGCGGAAGAACCTGCTGATTTCCGGCGGCACGGGCAGCGGCAAAACGACTACCCTCAACGTCCTGAGCAATTTTATTCCCGAAGACGAGCGGATTATCACCATCGAAGACTCTGCCGAGTTGCAACTGCACCAGGAGCATCTCGTGCGGCTGGAAACCCGCCCGGCAAATATCGAAGGCAAAGGGGCTTACACCATCCGCGACCTGGTGAAAAACGCCCTGCGAATGAGACCGGACCGCTTGATCGTCGGCGAAGTGCGAGGCCCCGAAGCCCTGGATATGCTCCAGGCGATGAACACCGGCCACGACGGTTCGCTTTCGACCATTCACGCCAACACCCCGGACGACACGATGCTGCGGCTGGAGACAATGGTGCTGATGGCTGTGGAAATGCCCGTCAAGGCCATCCGCGAGCAGATTATCGCGGCGATTGATATTGTCGTGCAGATTTCCCGCACGACCAGCGGCCTGAGGAGAGTTACGCATATCAGCGAGGTGCTCGGAATCGACTTGGAAACCGGGCGGATTCTCACCGAAGACATTTTCCTCCTCCGCCGGGAAAAAGGCTCGTACGACGATGGCGGCAGGCTTTGCCACACCGGTTACATCCCGGAATTCACTGAGGAGCTCATTCGCAAGGGCTTCATGGGAGTGGAGGTGTTCACATGATATTGGCCATGACCGACGACACCCGGCTGCTTGTCGGCAGCATTGTAATATTTCTGGCTACCGTCGCGGCGATTTGGATCGGCGCCAATCCGTTTCTTGCGGTACTCCGCAAGCGCGAAGAACAATACGGCTATATTCTCCAGAATTCGCTGCTGCTGAATATTCCGGCGCGGACGGTAACTATCCTCACCGGCATGGTGATACTGCTCCTGGGCTATATTGCCTATGCGATTGTTGACGGGAGCCTTATTGCTATGACGTTTGCCGCCGGCGTGGGAATGCTGCTGCCGGGGCTGGTGATCAAGTATCTGCGGCGGAAGCGGCTGGCGAAGCTCGAAGACCAGCTTGTCGGCGCGGTGCAGACATTGGCGTCCGGCGTCCGGGCCGGGCTGAACCTTGTGCAGTCGATGCAGATGGTCTCGCGGGATGCGCCGGTTCCAATACACCAGGAATTCTCTCATCTGGTTCGCGAGTATGAATACGGCGTGCCGCTGGACGAGGCAATGGAAAACGCCGCCGAGCGGATCGGATCGTCGGATTTCCGCTTGCTGTTTACCGCCCTGCACACTCACCGCGAACGCGGCGGCGACCTCGGCGATACGCTGGATCGCATCGCCGCCAGCATCCGGGAGATTCAGCGGCTGGAAAATCGCGTAAACGCCCTTACTGCCCAAGGCCGGGCCACGGCAAGATGGCTTGGAGCTATGCCTGGCGTGGTAATGGCAATTCTCTACTTCATCGACTCAGCCGGCATGATCAAACTTTTCACCGAAAACGAGGGAAATCTGATCCTGGCGGTGGTGGTTGCATTGAATGTAATTGGATTCCTCTGGATTCGTAAAATCATGGCGATCGACATATGATAGAAACACTGGACATTCTTGCGGAGCAGGCCTTGATGGCGAAACCAGTTTGGACGTGGGTGGTTTCCGGCGGGCTCTTTGCCGTGGTCGTGCTGCTGGTAGTCTCCATCTTCGGACAGGCGGGTGAAGTGCATCTCTCGCCGCAGCGGGAAGCCGCCATTGCCACCGGACATCTCGATCGCAAAACGCTGTTCGAGAACCCAATATTCCGCCCGCTCCTGTGGATTCTGCTTTCGATCAGCCATCATTTCAACTTCCAACGCGGCAAGGAATTCCTGAGAAAGCAACTGGTCGCCGCCGGCAGCCCGAACTATTACACGCCGGAGGAATACCTGGCGATATCGCTGCTGACCGGGCTTGGCATTGGAGCCATGTTCGAAATCTGCTACTTCATGGCAATAGGCCAGTTCAGCGTAACGATTGTAATACTGGGCATGGTAATAGGTATTTCCATATCGCTCTACTCCATCGTCGAGAAAGCCAGCAAACGCCTCCGCGACATCACCCGGCAGTTGCCTTATTCCCTGGACCTGATATCTCTGGCGATGGGGGCGGGGGCTACATTTACTGAAGCGGTCAAAACCATCGTTCGCGACGGCGACGACCCGCTGAACATCGAGTTTAACGCAATGCTGGCCGAGATAGACCTTGGCACGACCCGGCGGGCCGCGTTGGAGAACATGGCCGAGCGTATCCCCCTTACCAGCGTCCAGGGGATCGTCGCGTCGGTCATGCAGGCGGAAGAACTCGGTACGCCGCTGTCGTACGTGCTGCACGACCAGTCAACAATGCTGCGGATGCAGCGGTCGGTGCGAGCGGAGAACAAGGCGGCCTCAGCGTCAGTGCGTATTCTCATTCCCTGCCTGCTGCTGGTAATAGCGGTCATTCTGACGATATTCGGCCCGGCGATAATCCGAACCGTACAAGGGGGACTGTTTTGATGAGAGAGGCTGTGTGCTGGAATAATAACCGGGGTCGCATTATTAGAGGAGCGTTTTAATGGCGGAGGTACGGCCTGAACTTATTTTCGTAGATGGCCCGCAGCTTGGCGAGCGAGCGGTGCTGATGGATAACATCGTAATCGTGGGCCGAGGCGCACGGGCGGACATCCACATCCGCGAGGAGTGTGTCTCGCGGCAGCATTTGCGATTTACACTCACGCATGACGGCTGGATCGTGGAGAACCTCTCCGCTGCCGGCAAAATACAGATCGACGGCAAAAAATACAAAGCCGGCAAAAAAATCCTCCTCGAATCGGGGGACTGCATAGCCATCGGCGCCGTGACGAAACTCCTGTTCGTCGAAGCCTCGGACAACCCCGATGAAGTGCTGGTCGCCTACCGGGAAAACAACCCGCCGCCGAAACCCGTACCCGTACCAATACCGCCGCCCCTACCGACGCCGGTAGAACAAACACCCACCCCGCCGGAACCCGCCGAACCGGAATCGACCGAACCGGTCGAAATGCTGCCGATTCCCGAACAGGAAGAAGAGGAAAAAACCGAAACGCCCGAACAGGCTGACGCCCGCAAACAAAAAGCCAAAAAACGGATGTATATCATCGCAGGTGGGGTTTACATCGTGCTGATGATTGTGGGGATTATCGCGCTGAGCACCTTGAAAAAGAGCGACAAACCAACCGGCAGCAATCTGCCGCCGCGACTGAATTCCGAGCAGATAAAAGAGGCCCTGACCACCCCGCTGGAACGCGCGCCGAACCCGGTAAGGGCTGACATAAGACTAAACGATGCCAGGTCGTTCTTCGCCAAGCGATCCGCCTCGCCGGAAAACCTCTATCTTTGCGTGCTGAACTATCGCCTGTCGCTGGCCCACCGACGACGAGCCGAACGTGTGTTGAGCACCGACGACGAACCAAAATTTCACAACGCAACAAGAGAATTAATCAAAGCCATCCAGGAGACCTACGACGACGCATGGGCTTTCGAGAACACAAAACAATGGTCGCGGGCAAACGAGCAACTGGAGCAAATTATGAGGTACATCCCCATCCCGACGGTCAACAAGCACAGGGACAAACCCGTCCGTGACGGCCTGATACAAAACGTCGAACGCCACTCGCGATACGTCAACGGAAAAATGAGTGTCAGATAAGGATGCAGAGGCAACCTCCAGGAACACACGCTCCAACTGCCGAGGGCCATTGAACGATGATTTCGGATTCTCCCTGTAAGGCTGGCGAACAATGAACCTGATAGACACGCACTGTCACTTGGCCCACGGTAAGCTATACCAGAACATTCCCGCCCTGCTGGAAGAAGCCGCCGCGGCGAATGTCTCGACCATTATCTGCGCCGCAGCCGACCTGCACGAATCCAAAACCGCACTTGGCCTGGCACAGAAATACCCGAATATCTACAGTCTCGCCGGCGTGCACCCACATGAAGCCCAGGCTGCCGATGCCGAGATGATCCGACAAATCGGCAGCATCGCCAGCCATGATCGTTGTGTCGCCATCGGCGAGATCGGCCTGGATTACCACTACGACTTCTCGCCGAGGGAAGACCAGCGGCGGGTCTTCGCCGAGCAGTTGGAGTTGGCCCGCACAATGGGCGCCGCCGTCGTCATCCACGCCCGCGAAGCCTTCGACGAGACAATGGTCATCCTGGCCGATAGCGGTATCGACGAGCGGCGGGTGCTGTTTCACTCGTTTACGGGCAGCCCTGCCGAGGCAAAGCGATGCCTGGACATCGGTGCGATGCTGAGCTTCAGCGGCATTGCGACGTTCAACTCCGCAGCCGACATCCGCTCAGCGGCTGTGCTCTGTCCGCCGGATCGCATACTCGTGGAAACCGACGCCCCATACCTGTCCCCCGAACCGGTGCGAAAGATTAAAACCAACGTCCCCGCCAACGTCGTACACGTCGCGATGCGACTGGCTGCCGAGCGAAACACGCCCGTCGAAACATTCGCGAAACAAACCACCGAAAACGCCCGCAAATTCTTCAACCTCGACAATGACACCCGCCGCGCGTAGAGTGGATGCTTGCATCCACACGGGACGAAAAACACATGGTCCCCAGGGGACCATGCCACCCAGCCGGAAATGATTTTTTAGAGGTTTCCTTGAATCCCATCCGACTTTCGGTGTCGTTCGGTAATATCGACTTGCACGGTGGCGACTCTAAGGTATGATATCTACGAGCGGTGGAACCATATTTTCAGCCAGGCCCCGCGGTTGCGTTCCCCGAAAGTGGG
>JAIORC010000253.1 GCA_021108335.1 Phycisphaerae bacterium
GATGGCGAAAACGCGTACCAACAAGGTATTTCTGGACGTGCGACACCTCGGCGGCGAGACGTTCGCCAAGCGATTTCCGTACATAGACAGCCAGTGTCGCGCATTCGACATCGACCCCGGTGAAGACCTGATACCCGTCCACCCCGCCGCCCATTATATGGTCGGGGGCGTGCAGGTTGACATGCAGGGGCGCAGCAGCCTGGCTGGGCTTTACGCCTGCGGCGAGGTCGCCTGCACCGGCCTGCACGGAGCCAACCGCCTTGCCTCCAACAGCCTGACCGAGGCGCTGGTGTTCGGCCAGCGTACCGGTGAAGCCGCCGGGAAGGCCTTGAGCAGCGGAGAGGCTGTTACCGTTGGCGGCGAGTTCGACTGGGTTGTCGAGCGGTCGACCCGGACGGAGCTGGACCTGACGGATATTGCCAATTCGCTGCGTGCGGTGATGTGGCGGAACGTGGGCATTACCCGCGACGGCCAGCATCTTGCGGAGACCAACGAGATTATCGATTTCTGGGGGCGGTACGTTCTGGACAAGGAATTTTTTTCCGATCATCGCGGCTGGGAGGTGCAGAACATGCTCACGGCTGCCTGGCTGGTGGCGGAGTTGGCGTTGCGGCGAACGGAATCCCGCGGCGTACACTGGCGAGAAGATTTCCCCAGGACCGACCCGGTTTGGGCGAGACACCAGATTATCCGAAGAACCGAGCACCAACTCGTCGTGGAGTAAATGTACCGATGGACAAGCTGGCTACAAGTAATCAGAACATTTTAGAACGTGCAACCGCTCGGAAAACCTGTCCGTACTGTGGTGCTCTTCTCAATCCTCGCTACTATTTTTGCCTTTCCTGTGCTACGCCGTACAAGCAAGTGGAGCTGGTTCTCCCTCGAAAACAGTTGCTACAACTGACCGAAGGCCAATTGATCGTGAAAAATGCTCCACACGTCTGGCCGATGTTCTGGACTTACATGATTGTTGTCGTAGGGATGGCTTTTGTCTGTTATGGTTTTTTTCAGGGGTCCCGACTCGATTTATCGCTAATTTTACAAGGAATAGCTTTTTTCGTTACGACGTGTATATTTGCGTCGCGTCATTGGGATTCCCTGGTTGTTCAATTCAAGTGTTTTGGTTTTTTCCGTCTGTCGGCGATTCTGGGATTACTGGCGTTGGTGCCGCTGCTTGCGATAAATTATTATTACCATAGTTGGCTGACTCAGTTGTTGGGAGTCGAGCGAGCCTTTCCATTGGATGAATTTAAGGAATTGGGCCAGGACAAGTCGGCGATGATTGTTTTATTCTGCGTTTTACCCGCGATAATGGAGGAGATCGCGTTTCGTGGATTGATCCAGCATTGGCTCCAGGTAGCCATTCGTCCGTTTTATGCGATCGTGTTGGCCTCGGTGTTGTTTACCGCGATGCATTTCTCGATTGTAAGTGCGCCGTATCTTTTTGCCGTGGGAATGCTACTGGGCTGGACAAAGTACAAAACCGGCAGCCTTTATCCCAGCATGTTGATACACTTTATACACAATTTTATTGTTGTTGTTTTTTTCTGGATGTAGCTATAATATCAGGGGACTCCCATGGGGTTTTGGGAGAATCATTGCGGTTGTTTTGTATTTTTCAAGGAGGCATTTTTATGATGGTACACATAATAGTAGGAGTGATTTGCGGCATAATTTCGGCGGCAATTGCTTCCAGCAAAGGGCGCAGCGTTGTTGCTTGGCTGTTGCTTGGATTTCTGTTTGGCCTGATACCGCTTATTATCGTTGCCTGTCTTCCAAATTTGAAAGAACAACAAGCCTATCGCCGGAATATAGAGAACAAGTCGCATCGTCTGCGAGAGCAATTAAGACAGGAACAGTTGAAGAGTGAGTCGTTTCGCAGGTATACAGTGGAACGGATTGACACGCACGATAAGGTTCTGGGTGTTGATACCCGCTCAAGGCCTTCCTTGCCGCCATCGCTTCCCTCCAGCAATGAAGATGCACTTCAATCTCTTGCTTTTGCCGCAAATCCTAACCCGGTACCGGTGTCACAGGCGAACGACGTGGAAGTTATCTGGTACTATGAAGTCGAGGGACGGAAAAAAGGCCCCGTCTCGGCACGGGACATTAAACAAATGCTGGCGGTAAAACAACTCCAGGAGACCACTCTGTTATGGACCAAGGGATTGCACGATTGGACACCGGTCAGCGAAATCAAACTTGGTTCCTGGTGATGGCATGACTGGAAAAGTTGAAGGAACGGCAATTCTCGACGGGCTTATTGAAGGCAGTCTTCCCAATCTACCCGATGCCGAGAAGCAACTGAAAAAATGGGTGGCTTCCACAGCATTGGCGAATCTGCATTTTGACCTGGAATTTGACGGCGGCTCATTTAGTATCCTTGCCGACACTAAGCAGGTTGTCGTTGATGATGCAGGCCGTCCACTGGTTGACAAAATAACCGACGCATTTGAGAAACTGCTTGATATCTTCCCGTCGAAAGATCGCGGCCACGTTTTCTCAACGCTGCGCAGCATGGAATACCGTAAGGGCGAGGAAGTTCAGGTACTTTACGTCGTCGGGCCTGACGGCCTGGTACAGACGCGTGAAAGGGTTGTTGATGCCCAGACTACCTCGCCATTGCAGCGGCTTTCTCTCAAAGAGAAGGTACGACTTGGCGTAATGGGTTTGGTTGTTGCCCTGCTGATTTTTCTGGCATCTACTGCTTTTGTAGATTATCGCGAGATATTCGGCAATATCCGGGACTCTTTGATGCCATTCGACACGAACAAGTTGAAGGTAGACGCAAAAGTCTTTGGGAACTATTTTACAATAGAGAAAAAGTCGGTTGCCTCTGGGCATAAGGCTGTAATCTTTACAATAAAACGGGGCAAAGAGTTTCCGCTGGCCGATTCGGATTACCGGCGGCTTCTCGAAAAGGCCGGGCAATCTCTTTCTTCACGACTGGCTATCGAGGCAATCGCACGCGGCTATGTCCGCTGCGAATGCTTTAATGATAAAAATGAATTCATCGGCTTTACATACCACAGGATTGTTGGACTTCGAAACAAGGAAGCCATTGAGATTGCTGTTCCTTTGCCTGCCGACCGCCGGCTCTCCCGTGTTGTAATCGCATACTGATCGAATAAGCGATCTACATCCGCTGGTCGCGCATGAGCATTTGTACTTCCAGTGTGGTGGGCATTGCTGCCTGCGCTCCAAGTTTGGTTGTCGCCAGTGCGCCGGCGGCGTTTGCGAATTTCGCCGCCTGGTGCATGTTTTCGCCTCTCGCCACAGCCAGTCCGAAGGCAGCCGTGAAGGCGTCGCCGGCGGCGGTGGTGTCGATTACGTCTATTTTGTATGGCGGCACGCGATAGATGTGTCCGTCGGCCATCACCACGAGGCAGCCACGTGAGCCGAGTTTGAGTACGGCGACTTTGGCACCCCGGCCGATCAGGGCGGAGGCAATTAACTTGTCTCTCCGCTCCTCGCCGGACGGCTGGCCGGTGAGCGTTTCCGCCTCGGTGGCATTCGGCGAGAGGATGTCCACCTCGCAGAGCGCGTCGGGAAGATTGGCCTTGGCCGGTGCGGGGTCCAGAACGGTCTTGCAATTGTGCCGCCTGGCTAGGTCGATTGCCGCCCGTACCGTCGGGTGGGGCAGCTCCAGTTGCAGCAGTACGATATCCGCATCGGCGAAGCAATCCGCGCAGCCGTACAGATCGTCGGGCGTAAGGCGGGCATTCGCTCCGCTGGAAACGACGATGGAATTTTCCCCCTGACTGTCCACTATAATCACGGCTGCGCCTGTGGAAGTGTTTTCGATAACGCGGACATGCTCGACGTCAATGCCTTCGGTTTCCAGTGCGGTTCGCAACGCGCCGCCGAAATGGTCATCCCCGACGCGGCCGATCATTCGTACCCTGCCGCCCAGCCGGGCCACGGCGACCGCCTGGTTGGCGCCCTTGCCGCCGGGATTGGTGGTAAAACTGTTGCCGGTAACGGTTTGCCCCGGAGCCGGCATGTGCGGCGTCCGCATTACAAGGTCCATGTTTATCGAACCAACAACCAATACGGAAGGTTCCCCTGCCATTGTGCACCTCATATTCAGGTATGGTTCAGAAGAAGAGCTGCCATCTCTTCCACGCTATTTGCAACATACGTCGGCTCAGCCTTGATTATATCCTCAGCCGGCTCCTGCCCGAAGGTTACGCCGATCGAATCGACGCCGTTGTCCCTGGCACCGATGATATCGACCACCCTGTCGCCCACCATGACGACATCTTCGTTATCATGTTCCGGGAATTCACACAGCACGTCAAATAGAATCATTTTTTTTGTTCGGCGGCTTTCGTCTTCGCTGGCACCCATGATGTGTGTAAAGAAGTCGGTAAGCTTCGTAGCCCTGAGAATCTGCTCAGCGTTTGGTGTCTTGCGGGCGGTGGCTATCCCCATTGCTTTGCCGTTTTGGCGAAGTGCCTGCAACAACTCTTCCACACCGTCGTACGGAACATTCTGTCCAACACCGAAGCTACCCGCATAATACCAATAATGCAGAAACGCCTGATTGGCTTGGTCGTGCGTAAGCCCGAAATGCTCCTCAAAACACATCAGCAGCGGGACTTCCAGAAAAAGCTTCAGCTTTTCAGGATCGACTTTTCTGATGTGAAACTGCTCCAGCGCATACTTCGCCGAGCTGAGCATCTCCTGCGTTGGATCCGTCAGCGTTCCGTCAAGGTCGAATATGATGATATTGTAATCTGGCACGGCGGCATTCTAACAAAGAGCCTCGTTTATGGCTACCATGTATCGGGGAATTCGTTGTTTTCGGGTGAAATTACGGAAATTTCAGCTTCATGCACCAGGCTTGCCAGTTTTTCTGGAATTTTTCCATGTCCGGTTTGCCGAGTATTTCCACGAGTGTTTTGTAGCCGGTGGGGTCGGCTTTGCGATTTTTGTAGAAGGCGTGATAATATTTGCGGAGCTTGCCGTTTTCCTGGAGGTAATAGCAGAGATACCTCGCCATGGCGTAGTGGACGTCGCTGCCGGGGCCGTAGAATTCGGCGGTGGTGGTGTGGGCCAGCTTTTTCAGAGAGATAGTCTTCTTCGCGCGGATCGCAGCCTTGAGCCCCTTGAGCCGCCAATTGGTAAAGCCGACGATTTTCCCGTCCCGCTGGCTGGACTGCTCGTACAGTGAGGCGATACCCTCGTTCAGCCAGCTCGGTAGGTCGGGGAAGTTTGCCGGCACGAAGGCGTGGAACATTTCGTGAACAAGCGTTCCGCCGCCGGTGGCGATGTTCATCACCAGCACCCGCCTGGTCGGGCTGAAAAAGCCGAACGGCGTGTCGGGTGCGTAGCGGCAGAGTTTTTTGGTAGCCGCCTCGTAGGTTTTCTTGTCCTTCAGCAGCCAGATGGTGTAGATGACGGCTGGGTCGTGGCGGAAATAATCCTTCTTGTACATTCTGGTCGCCCAGCGAACCGTTCCCGCCGCCCGTTTGCGAACTGTCGCCGGCGACTCGTTGCCGACGACAACAAACGGCGGCATAACGACATAGGTGAGATTCTTCACCGGCGGATTCTGCTTGAGCTGCACGATATGCTGGGCGTAATCGGCAGCGGTGAATTTGTTTTGTTTCGGCCCGGCGGGATTGGACGATTTCGGCAGCTTTATTTTGCCCGGTTTGAGGCGGAATCGGATAACGGTTACGTAACTCTTGCTGGTTTTCAGCGGCCAGATACGCAGAAACGTGTCGCGCTTCATCCGCTTATACGCGCCCTTGTTCTCAGCCGGCTCATGGTAGATAACCTCGTCCGTTTTGGGGTCGTAACCGAGAATCAGCCGGAAGTGCTGGGTGGTGCTGGGTTTGTCGCTGTAATAAGTGCAGATAATCGATGGGATGCCGCCGACCAGATCCGCGTGGAGGGCCTTGAAGTGGGTGTCCATTTTGCTGGTACGCTTCATGGCGGAAAATCGCTGCCAGATTTTCTTGTTGTCGCCGATGTCGAATCCAAGCCGATCAAGAGCGGCTTTAAGCTCGGCGGCGTGACAGCCCCGGCCAAAGGCGGGATCGAGCTTCGAGGCGTTGAAAACTTCGTCTTGGCTGACCCGATAGCCGAGCTTCCGCAGATACATCGCCGCACAAGCCTCCCCGCAGAAATCGGGCTTCTGGCGAATATGCGGCACAGCCTCGACAAGAACCGCCCGGTAAACCGGTTTCTTCGATTCCTTTGATTTTGTGGGGGCTGTTGATTTTGGGGAGGCCGTAATTTTTTTCGACGACGGGTCAGGTTTGGGCGGCTGGCTGAAAACATAAGCCCCCCACGGAAGCCCCACCGCCATCGCCGTCAACAGGACAATCTGCAACTTTTTGCGCATAGATCAACCTTTCTTGAATTCCTAAAATATATAGACACGCAAAACCGCCAAAAGTTCCAGGAAATTTTTCACGCACGGGCGAAAGCAAACATCGTGGCTGTCGCTTCGCTCCCGCCACGGCACCCAACTATCCGGCACGATACCCGTTAAATAAAGATTTTTGGGTGGCATGGTCCCCAGGGGACCATGTGTTTTTCCGGGCCTCTCGCCAAACAACATACAACCACGGCTTGCAAGCAAGCTGTGCCACCAGACGCGTGTTAGAAGTTTCCAAAAGAGAAGGCGGCGGGTTTTGAGGCCCGCCGCCTTTTTTGGTGCTTTTACTTTTGATTGCAAGAAGTTTACTTTTTCTTCTTGCCGGTCTTTGTCAGGACGCCCTTGGGGCCTTTGATGGCGGCCTGTGCGGCGGCCAGTCGTGCGATGGGCACGCGGTACGGGCTGCAGCTTACGTAGTTCAGGCCGACCATGTGGCAGAACTCGACGCTGCTGGGGTCGCCGCCGTGCTCGCCGCAAATGCCCAACTTGATATTCGGGCGGGTCTTGCGACCTTTCTTTACGGCAATCTCGACCAATTGGCCGACGCCACTGCGATCCAGAACCTGGAACGGGTCGGCGTCGTAAATGCCTTCCTCGACATATTGCCCGAGGAACGTGCCGGCGTCGTCGCGGCTGAATCCGCAACCCATCTGCGTCAGGTCGTTCGTGCCGAAGCTGAAGAATTCCGCCTCGACAGCTACTTCGTCGGCAGTCAGAGCGCCACGGGGCACTTCGATCATCGTGCCGATCTTGATCTTCGGAGCCTTCTTGCCCTTCTTCTCTTTCTTGACCTGGGCAATCACGTCCAGAACGATCTGCTTCTGGTTGGCTAGTTCCCTGACGTGGCCGACCAGCGGAATCATGATTTCCGCATTGGAGCCGGGCACGGCGTAGGCGGCTTCGACGACCGCGCGGGCCTGCATCTCGGTGATTTCCGGGTAGTAGATACCCAGGCGACAGCCGCGATGACCAAGCATGGGGTTGAACTCGTGCAGCGATTCGACCTTCTTCTTGATCTGGCTGGGGGAGACCTTCATCGCCTTGGCCATCTCGGCTTGGCCTTTGGCGTCATGCGGCACGAACTCGTGCAGCGGCGGATCCAGGAAGCGGATGGTCGCCGGGAGACCCTTGAGGGCCTTGAAAATGCCGACAAAATCTTTCCGCTGGAGGGGCAGCAATTCTTTGAGGGCTTTCTTTCGGCCTGCTTCGTCCTCGGCGAGAATCATCTTTCGCATGGAGATAATCCGCTTGCCTTCGAAGAACATATGCTCGGTCCGCGTCAGGCCAATGCCTTCTGCACCGAACTTTACAGCCACTGCGGTATCGTGCGGGGTGTCGGCGTTTGTGCGGACGCCCATCTTGCGATACTTGTCCGCCAGCGTCATGATCGTACCGAACGCCCCGGTGAGTTTGGGGTCTTCGGTCGCGACCTGGCCAAGGTAGATGGTGCCGAGCGAGCCGTTGAGGCTGATCCAGTCGCCTTCCTTGACGGTTTTGCCGCCGGCTTTGAAGGACTTGGTTTTGTAGTTGATCTGGCAGTCGCCGCATCCGGCTACGCAGCAGGTTCCCATTCCGCGGGCAACGACGGCGGCGTGGCTGGTCATGCCGCCACGGCTGGTGAGAATGCCCTTGGCGACGTTCATGCCGCCAATGTCTTCGGGGCTGGTTTCGATGCGGACGAGAATAACGTTCTTGCCCATTTCCGCCTGCAATTCGGCTGCCTCGGCGGAGAAGTACACCTGGCCGGTCGCAGCACCGGGGCTGGCGGGCAGGCCTTTGGCGATGGCGGCGGCCTTCTTTTCCGCAGCGGGAATGAAGGTCGGGTGCAGCAGTTGGTCGAGGGCCTTGGGATCGACGCGGAGTACCGCCTGCTTCTCGGTAATAAGGCCTTCCTTCATCATATCGATGGCACACTTGACCGCGGCGGCGGCGGTTCGCTTGCCGGCACGGGTCTGGAGCATGAACAGCTTGCCCTGCTCGATGGTGAACTCGATGTCCTGTACATCCTTATAATGCTTCTCCAACTTGCTGCGGATGGCCATCAGTTGCTTGTAGCTCTTGCGGTCGACCTTCGCGAGTTGCGCGATCGGGTTCGGCGTGCGGATGCCGGCAACGACGTCTTCGCCCTGGGCGTTCATGAGGTACTCGCCGTAGAACTTGTTTTCGCCGGTGGAGGGGTTGCGGGTGAAGGCAACGCCCGTGCCCGACGTGTCGCCCATGTTTCCGTAGACCATCGCCTGGACATTGACAGCCGTGCCGAGCAGGCCGCGGATTTCGTTAATCTGGCGATACTTGATCGCACGGGGGTTGTTCCAACTGCTGAAGACGGCGTCGCAGGCCTGGTCCAACTGCTTGCGGGCGTCCTGCGGGAAGCTCTTGCGGGCCTTCTTGTAGACCTTCTTGTATTCTTCGACGACGGCTTTGAGTCCGTCGGCGTCCAGGTCGGTATCGTCCTTGGCTTTGCGGGCCTTCTTGACTTTCGTCAGGGCCATCTCGAAGTCATGGTGTTCCATGCCGAGCACGACGTCGCCGAACATCTGCATGAAACGGCGATAGCTGTCCCACGCGAAACGCTCGTTACCGGTCAGCTTGATAAGGGCGGGCAGAGTCTTGTCGTTGAGGCCGAGGTTCAGCACGGTGTCCATCATGCCGGGCATGGAAACCGCGGCACCGGAACGAACCGATACCAGCAGCGGGTTGTCGCCATGGCCGAAGGTTTTGCCGGTGTCCTTTTCCAGCTTCTTGATGTTGGCGTCGATCTGCGGTGCGAGATCAGCGGGATACTTCCTGCCGAGCTTGTAGTACAGATCGCAAACTTCAGTCGTGAGGGTAAACCCAGCCGGGACGGGCAGACCCAGCGAACACATCTCCGCCAGGTTGGCGCCCTTGCCGCCGAGGATTTCTTTCATCGAGGCTTTTCCTTCGGACTTGCCGCCACTAAAGAAATACACCAGTTTTTTCTTCTTAGCCTTAGCCATAAACAGACTCTCCATAATTGTTGTAAAAAAGGTTCGTTACTTCCGGGCTACGATTTGCAAATATGCTACTACCCGGTGCGGCAGTGTAACATAACCGCATGAAGAGTCAAGGGAACCTCTGAAAATTGCTTTCGCCGCGAGAACGTGCTAATTAAAAAAAACGAGGGCAAGGCGGAGGGGCAAATTCGCCGCCGGCGGCAATTGCAGCCGTCCGTAGCAGAAATGAATTTTTAGAGGTTCCCTCAACGAGTTTTGAACAAAGCAACATTCCCGCCGACGAATTTTGACGCATGTGTGTCAATCCGGAAAAACATCTTGGAAAAAACATGATGACATTTCCGCTAAATGGCTATATAATTTTTTGGCGAGTATTATTATTGTTGCAACAATAGAAAGACATCACACTTAACCTTTTTTGTTGGAGATAACTTATGCCGAATATTGCACAGGTACTAAAAGAAGAGATAGCCCGCCTTGCCAAGAAGGAAATTAAGCAGGGGACAGCCGTGATGAAACGCGACACGGTCTGGCTGAAAAAGGCGGTTGCCGATCTCAAACGACGCATTGTTTCGCTGGAAAGAGAAAATAAATTCTTGCGGGCCGAAGCCAAACGCAACAAGGGAGCGGAAATTCCCGTCGCCGACGAATTGAAGAAAATGCGCGTTACCGGCGAGATGATTCGCAAGCTTCGAACGAAATTAAAAATTTCCCAGGCGGCTTTAGCTGCGATGCTGGGCGTCAGCGGGCAAAGCGTTTACCAGTGGGAACGCAAGGGCGGCAGGCTCCGTCTGCGGGAACAGACCAAAGTAAATCTCCAGCGAGTCCGACAATTGAACCGGAGTGAAATCGCCAAAGAACTGGAGACACAGAAACAAGCCGCCAAGCCCAAAGCAAAACCCAAAGCAAAACCCAAAGCAAAAGCGAAAGCGAAAGTTAAGCGTAAGAAGAAAAAATAACGATAATTCCATGATATGATAGCATGGTGATATGAATCGGCATATTTTTCGACAACGGTGTTTGCGGATAAGTGTGATATGGGCGGCTTTTGTAATCGCCCTTACCGGGCATGCATGGGGGGCGGGCATCGATTTCGAAAAGCTGCCGTGGGGCCAGCCCAAGGCGGGGCTTCAGATATCGCTCCAGTCGCGGGGGACAGTTGCCGGCAGCAAATTCGCACTTCTGGTTTTCATGCGAAACATCGCTACCGGCGAGGTGGATTTGCCGCCGGCCCCCGCCAAAAAAGCCGACGTCTTCGGATGGGTCATTGTTCAGCAGGGCGGGCGGAAGTATTTCTCAGGCAGAATCGACATCGGCAACGACGTGCAAGCCTGGCCGAAAAAGCTGACCGGCGACAAAGCAATCTCCGTAATCAATCGCGACCTTCTGAGCCTGAATTTATACCGCTACAAACGCGGCGTGAAATTCATTACCGCCTGGCGAGAGGGCAAAAAGCTGAAGCAGCCAGCCGCCGGAGCCATTCGCGACGTGATAAAAACAGGCCCGCTGACGGCGATGTTCTGCATGTATCTCAAATTGCCGGGCGGGCGGGAAATGCTGCTGAAATCCGGCGCTCTGCAAGTTACCGTCGCACCGCCGGACTTCTCGAAACTCGACGCCGGCACGAAAAAAACCTTCACCGCGAATCTGCTTGCCCAGTTCGACAAAGACCCCTGGTCCGGCCAGGCTGCCTGCCGGACGGCGGTGAAAATTGGCAAGCCGCTGGCGGCGGCTCTCATCGAGGCGGCCTTCCAGGTAAAGCGTCCGGGCCATTCCCGAATGTGGATAACCACAGCCGTCTGCGGCATACGCGACGACCGCTGCCCGCCGGCTTTGATAAAGCTGCTGCAAGACCCGGTAGTGCGAACCATCGTCGCGTATCATGGCCCGAGGCAGAAAAGTGGCAAGCTCGACGCAGCCATCACCGCCCGGGCCAAAGAACTCAAAGCCTCCCGATTCACCGCCTACGCGCTGCTGGGATTCATGGCCTTCCGAAACACCGCGCCGCCGGAATTGCTGAGCCTTGGGCTGGACAGCAAAGACCCACGCACGCGGGCAGCCGCTGCGGAGGTGCTGCGGAAAGTCGGTGGCGGGCATTCCACCATCGACGCACTGCTGAAGCTGCTGCGGGACGACGAACCCCGCGTCCGCGCGACGGCAGGCCGTGTGCTCGGATACATCGGCAATCGGTCGCGGCGGGTTATCGGCGCGATGGTCGCAGCGATGGAATTACCCGGCGACGTAGCCCGCAAACGAATCGCCGTCGCACTTTGCCTGCTGACCGGCCAGGACATACCATACCCCGCAACCGGCACCGCCGCCGAAAAACAAAAAGCCGTCCAGAAATGGAAAACCTGGTGGCAAAAACAAAATCAGAAACAAAAGCCCCCAAGCAAGTAATCTGGTTGCAAGGTTGGTATTCCCGCCCTCGCGTTATTTTTGTCCGTAGTAAGCCGCTGGGCCGTGCTTGCGGAGGAAATGCTTGTCCAGCAGTTTAGTCGAGATCGGTTCGGGGTGAGGTTCGATACGAATCGTTTCGCCGGCTAATCGCCCCAGATACTCCAGTATTGCTGCGTTGTGGACGGCGGCGGCGGGTGAGAGGCCCCACGCGAATGGCCCGTGGCCGGCTACCAGCACTGCCGGGATGTGCGCGGGGTCGAGTCCGGCGAATCGCTCGACAATTACCTTGCCGGTATTGGCTTCGTAGTCGCCCTCGATTTCTTCGTCCGTCATCAATCGCGTGCAGGGTACCGGCCCATGAAAATAGTCCGCGTGAGTCGTGCCCAGCGGCGGGATTTCTTTACGGGCTTGTGCCCAGGCCGTTGCGTAGAGGCTATGCGTATGAACAATGCCGCCGATGCCCGCGAACGCCCGGTATAGTTCCAGATGCGTCGGCGTGTCGCTGCTGGGGCGTAAATCGCCCTCGGCTATCTCGCCGGTTTCCAGCGAAACTACGGTCATGTGTTCCGGTGTCATGCCGTCGTAAGACACGCCGGACGGCTTGATGACGACCAGCCCGCTCCGGCGGTCAATTCCGCTTACGTTGCCGAAAGTCTGGATCACCAACCCCTCGGCTACAAGCTCCAAATTCGCGTCGCAGACCTGTTTTTTCAATTCTTCAAGCATATTAATTTCGTACCTCGTTGCGGATATCCAGCAGCTTTTTCATTACGTCATGGAGGCTGCCGCCGGCGGGCCGTTGTGTTCCGAATGCGTCGTGCAGCTTCCTGTAAAGTGCGTACAGTTCATTATAGACGGCGTGGGCCTTGGGATTCGGCTTGAATACCTTTGGCTTCAGGCCGGTCATTGCTTTCTGGGCGGCGGCGAAGTTTGAATATCCGCCCGCCTTTTTCCCCGCGACGACTGCGCCTGCGATAGCGGCTCCGAGTGCGCAGGTCTGGGCTGAACGCGAGATTTTCATTGGCCTGCCGGTTACGTCCGCATAAATTTGCATGACCATCGGATTCTTCTCCGCGATGCCGCCGCAGTTGACCACCTGCTGCACCTTCACGCCGTATTCCTCGAAACGATTGATGATAGTCAACGCTCCGAATGCGGTCGCCTCGATAAGGGCCCGATAAATCTCCGCCGGTGTTGTATGCAGCGTCTGGCCCAGCAAAAGGCCGGTCAAACGCTGATCCACGAGAATTGTGCGATTGCCGTTGTTCCAGTCCAATGCAAGCAGGCCGGACTCGCCCGGTTTGAGTTTTGCGGCGGCTTTGGTGAGTTCTTCGTGCGAGCCGGCTTTCTTTCCGCCGGGCTGAATGTAGTTGACGAACCAGTTGAAAATGTCGCCGACAGCCGATTGGCCGGCTTCGAGACCGAAGTAACCCGGAAGGATGCTTTCGGGCACGATACCGCACAGGCCGGGAATATCCGCCAGCGGCTTTTTCATCGAGCTGACCATCGTATCACATGTGCTTGTTCCCAGGGTCTTGACCATCACGCCGGGCTTGATACCCGCTCCGATTCCTCCGAGATGAGCATCAAAAGCGCCGACAGCTACCGGAATGCCCGCCGGAAGGGATGTTCTGGCGGACCACTTGTCGGTCAGTCCGCCGACGGCTTTATTGACGGCGTGGGCCTTGTCCTTGAGTCCGCCTCGCAGCTCGGCCAGTTTGGGGTCGAGTTTTCGCAGGAATTTCTTGTCTGGATAGCCGCCCCAGGCATCGTTGTACATCGCCTTGTGCCCGGCAGCACAGATGCCGACGGTCAACTTGCCCGTCGATTCCGTGCCCGTCAGCATCGCCGGAATCCAGTCGGCAATCTCGACCCATGTATAAGCGGCGTCGAAAACTTTCGGGCTGGTTCGCAGGCAGTGCAGAATCTTGCTGAAGAACCACTCGCTGGAATATGTCCCGCCGCACTTGGTAAGATATTCAGGCCGCATCTTCGTGGCCAGCCGGGTGATTTCCTCAGCTTCCGCTACGGAAGTATGGTCCTTCCACAGCCAGGCCATCGCAGCCGGATTATTTGCGAACCGCTTCTGAAAAGCCAGCGGCCTGCCGGTTTTATCGACCGGCAGCGGCGTGCTTCCCGTGGTGTCCACTCCTATACCGATGACCTGCTCCGGCTTGAAGCTTTTTACGGTACGCTTAGCCGCCGCCAGCGATTTTTTAATACTTTCTTCCGCGCCTTTAACATAGTCAGCCGGATGCTGCCTTGCCAGGTTCGGATCGCGTGAAAGGATAATCCCGTCCCTGCCGTGTGCGTAATTCCAAACGGCTGTAGCGACTTCGCGCCCGTTGGATACGTTAACGACAATCGCCCGGACGGAATTCGTGCCGTAATCAAGACCTATCGTGTACTTCGCCATGGATTTTCCTTACGAAAGCAGTTCAAACGGATTCTCGCCCGGATAGGGCATGCCGTCCGGCAGGGGGGTGTTTATGTCGTCGATGCCGAACAGCTTGATCGCGTCGAAGAGGGCTTTGCCGCATTGCTTGAACGCGACGGCTCCGTGATGCGGGAAATGCTTTTCGATCAGTACGTGTCGATAGAATCGGGCGAAATCGGGAATCGCAAACACGCCGATAGCACCGAAGCTCTGCGGGTCGATATCCAGGACATTCCCCTGCGCGACGTAGCTTGAAAGCTCGCCGTCGGCGGATCCCTGGACGCGGAAGAAGGTAATCTCGCCCGGTGCGATCTGGCCTTCCAGTGTGCCGCGGGTAATGTCCGGTTCTTTGGACGGGTCTTCCATCAGCCGATTCATTATCAACTGGTACTTCAGCGAACAGTTCTTCATGTGGCAACTCGGCGTGTTGCCGCAGTGGAAGCCCATGAACAAGTCCGCAGCCGTGGCACCCTTGAGATTGGTTTTTTTTGTGGTCATGTCGGCAGGGACGGAGTTGTTGATGTCCAGCAGCGTCGCCGGGGTTTCGCTGGCGAGGTAGCAGAGATATTCGCTGAAGGCCCCGTAGAGATCGACTTCACAGGCGACCGGCATGCCGACGGCTGAAAGTCTGCTGTTGACGTAGCAGGGGACGAAGCCGAATGCCTTCTCAAAGGCCGGCCAGCATTTGTTGGCAAAGATCGCGTATTGGCGCGAGCCGAGATTGTCTTCGGCGAAGCGTTTCAGCGCGACTTCGAAACGGGCAAGTTTCGGCAGCAAATCCGGATAAGTATTACCGTCGCCGAGTTCTTTTGTCATCTCGCGGACGGTTCGCTTGACGGCGGAGTCTTTTTCGTCGACAGCTTCGTAGAGTTGCAGCATGTCCAATTCGGAATTCTCCATTACCTCCACGCCCAGGTCGTACAGCGGGCCTATCGGGGCGTTGCAGGCATAGAAATCATGAGGCCGCGGGCCAAACGAGAAAATCTTCAACCCCGCCACGCCCAGCAGGATGCGGGCAATTGTCTGGAAATGTTCGATTTCTACGGCGAGCTGTTCCGGCAGGCCGACCGGCATCTGTGGGATGTGGACGTCAAGCTGGCGGAGATTGAAATTATACGAAGCATTCAACATACCGCAGAATGCGTCGCCCCGGCCGTTGAGGAGGCACTTTTTACTTTCTTCCGCTGCCGCACATGCCATCACCGGCCCGCCGAACTCCTCGGCAAAAATCGCCAGTGGCCCTTCCGGCCCGAAGTTACCGAGATAGATAACGGCTGCGTTCGCTCCGGCGTCGGTTGCCTCGGCGAGGGCAGCCATCGCGTCGGTCTCATTTTCGATGATGGTTTTGCAGACGGTTATCTTCAGGCCTTTTTCGCGGCAGGCTTTGGCAAGTGCCTTCAGGCGATTGCGGGTGATTTCAATGGAAAAGCAATCGCGGCTGACGCCGACAAGGGCGAGCTTGACCTGAGGTGCGTTTTTCAAACGTTTCATAAAAAATCTCCCAAAGAACGGTTCCCTTTAATCTGTTTCATGCCGGCCGGTATTATAATCATTGGAAAGAAATCGTCCAACCTTCATTCGTCAGGATAACGCCAGGTATTATGTGCGAGTTTAATTTTACGCCATCGAAGCCGTTGCTCGAAGGCGGGGCCTGGCATGCAAGGCAGGTACTCCCACCCGCGAGTTTTCCCCGGTTCCTGGTTCCCGTTTTTCGTTTTCCTGTTTTCCCCGGTTCCCGTTTTTCGTTTTCCTGTTTCCCCCGGTTCCTGGTTCCCGTTTTCCCGGTTCCCGTTTTTTTACTGCATGTTCCAGCTTCGGCGGAGTAGCCATTCGCTTGTCAGCAGGGCTACGAAGAGGATGAAGAGGATGGGGAAGTTGTAGAGCCGGCGGCTCTTTGCCTGTGGCGGTGGGCCGGCGCGGGTTTTGCGGCGGTCGATGATATTGTCCAGCAGGTCGGGCAGGGCTGCCAGGTCGGCGAACTGCCCGCCGGAGACTTTTGCGATGCGGCGGAGGAGGTTGTCGTCGCGGGCCAGCTTCTGCTTTTCCGTGTTCTGCCGGATGACGGTTATCGTCAGCGAATCCGTGCCGAGGGTTTTACCGCCGGGATCGACCGCGGTCAGCTTAACGGTATACCGCCCAGCCGCAGCCGGCCTCCACTGGCCACGATACAATCCACGGCCTGCCGTCGACGACAGCGAGATTTTCGCGACGGCATTGCTGGATTTGCCGGCGTTGTCGGAAAAAATTTCGCAGCGGACGCGGGCTTTGACGGCGGGTTGGCCGTCGGCATCCTGGATGCGGCCCAGCAGCTTGAGTTCTCCGCTGCCGAGGTAGAAGTATGAATCGCTCACTCGCAACACCGCCGCCGCGCCGGCTTCGCGGGTTTTCGCCTCCGCGCCGGCCAGCCAGCGGATCATCTGCCCCCAGAATCGTCCGTATGGGCTGTCTTGGCCCATCGCGCGGGTTGGCAGATACCACTGCCAGGTCGTGTCGGCTGTGAAGGCTCCGCAGCGACCTGCCCCGAACGGCTGGACGGCCAGCACCACCAGCGGGCCTGTCTCGACGCGGATGGTCGGGTGAATCGCCAGAATGGCCGCTGCCGGCTTTGCCCTGCCGACCATCACGCAACCCCGCAGCGGCGGCAGCTTCGCGAGTTTCGCATCAGGCTGTCGCCCGCCCGGGCCTGGAAAATACCCGGTTATGCCGCGAAAAATCGGATGCGATTGGCCCAGTGCGGTCAGCCGTGGCGAAAACTCCGAGGCAACCTGCCTGTCCGAACGGCCCTTGACGGCTACCGGCAGAATCGCCGCGACTTCTGTGCCGGCATACCCGCCCGGGCCGAAGCTGTTTCGTCCGCCGAGCATCAACAGCCCGCCGCCGTCGGAAACGAACTTCCGCAGGCGCGACAACTGGTCGCGCGACAGGAACGAGCGGTCGAGGTCGCCCAGGATTATCACGTCGAACATTTTGAAGTCTTCGTCTCTCGCCGGCAGGGCTGCAAGCTTTCGGCCGTCGATGCTGCCCTGCGACCAGAAGCGATTTTTCGCCACGCGTACCATGCCCAGGAATTGCACGTTGGGGTCGGTATCCAGCAGCCGGCGGAGGAATTTATACTCCGGGCGCATCGTGCCCTCGACGTAAAGCACGCGGATTTTCGGGTCGGTTATCAGCACGTGTACCTCGGCGGCGTTGTCATCTTTATTGACTTCCAGTGCGTTGGGCTTGACCACGACACGCAATCGCCGGACGGGCTTGTCGCTGCTGGCGGCGGTAAGCTGCGGCGTCCACTTCAGCTTTGCGGTTACGGTTGCGTCGTTGGCCGGCGTCCAGATTTTTTCGGTGGCTACGGGCGTTTTGCCGTCGCCGGCGTACAGGCGGACTTCACCGTCGGCGTTGGCGAATCGCGTAACTCGCACCTTGACGGTAAGTTCGGTAACGTTGCCGACGGCTGCTTCGAATGGCACATCGACCGACAGCAATTCCCGGTTCGCGATTCCGCCGGCGGTTGCCGTCTGTGAACCGACGCCCACCGCGTAGACAGCCGTGCCGCCGCGGGCTGACTGGGTAATCGGAGAATCCGCGGCGTTGTTGATACCGTCGCTTATCAGCACGATACCGGCGGGGCGATTTTCGCCGGCTAATTGCCGGGCCTCGCGCAGGCCGGCTGCGATGTCCGTGCCGTCGGCAGCCGTGCCGGTCGGCGAGAGTTTTTGCAAGTCCCCCAGCGACTTTGCCGCGGTCGCCTCCGTCCCGAACGCAAGCCATCGCGGGCGGAAATATTTGCCGAGCCGCTGCCGCTGGGATTGGAGCATCTGTATCGCCTGTGCGTGCCGGTTGGGCAAAGCCGGCTGATCCGCCGTCGCCATCGACGCCGACCGATCCACCACTATCGGCAGCAGCGGCTTGTGGGCGTCGGCGTCGAGGGGGAAGACCAGCACCGGCTTGAACAGCAGCCCCAACAGCACCAGGATCGCCAGAAATCGCAATGCCGTCAGGGCTGAAAGCCTTCGCACGCCGAGGTGGGTGTACACGCCGGAATATATCACTGCCACCGCCGTTGCAATGTGCAGCCCAAGTAAGGCTACCCAGGTAGCACCGTCCATCCCGGCTGCAGCAGCCCACGCCGCAAGCAGACACGCGACAATCCCGAAGACCGCCCCGGCCAAAATGCTCGTTCGTCCAGCCCGCCAGTCCCGCCTGGCCCAGAGCAGCCCGCCGTCGATCAGCAGCGCCGGAAGGAACACCGCAGGCCCAGCCGCCGCCGCGAAGCTTATAACGCCGCTACGCACACGCCCGCGAATCAGCCGCATGGCACCCCACACGCACAGCACCACCGTGACGCCAACCAAAAGCGCCCACAACAGCCCCGACGCGGAGGTTCCCTGAAATTCCAGATTCATGCCGACCATAAATATAACTTCAACCTAACCCGCCCCGCTTTGCAAGGCCAAACGCGACAAACAAGCGAGAATTGCACCAACACGCATTATAAAATACGCTTTGGGTGGGAGCATTCACATTACTTCCAGAGTTGTTTTTGTAGTTTGATTATCCAGTCCGGGGTTTTTTTGAGGTGGTCGCAGAGCGGTTTTTTTCGGGTGAAGTAGTACACGGCGGTCAGGCCCTGGGCGAGGGCGGCTACGCCGATCATCAGGCTGTACAGAAGTATGGTCATCAGCTTTACGAGGTCTCCATACGACGTGAGCGATTTGTGGAAAGTTGGGTGGTTTTTGAAAATGTTCAACTGGGCCTGGCTGTAGAGGGCCGGGGCGTGGAGGACGGCGACGATTTTCCAGACGCCGTAAGCGATCAGCAACGCAGTAAACAATACCTGGTTCCGGCCCAGAACGGTTGGGCCTTGCGGGTCCAGTTGTCGCATGAGCCTCCGGCCTTTGAATTCGTGCCACGATACCAGCCCAAGCCCGGTGACGACCAGTATTGCTGTCCTGTCGCTGAAAACGAACGGCACGGCGAGCGCGGCGAAAATGGCGGTGGCCCAGGCGTTGAACGATGCGATTTTCACAGTCAGCCGTATGGATTTCAGGCGGCGGTGGGCCTGATCGATTGCCTCCCAGTGCGCCGACCCAAGCGGCTCGTCGAGTTTTTGGTGGCACAGGTTTGCAACCTGTGCAGTTGACTCCTCGGGAATCGGTGGTGGAGTCGGGCGGGTTGTCTCGTTGGAATCCGGCATCATTGCCGCCAATCCTACTGCAAAAGCGGCGGCATGTGTAGAGGCTATATATAAGGTTCCGCGATATTCCGGCGGCTGGGCGGCAGGGATTGTTTGCAAGCCGTGTCCAGCCTTGTGGGAACTTGTAAACATCGTGGCTGTCGCTTCGCTTCCCGCCACGGCACCCAATCAATTGAAATTGGGCGATAGGCCCAAATTTTTCACACATCTCCGGCGGCTGGGCGGAACTTCTTTGACAATGGCGTGCGAAAACGTGATATTTAACACCGCTGATAATCCCCGGACAAAAAGGAGCCGAAACAATGAAGCCGCTTACCAAAATTATCAAAAAAATTTCCTCGCAACCATCATGGCTGCTGCGAAACAAAGAAATCGAACTGGCCATAACGCAAACGGGCGGACAGATGGCCCCGGTAACGTTCTACCGCAACACCGCCAAAGCGATTCAGCCTTATTACGTCAATCCGTGGCACGGTGAAAACCTGAAGATAGCCGACCCGGTATTGCGCCCGCTGCGGGGAGATTTTTTCTGCATGCCGTTCGGCGCCAACGCCAAACCCTGCCGCGGCGAGCAACATTATTGTCACGGCGAGCCGGCGGCAGCGAAGTGGAAATTCGTGGCGATGGAAAAATCCGATGGCGTAACGTCGTTGACGCTTGCGATGGACACGAAGGTTCGTCCCGGCAAGGTAAGCAAGACCCTCTCTCTGGCCGACGGGCAGAATGTTGTGTACAGCCGGCAGGTGTTGGAGGGGTATTCCGGCAAGATGCCGCTCGGCCATCATGCGACGCTGGCGATGGGGCCGAAGGAAGGTTCGCTGCGTATCGCCACCAGCGCGTTTGAGCTTGGCATGACGTGTCCGACGGTGGTGGGCGATCCCGCCGGCAAGGCGTATCAGTCCCTGGCGATGGGCAAAAAATTCCGCGATTTGCAGGCAATCCCTACGCTGTGGAAGGACAATCCGCAGGCCGATTGCACAGCTATGCCCGCCAGAGAAGGCTTCACCGATCTGCTGGTGGTGTTCAAAAGTCCCGCCGTCGCCCCGGCCTGGACGACGGCGACGAATCAGGACGAGGGGTTCCTGTGGTTCTCGCTGAAGGATCCTCGCGTGCTGCCGGCGACGGCGATGTGGATATCGAACCGCGGCAGACATCACCCGCCGTGGAATGGCCGAAATCGCTGCCTCGGACTGGAAGACGTCTGCGGCTACTTTGCCGAGGGCCTGGCGGATTCCGTCCGCCCGAACCAGATCAACCGAGCCGGCTTTCCGACGGCGATCACACTATCGCCCAAGCGCCCGACGGTCATCAATTACATCCAGGGCGTGCTAAAAGTGCCGCGCGGCTTTAAGACGGTCGAAGCGGTGGAGTTCAGCCCCGGCCAAGCGACGTTCATCTCGCCAACGGGCAAAAAAGTGACGGCTGCGGTAAACCACGAATTCCTGCAAGACGCGTAAAAACCGCGCGTATCGCGCGGCGGAGGGATATACAACTTGCCGTGCCCCTGCATTTAGCGTGGTGGCCTTCCCAGGCCACCACGACACAGGTAGCAAACCTGTGCCACCCGTAGGCAATGAAAAATCGCGGAAGATAATTATCTTCTCTCACGCTAACCTTCGGCGTATAGTGCGTGTCATATCTTGTAGTGAGATTTCTACTGAAACCCATAGCACCACGAAAAGGAGTTGAAAATGCAACGTAAAATGATTGCGGCGGCACTGTTGAGTACCTGTTTGATGATTTCATGCACCCATGGGCAAGAAGCGACAAAAATAGAGCCCGGTTCCAAAGCAAGTCTGGACGCCCAGAAGAAAGTCCGCCAGGCACTTGATAAAAGAATTCCAAAACTGGAAATCAAGAATCAAACATTTGCCGGCGCAATTGAATATATGCGAAAAATTTCCGGCGTGAATATTCATGTCAATTGGTGTGTGCTTGACAAGGAAATCGCAAATGTAAAAAACAGGAAAATTAATGTTGCACTGAAAAACGTATCTTTCAAGAAGGCCTTGCGAATAGTTCTGGATGAGGCGGGTGGAGAGGATATTCGGCTGGGATATATTCTTGATGATGGCATATTGGTAATTTCTACGAAAGAGCGGGCTGATTGGGAAGGGCTGGTGTCCCGGGTTTATCCGATAGCGGACCTGCTTTACCGCTATAAAACTCCTGATATTCCATGGCTGGAGGTAACAGCTTTTCCTTCGCGGAATGAGCAACTCCCTATCACCAAAGAGAAATCTGCGGATGGGAAACCCGTAACGGATTCTCTAACGGATTCTATGTTTGATGATAATGTATTCCAGGAAAAGGAAGAAACTGCCAAGATATTTATACGTTTGTTGAAAGAGAATATCGAACGGGATTCCTGGTATCCCGATGGACTTGCTTCTATTAACATATCGGGCACGAATCTGATTATTACACAGACGCACAAAAACCACGAGTTGATCGAACAAATGCTTCAAATGTTGCGGCGTGCCGGCAAGGCCCAGAAGGTTTCGATAGGCTTTGCCGTTATACGTTTGAAGGATATCAAGGCTGCCCGGGCACTTCGCGGGATTGTCGCCAAGGGTGGCGACGTTGAGGCTGCCCTTGTTGACGGCGAAGATGAAGGCCTGTGGAAGCTCAATCGATGTCAGGACGAACAGATTCAACTCGGTTGTGTCCTGCGGGCTTCGCATTCTGCCCAACATCAATATCTGACAAACGAAAAAGACCCTGATACAAAATCGAATTTCGTTGCATATAGCCCGGAGGGATATGAGATTGGCGTATTAGTTAAAAGTCGCGAAAAAAAAGCGGTTTCCATATCCATGACATGTGGGGCAACCTGGGCAATCGGCGCCGAAGACATCAATAAAGATACCCCCCGTGTCAATCGGGGCCTGGGACTCAGGCGTAACACTTTTAATTTCGACCTTCAGCCGGGGCGGGGAAGGCTTCTGCCAGTTATTCCCCTGACAGCTGCGGACGGCGGCGTCAAAGTTGTAATTTGGCTGCCCAAAACGGCGGCAAAAGCCAAGGTTGGCAAAAAATAACGCATGTCCCGCACGGCGGTCAAGAATGTACGCGTTTTCAGTCGCGGATGTATGGCTGGCGGTTTTTTGAGATTTCCTCGACTACTACGGTCGCGTAACAGCCGGACGGGGTACCGAATGACAGTTCGAGAAATTCGCCGTGCGAATCTTCCCCGGCGGTTATGCCCGGCTCAGCCAGCGCGAACCGCAACGGCCTGCGTGTGCCCTTGGCCTTGAGCGCCCCGGCCTGCTTGAACAGCTCCAGGTCGATATCGTACTTCGCGAGCACCTCCCGCTCGATTACCCCGCCGTCGCCGCCGGCTAGTTCCATGCGATAGCCTGGTATGGGGCCTGTCGGGCTGATCTTGAAGTTTTCGGCACGGGGCTGTTCGACGTCGAGGTCTTCCACGCGAAAAACTCCGCCGCTGTCGGTTTTCTGTGCGAGGTCGCCGACGGTGAGCCTGTCGATGGTCTCGATTCGCCGGGCCAAGACTTCGTTGAAGATCGCGCTCTGGAATGCGGAGACGAACAACCGTCGCATTCGTCTGTCGACGGCGGAGATCGCCTGGGCGGGCCGATGCTTTTTTTTGTAGGCTGACAGGGCCTTCCGCTGGTCGGCGTAATGGCGAGGCCAGCGTTTCAGCGCGCGGTCGAGGGCGTCCACTTCGAACGCGTCGCGGGCGGCTTTGCAGTCCGGCGGGTCGTCCGGGTTAGGCCTGCCCAGGAATATCGCGACAAACTCGTCAAGCCGACCGCGAACCATCGCCTCGCCGAGCGCGGCTGTGTCTCCACGAGCGCCGAACCGCTGTATGCCGAAGTAATTCGGCACGCCCCGGCGGGCAAGTATATCCAGTATCGCCTTGGCTGCGGGCAAATCCGCCGGGCCAACCTGGCGAATCTTTATGGCGAAGCGGTTGCCGGCGAGATGGCCGGTTTTCAGTTTGTTGGCGTGAAGCGTCGTGTCCAGTACGCGGATTTGCGGGTCGCGATAGGCGGCGATTCTGGCGGCGTCGGCGTGTTCGAGGCTGAGCGTCTGGGTCGAGACAGCCTGTGCGTCCTTCAGTCCCGCCACGCCGATATCGCCCGGGCGGACGTTCATGTACTTCGCGATGCGGGCGATGGCTACCGGCGTGGCGACGCCCCGTTTCTCGATGCGGAAATAAATATGCGTACCCTGCCCGGAGGCCTGGTAAAGTGGCACTTCGTCCACGCGGAAATCCTCAGGCCGCTGCTTGATAACCCCGCCGACACCCGGCAAGTCGCTCGTAAAATAAGGTAATATTCCCATAAGTCTTTATACGGCCTCGCTTTGCGAGTCGGGCTTTTGCCAGGTTACGTCCGCGAACCCTTTTTCGTGATTCGCCAGCCTTGCGAACGCGAACATCAGGTCGCTGGTGCGGTTGAAATATTTCATCAGGACATGGCTGATTTCCACGCCGGATTCAACCAGGGCGATAACCGTCCGCTCCGCCCGCCGGCAGACAGTTCGGGCGACGTGGAACCGGGCTGACAGCTCGCTGCCGCCGGGAATGATGAAACTCTCCAATTGGCCGGTAATCCGCTCGGCCTGGTCGATCTGATTTTCCATCCGCTTGATGCATTTTTCGTCGATTCCGTCGCCCACGCAGGCAAAAAGCGGCGTACCGGCGGCGGCTAGTTGCGAACCGATTACGAACAGCTCGTTCTGAATGTCCAACAACGCCTCGGCCAGGTTGTCCAACCGGTCGCCGCGGGCCTGGCAAACGCACATGCCAAGGGTGGCGTTGAATTCGTCCACCGTGCCCACCGCCGCCAGCCGCGGCGCGGTTTTGGACACCCGCTCGCCGTCAATCCGCCGCGTGTGCCCTTCGTCGCCGTTTCCCGTGTAAATGCTCATATTACGATTCTCCCAAATCCACCACGCAACAATCGTACCAGAAACCACCCCGCAAAGCGACGGAGTAGCAAATCCGTTATTGTCTGGACGATTGTTGGTTGGGTGCCGTGGCGGGAGCGAAGCGACAGCCACGATGTTTGCAACCTGTGCCGTGGTGGCCTGGGAAGGCCACCACGCGGGAACTGTGCAAATTCCCACGATATTGGGTGGCATGGAAACCCCGCGTTTTTTGCGGGGTAGCCATGAAAGATAGATACACAATTTCTACGACATCCGTCCTCAAAACCACCCAACATACCATTCGCCGTCGTGTATTTATCTTTCATGGCCATCGGCTTCGCCGCTGACTATGCCACCCGGCGCGTTTTCTTACCGCATGCTTCTGCAAGCAGAAGCATGGCACCCGACATTTTTTTCTGGGCCAATCATGGCGACCCCTGCGGTGTCGCCATGCCACCCACAACTACGCCCACGCGGACGAAAAACACATGGCTTGCAAGCAAGCCATGCCACCCGATGTGTTTTTTAGTCATTAGACATTGGTCATTAGACATTACGGGTGCTTGCACCCGATGTCATTTCATACTGGTATTATCGGGCGTTTTTTGCGATAATTTATTGATTCTGCCGAACCCGCGGAAAGGTTCGGAATCAAACTCATTAGCTGGGAAAGGTTTTATACGTGGCCAACGACGAAACGGGCAGTAAGCAGACGAAATATGACGAGGGGCAGATCAAGGTTCTCAAGGGACTGGAGGCGGTTCGCAAGCGGCCGGGCATGTACATCGGCGACACGACCACGCGAGGCCTGCACCACCTGGTCTGGGAAATCGTCGACAACGCCATCGACGAAGCAATGGCCGGCCGATGCAACCAGATTACCGTAACCGTCCACCCCGACGAGTCGGTATCCGTCACGGACGACGGCGTGGGCATTCCGGTGGGCATACACCCGACGGAGAAAATCTCGACGCTGGAGGTGGTGTTCTGCAAGCTGCACGCCGGCGGAAAGTTCGACCACGGCGTATACAAAGTTTCCGGCGGGCTGCACGGCGTGGGGGCGTCGGTCGTCAACGCCCTGAGCGAATGGCTGGAAGTGGAAGTCTGCCGCGACGGCGAAGTCTACCAGATGACCTTCGAACGCGGCAAAAAAGTCTCCGACCTGAAAAAAATCGGCAAGCGCAAAAAAAGCGGCACGAAAGTAGCCTTCAAAGCCGACCACGAGATGTTCCCGGATTTCGCCATGCGATACGAAGTGCTGGCGACGCGTCTGCGGGAGCTGGCCTACCTCAACGAGGGCGTCTCGATCCGCATCAAAGACGAACGGGCCGACAAGGAAGAGCACTTCCAGTATGCCAAGGGCCTGGAGGCCTTCATTCAGCACCTCAATGAGGACAAGAATGTCGTAACCAAGCCGATCGTCATCGCCAAAACCGACGAGGAAAACCATCTGGCCTGCAACATCGTGCTGCAATATAACGACGGCTACAACGAAGTCCTTTTCAGCTTCGCCAATAACATCAACACCGTCGAAGGCGGCACGCACCTTTCGGGCTTCCGCAGTGCGCTTACCCGGACGATGAACGCCTACGCCAAGAAGTCCAATCTGTTGAAGAAGGAGAAGGCTCCGTCGGGCGACGATCTGCGCGAGGGGCTTACCGCGGTGGTGTCCGTCAAGGTGGCTGAGCCGCAATTCGAAGGCCAGACCAAAACCAAACTCGGCAATAGCGAAGTGGAAACTTTCGTAACGCAGACGGTTAACGAAATGCTGGGCGCCTGGCTGGAGGAGCATCCCTCCGACGCCAAGCGGATTGTCAACAAGGGCATCGACGCGCTGCATGCCCGCGAAGCCGCCCGCAAAGCCCGCGACCTTACCCGCCGCAAAGGCGCGCTGTCCAGCGGATCGCTGCCGGGCAAGTTGGCGGACTGCCGCAGCAAAGATCGCGAAACCACCGAGGTGTTCCTCGTCGAAGGCGATTCAGCCGGCGGCTCCGCCAAGCAGGGACGAAACGCCGGTACGCAGGCGATTTTGCCTCTTCGCGGAAAGATTCTGAACGTCGAGAAGGCGCGGCTGGACAAAATTCTCAACTTCAACGAAATCCAGACGATTATTTCCGCCCTCGGCTGCGGCATTGGCGAGGACGAATTCGACCTCGATAAGCGGCGGTACAACAAGATTATCATCATGACCGACGCCGACGTGGACGGTAGCCATATCCGAACGCTGCTGCTGACGTTCTTCTACCGGCACATGAAGCCGCTGATTACCGGCGGGCATGTATTCGTCGCCCAGCCGCCGCTGTATCTCGTTACCCGGCGGAAACACAAGGAATACGTCGGCGACGAAAAAGAAATGCGCGACACGCTGATAAAGCTCGGCCTGGACGGCGCGACGCTGGAAATCCGCGACCACGGCGGTGAGGAAATGGAAGTCATCAGCTCCTTTAACGGGGCAAAACTTGGCGAGATGGTCGAATTGCTGGACAGCCTCGCCGACAAAATTCGCATCGTGGAACGTCGCGGCCTGAATTTCCAGATGCTGATGGACAATCGCGGCAAAGCCGACGGCAACCTGCCGACGCACTGGATAGTCATGAGCGGCAAGAACCTGTTTTTCCACAGCCAAGGCCAATACGACGAATTCATGGCCAAGCGGGCCGACCTGCTGGAAGACGACAGTGACGAAGAAATCACCGGCGACGAGCAGGCCAAGGAGCAAACTGAAGAGCAAACCAAGGAGCAAACCGAGAAGCAAATCGAGAAGCAAATCGAGGAACAGAAAGCCGAAGCATCCCGCATCCGTCGCGTACACAAGCGGGCCGAACTGCATGAGGTAAAAGAGATCGAAAAGATTATCTCGAAGCTCAAAACACGTGGCCTGAGCATCGAAGATTACTTCATGAAACGCGAAGAATCCGTTACGGGCGAA
>JAIORC010000117.1 GCA_021108335.1 Phycisphaerae bacterium
CCCGGCTTTTGCTCGCCCTGCTGACCAGCCTGCTTCTCCCCTTGCTCGCCCGGCTGACCAGCCTGCTTCTCCCCCTGCTCGCCCGGTTTTTGTTCGCCTTGCTGACCAGCCTGCTTCTCTTCCTGCTGGTCTTGTTGGTCGCCGGGTTGCTTCTGGGTATTGTTGTTTTGCGGGTCGAGTTGTTGTCGGAGCGTTTCGAGTTGTTCGGCGGCGGGTTGGTCTGCCTGCAATTCTCGCTTCAGTGTTTCCAGCGTATCGTCAGTCGGGCTATTTGCCGCCGGCCGTGAGCCATCTGATGGGTGGCCGGGCTTGCCCCCAAGGGGCTTAGGTGCAATCCGTGGTTGTGTACGGCTGGCGATTTGCCCGCCCGCCCCCGGGGGGCAAGCCGGGTCGCGCTGAGCTTCCGCCCCCTGGGGGCAAGCCGGCGAATTCGCATCCTGCCGGGCCTGTTGCTGTGCTGCCTGCTGTGCGGCAATTTGTGGATCGTCCCCGCCGATGAGAATCGTAAACGCCCGGGATCGGCCGACCTGCCCGGCCTCCCGCCCCGCCATCGGTCGCTGCGGGCAGAAATCCCGCCCGCGAACGTAACAGGTCAGCAGGTCGCCGGGCCGGCCCAGTTGACTGACGCTGAATTGCCGCTCGAACGGCACGCGAGGCTTTCCCGGCGCGGCGTGGCGGGAAAGCGGAAAAACCCGCCGGCTGCTGCCTTGCAGGCAGACCAATTCGACGCTCCGCAGCCCGAGGTTGTCGGCGGCTTTGCCGCTGAGCCGGAACGATTCGTTGGCAGCGAGCTCCATGTCGTCCGCCGGTTCAGCAAGGCTGATGTTCGGCGGCGTGTCCGGCCGGGCGACAATTTCATACCAGACGGTTCGCATCTCTCCAGCGACGTCCCTGGCCTGGAAAACGATACGGTACCGGTCGTTGCCGCTCAGGCGAAAAGTCGCAGCCAGGCGAGTACCGTCGGTGGTCATAATCAGGCTTTTGCGGGCGTTTGCAAGCTCCAGTGACGCGTGGGCAACCGGCAGATTCGCCTCGGCTCTCAGCGTTACGGTCGTACCCGCAGGCGCGTCGATTCGCCCGCCGCGAACGGTCTGGACGCCTTGCCGCATGTACCCGGGCCATTGCAGGCGGAGGCTGATTTCGCGGATTGCCGGGGTGGGCAGCACCCTCAGCCGACGCCAGAAACTTTTGCCGTCGCCGCAAACTACCTGGAACCGCACGTCGCCGGCAAGGGCTGTCGCCCGCCAGGTCGCCCGATATTTTTTGTTTTGCTTCCGCCCGGTCTTGTTCCCGCCGATCTGCTTCATCGTCAACGCGTCTTCGTCGAGCGGTTTGTTGATTTCACTTTCGCCTCGCAGGATGTTCAGCTTTGCCGGCGTGGTCGGCTGATGGATGGTCGCGGTGAATTGCACCTCTTGCCCGGCCAGCACCACCGTGCCGTCAGCCGGCGAAACCGCGACGATTTTCGTGTGGGTCGGCGGGGCGATTGCATCGTTGCCCATCGCCCTTGCCAGGGAGTCGGCTACGCCCTTCGGCGAGGCCAAGCCGTACACGCCGAACACCACCAACGCGACACCCAGCAACGCACCAGCCAGCTTCAATCCGCCGAGATAGACGCAGCCTTTGACATTGGCCTGGGCGGCTTCGCACGATGCCCGCGTGTGGATCGCTTCGAGCAACCCGGAGTCAACCGTCCCGTCCCGATCCAATTGAATAGCTGCCGTCAAATCGTTCCGAAAAGCCGGGTAGGCCTTCTCGATCATCCTCGCGACGTATAGATCGCTAAGCCGTTTGAGCAGCGGCAGCAGAATGGTGAAAACCCCCAGCACCCCCGCAGCCGCCAACACGCCCCACCGCATCAAACAGCGGGCCTGGCTGCTCAAGCCGCCGGTGGCCAAGTGGTCGCAGACGACCATCGCCAACAGCCCGCACAACGCGACAGCCAGCATCAGCAGCATCGCCGAGACAATATCCACCAGACGAACGCGCCGCCGCGTCATCCGCAACGCATAACGGAAAAACATCTCTTCTGTTGCCGGTGATTCCTTGTCGGTCATGGCGCACCCGTTCCGCATACAATTCTACCTTCTTAGACCCCCGGAATGGGAAAAAGTTTGCCGCGATGATGAAAAATGTATTCTTGGAAATTGAATAATCCGATAGTTGGGTGCCGTGGCGGGAGCTAAGCTTTCAGCCACGATGTTTGCCCCAGCCATCATGGCGACCCAGCCGAAAAAAATACGGGGGCTGGCCGCTGAATACATATTACACAATTCAGCCAGCCCCCGCGCCTCCCCGGCTTCGACATCATCCCCACACCGAAACCAGTAATGAGAATAATGCCACAAGCAGGATGACAGCTAGATTGACACCGCCCGAAAAAAAAACCCGAATATCAGAAATTCAGACAATTATTCCCCGGAATCGGGAAAAACGGGAACAGCAAAAGCAGGAACTGGGAACTAGGAACCGGGAACTAGGAACCGGGAAAAACGGGAACAGCAAAAGCAGGAACTGGGAACCGGGAACTAGGAACCGGGGAAAACAAAAACAGGAAAAACAGCGCGTAGGGTTGAGTGTTTACGCCCAACGCGTTTTTTTCGCATACTTCTGCTTGCAGAAGCATGGCATTGGACAATTTCCCACGATGTCGGGTGGCATGGAAACCCCGCGTCTTTTGCGGGGTAGCCATGCCTGCCCCCAGGGGGAAAGATTGATTAGCAATTTCTACGCCATCCATCCCCCAGGCCTGCCCCAAGGGGGGGGCCACCCAGCATTGATAGTTTCTTCGCCATTCATCATGGCGACCCCTGCGGTGTCGCCATGCCACCCAACGCGAAATGAATTCGAAATTCGAATATCGAAGGGTGTCGCGAAGCAACCGTTTGGGGTAGGCCGGGTCTTGACCCGGCAATTGCATGGTACATGCAACAAGTTCGTCCAATTCGGATTAGCCGCGGTGAAAAACACGTTTTTCCAGGGACGTGTTATCGGAGAAAGTTTCCATGTAAGAAGGCGGTCGCCTTCTTATCGCCGGGTCAAGACCCGGCCTACCAGAAACGGGTAAAAACACATGGTCCCCAGGCCTGCCCCAAGGGGGGGCCATGCCACCCAAACATGAGAGATACTAATTCCCGCTTCCCGTTTTACTGTTTTTGCTGTTCCCGTTTTACCGTTTTTGCTGTTCCCGTTTTTGTTTTTCCCGGTTCCCAGTTCCTGGTTCCCGTTTTACCGGTTCCCGTTTCACCGTTCCTGTATCCTGGTGAATTCTTTTCGGCAGAATTGATCGGTCATGCCGGCTAAGTAGTCGCAGGCTATTCGGTGCAGGCCTTCTGGTTTATCTTCTGCGCCCGGTGCGTCGATTCTTTTGCGATAGCGTGGCGGCAGCAGGTCTGGATTGTCGACGAACGCGTCGAACAGGCCGCCGAGAATCTCCCCGGCCTGGCGGTTCTGCTGCCGGTTGATATCGTGTCGATAAACCCGCTCGAAGAGCATGTCCTGGAGGGCTGAGAACTGCCGCCGGATATCCTCGTCGAATCGCACGCAACGGGCGTCAAGCCGGCAGGCTGACTCCGACGAGTCCACGCCGGATTCCGCAATAGCCGTCCGCGTCGCAGCCAGTAGATTGTCCGCCATTATCGCGAGAATCTGCTTCGTCGCGCGGATTCGCTTGTGGATGGGCCTTGCGTCGGGGAAGTTGGCAGCCACCTGCCGCCACGCGTTATCCCAGATTTCCAGGCCGGCCAGGTCGGCGGTGTCGATCCAGTTTGCCGCCAGTGCGTCTTCGAGGTCGGCGGACGTGTAGGCAATTTCGTCGGCGAGGTCTACCAGTTGCCCTTCCAGCGGCGGCAGCAAGCCGTCGTCAAATTCCCGGCTGGCCGGCGTGTCGTATCGCGTTTCGTGTTTGGCGAGGCAGTGGCGGACGGCGTTGGTGAGGTTCAGCCCGCGAAATTGCGGATACGGATGCTCCAGGTAGTCCACGATTCGCAGTGACTGGCGGTTATGCTCGAAGTGCCCGTGGGCTGTCATCCGCTCGTTTAGCACTGTTTCCCCGGCATGGCCGAACGGCGGATGCCCCAAATCGTGCGCCAACGCAACCGCCTCGACGAGATCCTCGTTAAGCCCCAGCGCCCGGGCGAGGTCTCTGCCGATCTGGGCTACCTCCAGCGAATGGGTCAGCCGCGTGCGGAAATGGTCGTACTGGTGCGGCACAAATACCTGCGTCTTGAAATCAAGCCGCCGAAACGCCGAACAGTGAATTATCCGATCCCGATCCCGCTGAAAGCACGAGCGGTACGGATGGCCCGGCTCGGGATATTTCCGCGCGGACGCGTCAGCCGGTACGGCGTAGCTGGCCAGGTCGACAGCCATCGCGTTATCCCCCAGCCGCCGCAGTAAGCTTCGGCAGCGACAGTTCTTCGGCAGCCTGGAGAATCTTCAGGCGGGTCTTGCTCAGGAATTCCGGCACGACGTGCACGTCGCCCAGTACGGGCATGAAATTCGTATCGCCGGCCCATCGCGGCACGATGTGCATATGCAGATGGCCGGGCAGGCCTGCCCCAGCACAATGTCCCAGATTAATGCCTATATTAAACCCCTCCGGGCGAATCGCCCGCGTGATGGCAAGCTGCAAATCGCGAACCATCTCCATCAACTCCGTAAGGACAGCCGTCTCCAGGTCCGCCAACTCGCCGACGTGAGCGTAAGGGGCTACGAGGCAATGGCCGCCCGTGTACGGGAAGCGGTTGAGTATGGCGAAGGTCTCAGGCCCTCGCCAGACGACCAGATGCTCGGCGTCGCGATCGGGGTCGTCGCGGTTCTCGCAGAGGAAGCACCCAGCCTGCTTGTCGCTCAGGCTATCGATATATTCCATCCGCCACGGTGCCCAGAGGTTACTCCTGGACTCGGGATTGTCTGTTGTGCCGCTCATGGGCATGAATATATCATCGCAGCCGCCAGACCACAACCCCGGAAAACGGGGGGACAACAGGAACCGGGGGTAAAACGGGAACCAGGAACTGGGAACCGGGAAAAACAAAAACCGGAACAGCAACAACGGTAAAACGGGAACCAGTATCTCCCACGTTTGGGTGGCCCCCTGGGGGATGGAGTCCGTAACAAACCCCCTGGGGGGCACCCGACATTATAGTTTGGGTGGCATGGTCCCCAGGGGACCACGTGTTTTTCTGCCTCCCACGATATCGGGTGGCATGGTCAGCGGCGAAGCCGATGGCCATGAAAGATAGATACACGATGGCAGGTGGCCACAAAAAAGGATGATGCAGAAATTGTAAATCGATCTTTCATGGCTATCCCGCAAAAAACGCGGGCTAACCATGCCACCCGACATCGTGGGAAATTGTTGGGTGCCATGCTTCTGCTTGCAGAAGCATGTATGGAATTTGCCATGGCGGTAATTGAATAGATGGTAACAATGCAATATTAATATAGATGGCGGCAATACAATTATGAGTTACTTTAAGACCAATATCGACAATATGACCGCTTACGTTCCCGGCGAGCAGTCGGCTGCTGCCGGGGTTATCAAGCTGAATACCAACGAGAATCCCTATCCGCCTTCGCCGCGTGCGTTGGAGGCTTTGGGGGGACTCACGGCGGAGCAATTGCGGACGTATCCTGATCCGACCGGCCGGCGGTTTGCCGAGGCAGCCGGGAAACTGCTGGACGTATCAGCCGACTGGATTCTGCCCGGCAACGGCAGCGATAACGTAATCGTCATGATCGCCCGTGCCTGCAGCGGGCCGGTGGCGATTCCCTCGCCGACGTTCCCGTACTACGAAACGCAGGCCCAAATCGAAGATATTGCGATTCGCGAAGTGCCGCTCGACAGCGAATTCCGCTTGCCGGTGCAGGAGCTTATCGACGCAGCCGCGGCGGTAACGTTCGTAGCCAACCCCAACAGCCCGACGGGCACTGCCGCCGGCTTCGAAGAACTGGACGCACTGGCAGCCGGCCTGTGCGGCAAGGGCATACTCGTGATAGACGAGGCCTACGTCGATTTCGCCGAAGCCGACGCGGTCTCGCTGGCCAGGAAGCACGAAAACGTGCTTCTGCTGCGGACGCTGAGCAAGGGTTACTCGCTGGCGGGGCTTCGGCTTGGCTTTGCGGTGGGGAATCCCGTGCTTCTGGACGGCCTGTGGAAAACCAAGGAAATTTACAACGTCTCCGAGCCTACACTGGCAGCCGGCATCGCGGCAATCGAAGACCAGGAGCACATGATCGCCAACGCCGAAAAAATCAAAGCCTCCCGCGCGAAACTGACCGCCGCCCTGGAAACCCTCGGCTGGCGAGTCTGGCCGTCGCAGACGAATTTCATCATGGCCAGGCCGCCGCAAGGCAATGCCGAAGAAATCTACGAAACTCTCAAGGCAAAGAACATTTTCGTTCGATATTTCAAACACCGGATGCTAATCGACAAACTACGGATTACAATCGGCACGGATGAACAGAACGAAAAAATGCTCGAGGCTCTGCCAAAGGCCTAGCCCGAAACTTAACTGTACCGGAAAATATCAGACAGAACCTGACAATGAGCGGAAAAATCATGAAACGAATCGCCAAAATCGATCGCCAGACGAACGAAACTCAAATTATCCTGGAGTTGAACCTCGACGGCACGGGGCACACCGATGTGCAGACCGGTGTGGGATTTCTGGATCACATGCTGGATCACCTCGGCAAGCACAGCCTCTGCGACCTGACCGTCCAGGCGACCGGGGACCTGCACGTTGACGATCACCACACCGTCGAGGACGTGGCGATTTGCCTCGGCGAGGCGCTGGTCAGGTCCTTGGGCGACAAGGCGGGCATTACGCGATACGGCACGGCGAAGGTGCCCATGGACGAAGCCCTCGCCGATGTGTCGGTTGATTTGTCGGGCCGGCCTGCCGTCGTCTGGCAGGTGCCGTTCACGTCCGACAAAATCGGCACGATGGACACGCAGCTTATCGAGGAATTCATCCGCCGGCTGGCCTCGGTGGCCGGGATGAATCTTCATGTTATCGTGCCTTACGGCTCGAACGACCACCACATTGCCGAGGCGATTTTCAAGGCCTTTGCCCGGGCGCTGTGTCAGGCCAAAAGCATCGACCCAAACCGCAAAGGCCAAGTGCCCTCGACGAAGGGTTCGCTGTAATATTATGGAACCTCTGGAAATGGAGGGTTTTTCGACATGAAAGCACAGACGTTGGCGGAACAATTTGCCGGGCAGTTGAAGCAGATTGCCGGCTGGACGGAGTATTCGCACGTCAGCCGGGTGGAGTTGCTGCTGGGGGCGTCGTATGACGTAGCCGCGGCGGAACTGGCAGCCTGCCTGGAAGACATCCTCGAGCGGGACTTCGCGGACACCGATATCGCCGCCGGGGCTGCGGTCAATGTAACGCTGGTCGGCGAGGGCGAGGAATTTCCCGCACCAGGCCGCGACGATATACAAACCGCCACCGGCTGGGAATTGCTGGTAATAAACATCGATGGCCATCGATGACGGATGAGAAAAAAACACATCGATTTTATTTGCCGGAGCTAGCCGGCGGGGCGCAATCTCTGCCGGCTGACCAGGCCCATCACGCGCTGCACGTATTGCGGTTGGGCGTTGGTGCGGCGGTGGAGCTGTTCGACGGGCGTGGCAACTTCGCCGCCGGCGAAATAGTTCAAGTCAGCCGGGCCGAGGTGGAAGTCGCCGCCGGTGAGCTGCATTCCTCACCGGCAGGGCGGTTGCGGGTGCATCTTGCCTTCGCCGTGCCCAAAGGCAAGCGGCTGGACTGGCTGCTGGAAAAGGCTACGGAATTGGCTGCTGCCTCGCTTACGCCGATCATATTCGCCCGAAGCGTAGCTGGTGGCGAAAATCTAAAACTTTCCGACGGCAAGCGGAACCGCTGGGTCAGCCATTGCATCGCCGCCGCCCGGCAATGCGGGCTTAATACGCTGCCGGAACTGCTGCCCCCGGTGAAGCTGGCGGATTATCTCGCTACGGCTTCCAAAGGCCCGCGATTCTTCGGGGATATCGACGCGGCGGCTCAATCCATAGCCGAAGCAATACCCGCTGCCGGCGGCGAATTCACGTTTATAGTAGGCCCGGAGGGTGGCTTCACCGCCTCCGAGCGAGACGCGATGCTCGCGGCTAAAGCTCAGCCGGTCCGCCTGGGCAAAACCACGCTTCGCATAGAAACCGCCGCGATAGCCCTCCTGGCCGCAGCCGCATTCGACAGCTAGTCGCCAGTTGGTAGGAGGTTACGCAACCAGTTGCATAACGGGAATTCCCGTGATGTCGGGAGCCATGACGGGAGCGAAGCGACAGCCACGATGCTTGCTATTTGCAAAAAGGAGAGTGTGCCGGGGCACAAAACGGCTATGCCCCGACACACAAGATGAAAAAGACAAACACTAAACTATCGTTACTTCCGTCTACGGCGAAGGGCTAACGGCAGGCCGAGCAGCAGCAGCGTCATCGTCGCAGGCTCGGGAACGGCCAACAGGTCATTCTGGCTCAGAACCGCGTTCGAGAACCGCACTTCGTCAATCAGGCCGGTCCACTGATATTGAGTTGGGTCGCGAGAACCGATCACAAAGTCCAAGCTGGAATTGTGCAAGGCATCCATGTTGTGGTCAATTGTCGCCGTTTGCATGGCGGTGCCGGCGGTAAGGTTTTGAAAGTAAAACGTCGCCCCGCCGGTTTTCTCGGACAGGTCGAACGATACCGCCAGGTAGTAGTCCGTGCCGGTGGCCATTGTGAAACCCGACCTGCAGAATTGGTGGGTTGTGTGCGTTCCGTCTTGGGTTAAGTAGAGATAAACCTCCTTGCTACTGCCACCAACGCCAAACTGCCAGCTCCGATCCGTGCCGCCGCATTGCGAAGCGATAAGTGCGTCTCCAAGGTCGGCATTCCAGTTAACGTATGCCTCGATGGTGAAATCGGTAACGTTGAATTCATCAGCGGCGGTCTCTGCGCGGTAAAGGTATCCGTCCTGAGTAGTGCCGAAGTTGGCGACGCCGGCGTTTGTCGCGCTGGTCTGGGGGATCGGATTGTCGAAATCCGAGCCGGCGCCGGACCCCGGTAAAGCAAGGTATGTCGGTGCGGGAGTGCCGCCCGTGCTCAGGGTGTAACCGTTCGTACCCGAATCCGTCAGAAAATTCGTCGAACTCTCGAAACGCCAATAGCCAAGGGTATCCGCCTGCGCCACCGAGGCAAACAGGGCGACCATAGCCACCAACATTGTTAATAAAATTTTCTTCTTCATGTTTCTACTCCTTCACGTTAGAGACATTAAAACCAAAATTTGTTTTTCGGGCTTGTCGCCCGGAATCCGCGTTCAACCTCAATTTTCACTTCCAACAATCAATTCCGCTCCTTTCCTTCTTGTAAAGCCCTTCTTGTAAAGATTCTTTGATTGATATATCCCGGACGGAATCCCGCTCCACGAGCCGGCCTTGAATGTAAATCTTGCGGCTGCGTTCCTGCGGGTCTCCGATACGCTCGAACAATTGCTTGGCTGCGGCCTTTCCGACCTCGAAAGCACCTATATCCATTGACGTGAGTGATGGCACAAGCGTTCCGCAACAAGCCAGCACGTTGTCATATCCGATGATGCTGACGTCATCGGGTATCTTCAGGCCGCGATTGGCCAAGGACGTGTAAATCGCGCTGCAGAAATAATCGTGGCTGAGGATGGCAGTCGGCGGCTTTGGAAGCGACCAGAGGTTCTCTATTGCCCAATCCATATCCAAAGGCGATTTCAGCGGGATAGGAATGTCTCGTACCTGGATCAACCCCTCGTCCGCGTCGAGACCAAGCTCGTTTATCGCTTGTCGATAACCCAGAAGTTTGGTGTGAAACGACTGCATAGCCACGAGCGAAATTCGGCGGTGCCCCAACGATTCTAAATATGCAACACAACGGCGGGTTCCCTCTTCATAATCGATCATTACACAATCGTTATCCGGTACTGCGGATGGGGGGTTAATGAATACCTTTGGGAATCGGCTCAGCCATTGTTTTCCGATTTCACTGTGCGGGATACCCTTGACGATTATACCGTCAACGTCTCCGTCGAGGAGGACGTTCGGAATCGTATCGCCATCGGACTTTTCGTCCCATGTAACAAAAAAACACTTTCGGCCTGCCTTGGCAATTTCCTGCTGGACGCCATGTATATACTGCATCATGTAAGCCTGGTGCAAATCGGTGTGAGGCCTGTTAATAATCAACATGGCGATCTGGCCGGTCTGTTTTCCCGTGGAACCCTTCCTTATTCCGCGCGCCCAGCGGTTGGGCGTATAGTCCAACTCTTCCATAGCAGAAAGAACACGCTGCTTACGTTCGGCTTTTACAATCGGGTTATTGTTCAGCACCCGAGAGACGGTCGAAACCGAAACAACTGCCTTCCTCGCTACGTCATATATTGTAACACTCATGTTTTTACCTGTATGAAACTTGTTTCTGAAACCAGTTTCATTTTCATTATACATCAGTTTGGGTATTCGTCAAGCATTAATCAGGAAAATTTTAACGGCAGGGGTAACGGCTGGGGACGGCAACTGGCATCCGTAAAGAAGTTGAGTAGGTTATGAGCCTGTCTGACTTAGAAACCTTTCAGCCGTAAGTGTCTGAAACTAAAAGGCTTAGCTCTTACTCATGTCGCGAGTGGAAAAACTTAAATCCGACAGGTTCTTATGCAGCAAGTCCCATGGGGGCAAGCTGCATAACCTAATGCGCTGGTATTACAGGCAAAGTGCCAGCAAGTCGTCCACGTCGGCTGTTGCGAGGCATTCGACGGTGTCGGCGGCGCCGTAGTAGATTTTCACTTCGCCGTCGTTTTCCAGTATCATTCCGCCGGGGAACAACACGTTGTTGCGAAATCCGCCTTCGGTTTCGTACGGTGCTTCCGGGGCCATCAGCGGCTGTTTTGACATGCCGATGAGTTTGCGGGGGTCTTCCAGGTCCAGCAGCATGACGCCGATGGTGTACCGCTTTTGCCACCTGGCCTCCCAGCCGTTCTTGCCGCGGGAGGGGTCAACGTCGGTGGCGTGAAAAAGGGTCAGCCAGCCTTTGTCGGTCTTGATCGGCGGCGCGCCCGGCCCGATTTTACCGTTGGAAAACGGCACGTCTTCGACGCCGAGCACCAGGTCGCAGTTGCCCCAGTATTTCATATCCGGCGAGTCGGAAATCCACAGGTCGAAAGTTTCGGCTCCCCCTCGGCTGTAGACGGGGAACGGCCGCTCCAGCCGCACATATTTGCCGCTGACCTTCTCGGGGAAAAGTACCATATTGCGATTATCGGGCGACGTGAGGCTGAGCAGCTCGAAATTCTCGAAGTCGTCGGTAACCGCGATTCCGCCGCGTATGCCGTGCATGGTATCGACCGCAAAGCACATGTAGCATCGCCCGTCGATAACAGTCAGCCGCGGATCGTAGCCCCTTACGATGACCTCGCTGCCGCGGTTGGCATAGGACGCCCCGGTCAGCTCGGCAGCCTTGTCCCGCGTCATGCACGGCTTGGGTTGTACCTGCCATTCGATGCCGTCGTCGCTGAAGGCCAGGCCCAGATTCGTTCCGTCGAAATTGGTGTCGTCCCAGCGGCCTACGTCGTTGCGGAAGACCATTACGTATCGCCCCTGAAATTTCGTCACACCAGCGTTAAACACAAGCGTAGCCGGATACGGCACGTCTTTATGCGAGAGAATCGGGTTGCCCGGGTAACGCGTAACAATGGGGCTGGTTTTCAGTTTGCCGATAACAGGTTCCGTCATTGTAAAACTCCTATTTGTTGTGTCTCGAAGAAAAGAAAATGCATACTAACCACAAAGACATAAAACTTCACGAGTTGGTTAGGGTATTTTAAGGTTGATCTGTCGTATTGATGCTGGCTGCTGTAGGCTGCATCGACAACCTTTATGCCCTGCCTGCTTCTCTTGTTGAGCCTTTCTTTATTGGCAACAATTGGTTACAAATATTTTCAGGCACCAGCAGTTCATGGCGTTGGCGCCACTTGATGAATTCAAAGTTGAAGAATTGGTAAGACCGCCGAAAAATGACCGACCCTGACAACACCGCTGTCGCCAGCCTGCAAACGCCGCCCGGCATGGGCGGCATCGCGGTAATCTTGTTGCAGGGCCCAGCCGCCGGGCGAATTCTCCGGGAAGTTTTCCGCCCGCGCACCACTGGCGGCGATGCTCCGGGGCGGCTGCAATTGGGGCACCTGATGGACGGGCAAACGGTCATCGACGAAGCGTTGGTCGGTTATACACGCGACGGTGTGGAGATTAACGTCCATGGCGGGCCTGTCGTCGTCCGGCGAACGCTGGAGCGACTCGCCGCCGCCGGAGCCACCGAAGCCGATCCCGCCGCGAAACCTCCGCTGCCATTCGAGAAAGCCCACCCGCGATGGGCCAACCCTGCTATCGGCGAAGAGATGCTCGCTGTCATAGGCCAGGCCGGCAGCACGCTCGTCGCCGCCGCTATTTCCCGACAATGGTCAGCCGGCCTTAGCGAACTGGCTCGAAACCAACTCGCCGCACTGGAAGCTGGCCCCAGCGCCGCCAACGCTGCCGCACTCCGCGCCGCCGCTGACAAGCTGGCTGTGATGCAAAGATTGCTGAGACCCGCGGAGGTCGTGTTGGCAGGCCCGCCCAACACGGGCAAGAGCACACTGGCCAATGCGATTATCGGCAGGGCGGTCAGCATCGTGCACCACCAGGCGGGCACGACCAGAGACTGGGTACGCGAGCCGGCGAACATCCTCGGCCTGCCGATACACCTGACCGATACCGCGGGCCTGTGGGAAACCGATCACGCCATCGATGCTGAAGCCGTCCGGCGGGCATGGCAGCGAATCGAACAGGCCGACCTCGTACTGCTGACTGCCTGCGACGAGCCGATCGAACTGCCCCAACGCATTCACGCCAAGGCGATGATCCACGTAGCCACGAAGTCCGACACGACCACTCCGCCGCCACACACAGACCTGGCTGTCTCCGCACACACTGGCGACGGCATGGACGAACTCAAAGCCGCCATTCTACGGCAACTCCACCTGGAAAATTTCGACCCCGCCGAGCCGATGGCCTTTACACAACGCCAAGCCAACCTCCTCCATGTTGCCGCCGATGCAATACAAATCAGCGACAACCAGGCTGCACGAGAGAGTCTTTGCCAGTTACTGACGGGAGAAGAGAATTGAGGGAACTTGCCGGCTTTATTGCTTCATTCGTTCGACGAATTTTGCGTAGTCTTCGGGGGTGTCTATGCCGCTGCCGTTGTATTCGACGGCTTGGATAGCAATAGCGTAGCCGTCTTCCAGAACGCGGAGCTGCTCGAGCTTTTCGCGGCTTTCGTAGTCGGTGGAGGGCATTTGTGCGAACTGTTCGAGAAATCGCACCCGATAGGCGTAAATTCCCAGATGCAGGTAATAGCCGCTATCGCCGGCGGTTTCGTTGTCGGCCTCGTCGCGGTTATAGGGGATTTTCGCTCGCGAGAAGTACAGCGCCCTGCTGGGCGTCTGCTTGTCGAATACGACCTTTACGTTGTTTGGATCGTCGGCTGCGTTGGCGTCCAGCGGCGTGCAGAGCGTCGCCATCGGCGCGCCGGAATCTTCCAGCAGTTCCACGAGGATATCAATATTTCCGGCCGGTATTTCCGGCTCGTCGCCCTGGACGTTTACGACGATATCGTCGTCGGCCAGCCCCAGTATCTCGGTTGCTTCAGCCAGTCTGTCCGTGCCGGAGGCGTGATCTTCGCGTGTCATCACCGTCTCGGCATTAAAGCCGTGGACGGCATCGGCGATGCGTTTGTCGTCGGTGGCAACAACTATGCGGTCTACGACCTGTGCGCCCTGGACATTCTCCACGACATGTTGGATCAGCGGCTTGCCGGTCTCCGCCAGCAGCGGCTTGCCCGGCAGGCGGGTGGAAGCATATCTCGCCGGAATGATTACGGTTACGCTCATGTTATATTATTTGCTTTTCTGATTATCCGACGGTTTTGTTGTTTTGCTTTTGCTGTAGTGGAAGGCATATACAAGTCCGGTCAGACCGCCGCCGCCCAGAATACTACTTGTTGTCGCACCCCCGGGACCGGGGACGAGGATAATGATTACCACGCTGGCTATCAGAGCAAAAACAACCACGAGCAATCCGAATACCTGTCCAAGACGAGTTTCTGTTCGTTGATGTCGTTCGTCATCAATTTCAGCTTCTCGTTGTCGGCGTTTATCTTCAATTTCGGCTTCAAGAGCCTGTTTTTCAAGTTGCCGGCGGTGGAGAGACTGGTTTTCCGCCATTACCATGATGCGTTCGGCACCGTCAGGGATAATATTGTTGTATTGATCGAGTATAACGGGTGGAGGCAACGGACCGGCAAAAAGATGATGTTCTTCTTTCAGCAAATGCCCCGTAGTACCGGAAGACAATTTGGATGACTGGGTAGACATGGGATGCGAAATGCCAAGCTTCTTTTGTGTCTCGCTGCGATTTTTCGGTTGTTTGGGTTTACGCTTTCGAGTCATGGGAAACTCGCTGAAGTTCGGTTTGGTCTATTGCTGCCGCTATATCCTGCCCCACCTGACGCCAGTCGCTTGCAATCGCCTCTGCATCGGAAGCTGTAGGCAAATGCAACTGTTTCATACGAGAAAGAGAACTTCGGTGCGGAGCCGGTTGAATGTCGATAAGCGACCCTGCGCCCCTGATCAAATTTTGCAGTAATTTGCCCATAACCTACCTTTTATTATAACACCAGGAACATTATTCGCATCGGTTTTTTCCGCACACACCTTTACTTGTTTCCCGGTGAATACGGTCTTTTACCACTTTGCTTCACCGGAATCAAGCCGCTTTTGAAACCGATTCTACACTCTGCCGAGGTATTCGCCGTTGCGGGTATCGACTTTAATCATGCATCCGTTTTCGACGAACGGCGGCACCTTCACGCGGGCACCGCCTTCGCAGACGGCGTCTTTAAGCTGATTGGTAGCCGTGGCGCCCTTGACCTGCGGCGGCACGTCTTCGACCTTCAATTCGACGGTGTTGGGCAGCTCGGCGGACATGAATTCACCCTCTACGCTGCAAACTTCAATCTCGCAGTTCGGGGTGAGATACACAGCCCCGTCGCCGACCAACTCCAGCGGCAGTTCCAACTGGTCGTAAGTTTCGGGATCCATCAGTACGTGGCTGTTGGCGTCGGAGTATAGATACTCGTATTTTTTGCGGTCAAACATCACCGGTTCGAGCTGGTCGTCAGGCCGAAACCGATTGCCGATAATCTGCTGGGTCTTGGCGTTTCGCAGTTCCATATGGTAACAACTGCCGCCCTTGCCCTTGGTAACATGCTCACTCTTCCAGATAATCCAGATTTCGTCGTTCCAGTAAACGCCCTGGCCGCGACGAAGATCGCTGATCTTTACTGCCATATTATTCATCTCCATCTATCATAAAGGTTAATCGTGTAGGTTGATCCGAAGATTGATTGTAACAGAACACGGGAATTAGAGCAATTTAAGTTTGTCTGTAGCGTTTGGCCCGGCTATTTGTTTGCCGTACGGGCCGTCGCCAGCATCGCCAGCGAGACGAGCAGGCCCAACGCCGCGACGGGCAGGAACTTCGCGTCGGTGGGCATGAGGTCAACCGACCAGCCCACGATGGGGGCGGCGACGGCGGCGAACAGTGTTTTGGCCTGCGATTCGGTACTGAGAATCGTCGCCATTCGGTCCGGCTGGGCGTGGTGTGCGATACGGCTGACCAGCATCGGCCTCCAGAAATTCTGGAGAATCGCCAGGGCCACGAAGATCGCGATAGCCAGCCAGTCGATTCCCATCCAAAGCCCCGCGGCAAGCAGTGCGAAGCACGCGGTGTTCAGCACCCATAGTCGGCGGGCACCCCGGTCGTCTCCGCCGGCAAGCCGACTGAACGCGTCGCTGTGGCGGCTGGCCAGGCTGCTCAGCAGGTATAGCACGAAGTAAACCGCCCCCACCAGCACCGCCGTGCGCCGACTGCCGGAAAGGCTCAGCATCACAGGTAGCGACAGGGCGGTTGCTTTGAGCACCGGCTGAAGGTAGTCGTGCGAGACCTTGTAGATTCCCTCGAATCCCATCGATTCCGCCAATAGCCGTCGCATCGGTTTGAGGTGGAGGCAATCCCGCAGGCTCGCCGTCAGTGTACGCAGAATGCTGCCGCGGAGCCGATCTGCCCGCGGGCCGTCAAGATACCGCGGATATGTCAGAAAGTTGATAATGTTCAGCGCCGCCGGGATGATACTGATCCAGAAGATCACGACGTAGTCCTGCACGCAGAATACGACTGCCGCCCCGGCCAGCACCGCCACTGCCGAGCCCAGCTTCGACCACGACCGGGTATAGCCGTAAGTTTTGGTCTTTTGGTCCTCCCGGCCTTCGTGCTTGAGCCAGGCGAAAATCATTGCCTTGTGTGTTCCCGTGCGGAATGCATCGCCGATGGCGTACACGAACATTGCCACGAACAGCGGCCAGACCTGCTCGGCGAGGGCGAAGATCACGAACGCCGCGATGTAGCCCAAGTGCGAAAAAATCATCGCCTTGCGACGGCCCAGCACGTCGGCGACTGCGCCTGTCGGGATTTCCATGAGGTTGATGCATACCTCCCGAAAGCCGATAAGCAATCCGATAATCGCAAAGTCCAGGCCTTTCTGGCGGAAGGCGAGAATCAGGAATGGCTCAAAGTATCGTTGGTTTTTCAGGAATCCATAGAGGCAAAATCGAAACAGCATCCAATGTCTCCTGAGTTTGGTTCGTCCCAGCGGCTTTAAATGTGGATACAGATACCCAGACTGCCCGAGGTTCGTATCCATGGTTATTGTACGTTTTCAGTATCGAATTGCCACAGATGAGTGCCAGGTTTCCGTAGGTGGTGGTTTGATTTTTAATGTTTTCTAAAGAAATTCCGGGGGTTTGTCCGAAAAGTCCTATAACGTGAATATACGGACATGGTGTCCGGTGGAAGTTAATGGTGCGCAGGAGTCATGGATGGTGATGCGCAAAAGTAGTTTGGTAATCGGCTTGGCGGCATTGTTTTTAACCAATGCCGGGTGTAGTGGAGACGGGTTGACTCTCCAGGGCAGGGAAGATCTCAAAAGTGGTCTTGCTGCCTACCAGGCCGGGGACGATCGGCTTGCGATTATTCAGGCCGACGCTGTATTGCGTGAGACTTCCAGGGGAAGCGGCGCGATGCGGGCGTATTATTTGCGCGGGTTGGCGAGATATCGGCTGAAGGAATATTCCGCTGCCCAGCGTGATCTGGAGTATGTGGTCAGTTGCACCGGTAAGGGTACGAGTGATATTCGCATCAAGGCGTTGGATACGCTTGGCGAGGTGGCTTATATTCGCGGCGATTTGGCCCTTGCCGAGCGCAGCCTTGCGGAGGTGGTCATAAAGACGCCGGCCGGCAACAGGCCCGCCGACCACGCCAATTACCGGCTGGGTTGCATCCGCCAGAAGCAGGGCAGATGGAGAGAAGCAGACCTTAATTTACAGCGAGTGACACACCATTTCGGCGGCACGAAACTCGCCGGACTGGCTTCGAATCGTGTTTTGGGCCGGGCCTGGACAATTCAGGCAGGCTCGTTTGAGAAGAAAATCAATGCCCGGCAGCAGGCGGAGAAATTCGGCAAGGGTCGATGGAAGGTATCCATCGAGCCGGTAATCCGCCAGGGCAAGCGGGTGTTTTTGTTGCAAATTGGTCGATGGAATCAATACGTTTCGGCGGCGGCGCAGTTGTCCGCGGTCCAAAAGATCAAAGCCGACGCGTTCCTCCAGGTGACGAGGTAAGATTATGAACGAAAAGAATCGGAAAACAACGTGGTTGTCAGGAATTCTCGGCGTATGTCTTTTGCTCGCCGGTGGTTGCGACATGTCCGGGATCAACGGCAAGGAAGAGGAAGAACCCGCCGCAAGCAATTATCCCGAAGTATTTCTCCAGACGGAATGGCCGCAATCCAAGGGACTCAACGCCCGGACCGTTTGCCGGCCATACCGGCTGCGGGAAAACGACAAGATCGAAATCATCTATCACATCCGCAGCCTGCTCTCGGAAGAAGCGTACCGCATAAAAATCCAGGACATCCTGAGTGTCCAGTTTCCTTACAATCTTGAGTTGGCGCAGAAGGAGCTGGAAGTTCAGTCCGACGGCACGGTTATGCTGCCGCTGATCGGTGCGGTAACTGTATTCGACAGGACCAGGCAGGAAGTTCAGGACGAACTGGTCAAGCGATACAGCAAGTACATCAGGAATCCGGTTCTTGCGGTGGTATTAAAGGAATCCAAGCGAGAGATTCTCGATTTGAAAGAGGCTATCACCACGGCAGGCCGAGGCCAGTCGCGTCTGGTGCCGATTACGCCGGATGGCATGGTGGGTGTGCCGCTGATCGGCAGCGTCAAGGCAGCCGGCCGGACGGTTCCGCAAGTGCGTAAAGCGATGATAGATGCATATAAGAGAATCGGGATTCCGGAACTGGAAGTTACCGTGAACATCAATGCCGTTGCCCCGTTGCGTATATATGTTTTCGGCGAGGTGAAAAGCCCCGGTTTGCTGTTTAGCACTCTCGGTGCCGCCCCGGACGTTACGAAGCTTTCGCTGTTGCAGGCAGTCGCCCAGGCTGGCAGCTACGATCCCAAGCGGGCGGAGTTGTCCAAGATTCTGCTGATACGCCAGCGGGATTTGCCCAGCCCGCAGGTGGCAGTGGTGAATCTTTACCAGTTTCTGGAAAATCGCGCTAAATCGGCGAACAAGCCGTTCGTACCCAATTCGTCAAAATTCCGTCACGACATCTGGCTGGAAGACGGCGACGTGATTTATGTGCCGACAAAGGAAATTGCCAAAAGGGCGGATTATGTCGAGTATGTCTGGACGCGAAACATATATGCGGTTTTCCCGATGTCGTATAGTGCGTTTGCCAGTTACAGTATAAGCGATGCCGTAAACTGGCTTGGTGGCCCCTGAGGTAACGGGTTGTGTTGGCGTGAAAAAAGGAATCCTTTCTACAGTAGAGGTTAAACATGGCTGATTCTTATACCAGCAGAACGTTGCGTGAGATCGTGCGGATTATTGCCAGCCGTTTCGGCGGGATGGTGATTATCTTCGCGATAGTGGTTGGCGGAGTGGCGTTGGCAAGTTTTTTTGCCCCCAAATGGTACCGTTCCGAGGTGCAGTTAATGGCTTCTCCATCTGGAGTAACCGGGCCTCTTGAAGGGAAGCTTACTTCGACGAAGGACCGTATCTCATTGTTCGTGATGACTCAACGGCAGATAATCATGAGCGATTACGTTCTGGCTTCGGCGCTGATGAAGCTGGACCCCAAGTATGCCAGCAAATATAAGAACCATTCAGAGTGGGATCAGCCCGGCAAAGAGCCGTGGTTCGACACCGCGGATGTGGAAAACTTCATTACGGAAAATTCCGAACGTCTCCGGGAGTTCAAGAAGCGAGTCGCCGTAGTAACGCCTGGCGGTGTTGACGCGACGTTTACCCAAACGTTCAAAATTCGCGTGGACTGGCCCGAAATCCGTGAAGGCGACAAAATGGGACTGACCCCAACTACGCAGAAAGAGGCAGCCAAGGGTTGCTACGACCTCGCCAAGTATCTCGTCAAGGCATATCTGACCCGTCATTCGCTGCTGCAAAAGGAACGGGCCGAGCGGGCGGAGGATCTGATCAAGACTACCGCCCTGAAGGAAGCCAAAGACCGGCGTGATAAAGCGGAGGCGAAATTTACGGTATATTCCAATAAATTGGGCGATGATCTTGTAATGATTACGAGTATTGTGGGAGAGCGCGGTATTGACGCCGGGCCGGCGAAGCAGGCCACAGAGTTGGAGAGGAGTATTCGCAAACTTGACGCGAGGATGGCGGAGCAGAACAGCCTCAACGTGGCGATTGACACGGAATTGGCCAAAAAAGACCCCGCGAAAATAGCCGTCCCGAGTGAGTTGATAAACGCCAATATTGCCATCAGCACGATCCAGGAGAAAGTAGCCAGGCTGAAGATAAGGCTCAATATGCTTTCCAATACCTATACAGATGCCTTCGGCGAAGTCATTGACTGCAAAGCAGAACTTGCCGGGGCATATAAAACCCTGCAGGGCGAGCTGATCAAGCAGCGGCAGCGTACGCAGGCCACTATCAATATGCTAACGGCCAGCAAAATGGATTTGGGAAAGAAGCTCAAGTTCTACCAGCAGCGGCAGAATCGTGTGGGGCCCAAGGCTATTATATATGGACGGTTGCAGCGGGAGTCTGACGTTGCCCAGGAGAATTACGAGGCCGAGGAGAAGAAGCTGCTGGAATCGATTCGGGCCAAGAATATGGCGGAGAACCCGGTATTGGTCAGCGTGTTGGACGACCCGACCCGCCCGAATCCGTTGGACCCTCGCCGACCTCTGATCTGGATGAACATTTTGATTGCCTGTGTTGGCGGTCTTATTTTGTCGCTGGCCTATGCGTTTATGGCGGATCACTTCGACCATACCATAAAGAGCGTGGATGAAGCCGAGCGGTATCTCGGCACACCGGTGATCGCGTCGGTACCGAAACTCGGCCGGCGAATTATTCGAACTCGTTGAGGTGAACGATGACGGAAATGGATAACTTTTTTGACAGTCCCGAGGAGCCGCTTTCTTCAGAGCCGCTTGACGAGGGGTCGTACCCCGCTCAGCCGCTTGACGAGGAATCGTATCCCGTGGACGACTTGGCTTCGCAACCCGTACGCCGCCGGATATCCCATGCGGAATTATCCGGTCGGGCTGAGGAGTTGTATCGCGGCATGTGGGCTTCGTTGTTCTACTCGGGCAAGGTAACCGGCAAGGTAGCTCTCGTCTGTTCTACCGCCCGTGGCGAAGGCGCATCGACGACCGCTTGCGGTTTGGCGCTTTCCGGCAGTGGTATTTCGGGTGGGTCGCGGGTTGCGTTGGTTGATTTCAACCTTCGCTCGTCGTCGCTCCACACTCTTCTGGGTTTGAGGCAGAGTCCGGGGCTGGCCGAGGCGATTATTAACGGGCAGGATATGGCAACGGTCGCCCAGCCGGTTAATGAAGGCCTGGACGTCTATACGGCTGGTTCTGTTGGGCACAAGTCTTTGAATGTGTTACGCAGTGATGCGGTTGAAACTTTTTTCAATACACTTATCGAGCAATATGATTATGTGCTGGTTGATGTGGCTCCGGCGAATCATTATCCGGATGCGCAGGTTCTGGCGGGCATACTCAAAGAGGTGGTTCTGGTGGTGCAATCCGACCAGACGCCGCGTGAGGCGATTGCCCAGGCCAAGAAACGGATCGAATCCGGCGGTGGTAAAGTTGTCGGACTGGTGTTGAACAAACGAACGTTCCCGATCCCCAACTTCCTCTATAGACGCGTTTGACGGTCTGCGTGGAGGATTGATGTTTACTCTGGGACAGCAAAAAATCGAGCCGGTTTCATTGAGCATAATGGTCGTTCTGTCGGCCGTTGCGTTGGTAATCGGTATTGTCTGGCCGGAACTGCTGCCATGGGTGGTGGCGATAACTGCCGGCATGGTGTTGCTGGTCGCCTGGGCGGTTGAGTGGGACGTAACGCTCTGGGCGTGGATGTGGGTGCTGTCTTACGGGTTGCTGAACTGGCCCGAGTGGAAAATTGTTATTCCGGGCTTTTTCAATCTGAATCCGCCGCGAATTATCCTTGGCGTGGCGTTTTTTGTTTTTCTGATTAACGGTTTCATGAGTCGTCGCCGGATACGGTTTAACCGGGGGATTATATGGGCGATGCTGGCAATGACGATATACGTGGCAGCCAGTGCCCAGGTCTTTGGGTGGACGGCACAAGCGAAGGCAGTTGTAACGGCCCCGTATTTCCGTTTTTTTGGCTCGATACTCTTCCCGTTTATCGCCTTTTTCATGTTGTACAATGTTCGCATTAACGAAAATCACATCCGCCGCGGGTTGATATTGCTGACGATTTACGGGTGGTATTCGTTGTATATCGCTTATTTGCAGTATGCGGTTATTCGTGGAGCGAGTGGGGCGGCCAGCCTGATCTGGCCTTCCTATATCCTCGATCCGAGCCACGGTATTCACTTTGACCGTGCCCGTGGCGCGTTTCCCAGTGCTCCGCCACAGGCGATCTTCGTGGTGATGCTGTTTTTCGTGGACATGTACCTCATCCGCAAGCTTCGCGGCCCATATCGTGTGGCGCTGGTTTTCCAGGCGATCTTTACGATTCCGGCGATTTACTTCACGCTGTTGCGAAGTGCTTACGTTTCGTTCCTGGTCTGCGGGGCGGTCTGGATTATCTGGGCGAACCGGGGCCGGTTCCGCTGGACCAAGCTGGGGCTGCTGATTTTGCTTGTGGTTGTGGGCGTGTATGCGTCTTGGGACCGGCTTGCTACGCGGGACCGAATGGCCGGTGGCGTGGCCCAGATGACGCCTATCGAGGCTCGCAAGGTGTTGGTTTACCAGACTTGGGAAATCTTCAAGGAACATCCAGTCTTCGGCGTGGGTTTCGGGCACTTCGTGGACGCGAAAATCGCCAGCGAGAAAGACCCTGCCGACCTGGCTTCGATGTATACCGAGGAATTGGTGCAGCATAACCTGTTTTTGAACATGCTCGCCGAGACGGGAATTATAGGGTTGGTCCTGACCGTTATGGTTTTTGTCCTGCTCTTCAGGCAGTCTTTGCAATTGTATCGTAAAATTCCGCCTGGCGCTTCCGGAATTATTTCCCGGGATTTCGTGGTGTTGTTCTGGGTGGTTTTTGCCGACTATCTTATGGACGCGACATTTCGCGATCCGCTTTGGGCGGCGTTCAGCAACGGGTTATTGTGGACTTTTGGCGGGCTGATTGTATGCCTCAATCGCATGCTGGAACCCCAGCCGTTGGAACTGCCGATTGTGTCCCAGGACATAACGGTCTAACGCAGACCTGACTACGGATAGATTCCCACGACCAGGAGATAGGTTTTGTCGTTCATTGCACGCTTATTGCAGGTTGGCTCGGTTGCCCAATCGATGAGCGTTTACTTACCGGCGATTTTCGTCCAGCGTGCTCTCGGATTGGGTCGGCTCATCCTGTTGACTTATCTGCTTCCCAAGGCTGAAATGGGCAACTGGGCGCTTGGCGTGATGATTTTCACGATGGGTGCGCCGCTGGTTACGCTGGGGGTTAACAACAGCCTTGTGCGGTATGTCAGCTTGTACGAGTTGCGGGGCGAGTTAGGCAACTTCTTCCGAAAAATCTGCATAGGATCGATTATCCTGGTAGTGGTTCTGACGGGGGCGGCGTTTTTCGCCAGCGGAAACGTGATTCAATGGGCGGGACTCCTGAAATCGATGCTGGCCGGCGGGACGGCGGATATCGCGACCAACGGTGCAATTAAACCTCTTGCGGTGGTTATTTTCGCCAATGTGGGGGCAATGGCCTTGTATCTCAACCTGCTGAGTTTCATCTACGGGTTGCGTGCCTACAGGCTGGCTTCGCTGGTGGAAGTGCTTTTCAGCGCGTTGTTTACCATAGGCGTGTTGTTCTGGGTTTCGATGGAGCAAACCGCCATGGCGCTGCTTTTGGCCCACCTGTTTTCGATGGGGTTGACGCTAATTGTCGGATGGCTGCTGCTTCGGATAGCGGTTCAACGGTTTTCCTCGCCGGAACTTCGCGAGGAACTGGCTCCCGCGTTGTCAGGCCCGGTTTCGATCGAGCCGACTTCCGATGGTGATTCCGGGGCGTCGGGGCTTCCCCTTCGGCCCGCCCGGCGAATAGACGAGGGCGATCCGGTCTGGCGCGGGGGATGGGCTCGGATGGTCAGGTTCGGCGTAGTAACTATGATAGGCACGCTGATCTGGCAGGGGGCGGGATTTGTCAGCCTGCTGATGATTTACCTGCGATATGGCAGCGGGAAGGCCGGCCCGTTTTTTATGTTCATCCAGTTGGCCCAGCCGATAATTTTCCTGGCCAATGCGGTTTGGGGTGTTCTTTTCGCCCATGTCGCCAGGTATTGGGAAAACGGCGACCGCCGGCAGGCGATGTTTGTACTGGAGACGGCTTTCAAGGCCGTTGCCCTGGTTGTCATGACGTTTTCCGTGATATTGTATGTAGCATCTCCCACCTGGGTGAAAATTTTGGGCCAGCAGTATCGTTATGGACATTTTTATCTCAGTGGGCTTTTGACTTTTTTCGTAACGATGAGCAATTTTGCATTGTTGACGATTCTGGCGAAGCTGCACGAAAAGCCGGCTGTCATAAGCCTTGCGGCTTTTGCGGGGGCTGGGCTTAACGCGATATTGGCGATATTATGGATGCCGGACTGGGGCGAAATCGGAGCGGCCAGGGCTGCCGGCGTCGGCATGTTTTTCGGTGGCGGGTTGGTCGTGCTGGTTTACCTGTTGGCCAGTCAGGTACGAATGCATGACAGCACCTATTTTATCCTGGGCATGCCGATATTGCTGCTGCTGCCGCCGGGGGTGCTCGGCCCGCTGTGGGTGATGATCCTGCCGCTGTGCCTGCTGAGCCGGTGGTGTTTTGACGCGAAGCAGAGCACAGCCCTTAAGCATTCCCTCAAGAGAGGGTGGGTTTCTTTCCGGCAAGGTCTGCGATTTTAATGAAGATTTCCGTAATCATCCCGACGCATGATCGCCCCGACGGCCTGACGGTCGCGGTGGATTCGATTCTGGCCCAGACGCATCGCCCCTGGGAGTTGATTATCATAAACGATGGGCAAACCCCGCTGCCGGAGAGCCTGGGCGATACCTGCCGCCGGGCGGGTGTTGAGCTGCACTGCCGGCAACGCGAAACAGCCTCACTGACCGCGTCGCGCAACATGGGCATGGATATCGCCGCCGGGGATGTGATCGTGATGATGGAAGACGACGCGACGCTGGGGCTGGACTTCCTGGAGCAGATTGCCGAATTGTTCCAGGCGGACGTCGAGGAAAAAATCGCGGCGATCGGCCCGGTAATAAGCGAGCCGCATACCGAAAATCTTTCCGGGAGGTTGTGGCATGCAATGGCTGATGCTCTCGGTCACGCGCGATGGAACCCCCGCCGGTGTCCGGGGCGATACCTTCGCCTGCCGTCGGCGTTGCAAGGCAGGCTTGTCCCGACAGGCCGGCTGAACGGGGCTGGCATGAGTATCCGCCGCAAATGGGCCTGCCGCCGCCGATTTGCCGAAGCCCTCGACGGGTACGCTTGTGGCGAAGACCGGGAATTTTCCTTCCGCCTGGGCCGGGAGGCTCCGATTTTCCGGGCGCCGGAGCTGAAACTGATTCACAGGCCCGGCAGCGGCGGGCGAATCGACGCTTACGTGAAAGGCCGAATGTACGTCGCCAATTCGCTGTACATCGCCCGGAATAGCGTCGAAGGCGGCGCGGGCACAGTGGTGCTGATAGCCTATGATTTCGCGGGAACGATACTGCTGTATCTGCTGTGGTCGCTGTGGGGCAAAAATGCCCGAGTGCGATTGGCCTTCGCGTTGGGCATGATGGCGGAACTGTTGCGACAGGCTACGGCGGCCATGGGGAGATTGCTATGCGAGTGCTGATGGTTACGGGCGATTTGAACACCAGCGGCGCTGAAATGATGGCGTTCGACCTGGCTGTGGCGCTGCGGCGGCGCGGGGTGGATGTTGCCGTTATCGCCCTGCGGTCGCGCGGCGATATGGGCAGGCGGTATGAGAAGGCCGGCATCGATCTTTTTGCCGGTCTGCTGAAATTCCGCTACGATTTGCTGGCGGCGGTGCGAATCGCGAGGATTATCCGCCAGCGGGAAATCGATGTCCTGATAGCCGTGGACGTGCTCCGCAATGCCATGTTCCTCGGGCTTGGCGCGGTGTCGCTGAGCGGTAGGCCGGTGCGGCGAGTTCTCTGGTCGCACACGACACCCACCGGCTGGGTGGGCGATTTTACCGGCGGAATCAGGAGATACCTGAAGTTGGGAATGCTGGACGAAATTGTCTGCATCAGCAAACTGCAACAGCGACAATTTACCGAGCGGGGAATTCCACCGGAAATTATCCGCCGAATTTACAACGGCATAGACCCGGACCGTTATGCCGATGTGTCGCCGGCGTCGCTGCCGGAGGCGGCTGCCGACAAAACCGTGTTGCTGCAAGTTGCCAACGTCTTGCCTCACAAGGATTTCGATACGCTGCTGGCGGCTGCGAAAATCCTGGCTGACCGGAAAGTAAACTGCTGCATCCTGCTGGCCGGTCGCGGTACGGACTCAGCCGGGTTCCACTCGAAGATTGAATCGCTGGGTCTGGAGGATATGGTACTACCGCTGGGCTTGCGTCACGACGTGCCGGAGTTGCTGGCTGCCTGCGACGCGATGATTCTCTCCAGCCACGACGAGGTGTTCAACGTCTCGGTGTTGGAGGCGATGGCGGCTGGTCGGGCGATACTGGCCAGCGACGTGCAGGGCCTGGAGATGTTCGACGACGGGCAGGAGGGAATCAAGGTTCCCCCGCAAAACCCGCAGGCGTTTGCGGCTGCCGTGGAGCGACTTTGCGGCGAGGCGGACTTGCGGGAGCGTCTCGGCCGGGCTGGGCGGCAGCGGGCCGAAGAATTCAGCCTCGAACGAATGGCGGACGAGTTTTTGAAATTACTGCAAGACGCACCTCCGGCGTAAATGTAGGCACCCAATATTTTTTAGAAGTTCCCTTAACTCAGACAGCGTACTAATAGCACGAAATTGGTATAATCCAAGGCCTATGAAAAATCCTTCCGACGCCATCATCGCCGTAACCTATCGCTGCAACGCA